>JAGRFQ010000026.1:42194-60384 GCA_020445945.1 Rhodocyclaceae bacterium
TCAAGGCCGGCTCCGGCCTGCTGACTTTCGGCAACCCGTCGTCGGGCGGCGTGCCGGCCGATTTCGCCAAGCACACGCTGGTGCTCGACTACAACGACCCCGCCCAGCTCGAAGCCACCTTCCGCGAAAAAGGCGACGAGATCGCCGCGGTGATCATCGAGCCCTTCGCCGGCAACATGAACCTGATCCGCCCGGGCGATGAATACCTCCACCTGCTGCGCCGCCTGTGCACGGCGCACGGCGCGGTGCTGATCTTCGACGAGGTGATGACCGGTTTTCGCGTCGGTCTGCAGGGCGTGCAGGGGCTCGTCGGCATCACCCCGGACCTGACCACGCTGGGCAAGGTGGTCGGCGGCGGCATGCCGGTGGGCGCCTTTGGCGGGCGGCGCGACATCATGGAAAAAGTGGCGCCGCTCGGCCCGGTGTATCAGGCCGGCACGCTGTCGGGCAGCCCGCTGGCGGTGGCGGCGGGGCTGGCCTCGCTCAAGCTGGTGAGCGCGCCGGGCTTCTACGACGCGCTCGGCGCACGCACCCGCCAGCTCACCGACGGGCTGGCGGCCGCCGCGGCGCGCCACGGGGTGGCGTTCAGCGCGCAAGCCGTGGGCGGCATGTTCGGGCTGTATTTCGCGGCCACCGCGCCGCAGAATTTCGCCGAGGTGATGCGCGCCGACCGCGACGCCTTCAACCGCTTCTTCCACGCCATGCTCGACGCCGGCCACTACTTCGCGCCCTCGGCGTTCGAGGCCGGCTTCGTCTCCAGCGCGCACAGCGAGGCCGACATCGCGGCGACCGTCGCCGCGGCCGATCAGGTGTTTGCCGGGATGGCGAAGTAGCAGGGCCCCCACGCTCGCTTGCGCTCGCTGCCCCCCGAGGGGCGGCCGGCGCGTGCCGGGGGCCGCGCGTTCAGCCGTGATGGATTCTTGACGCGAGACCGCTACAGCAGGAACAGCGTCGCCAGGCCGAGGAAGATGAAGAAGCCGCCGGAGTCGGTGCAGGCGGTAATCAGCACGCTGGAGCCGAGCGCCGGGTCGCGCCCGAAGCGTTGCATCGTCAGCGGGATCACCACCCCCATGCTCGCCGCCAGCAGCAGGTTGAGGGTGGTGGCGACGGTCATCACCGCGCCCAGTTCGGCGCTGCCGTAGAGCCACCATGCCAGCGCGCCGAGCAGCCCGCCCCACACCACGCCGTTGATCAGCGCCACGCCCATCTCCTTCTTGAGCAGGCGTTTGCCGCTCTCGCCGCTGACCTGCCCGGTGGCCATCGCGCGCACGATCATGGTGATGGTCTGGTTGCCGGAGTTGCCACCGATGCCGGCGACGATGGGCATCAGCGCCGCCAGCGCGACGAGCTTCTCGATCGAGCCCTCGAACACCCCGATCACGCGCGAGGCCACAAAGGCGGTGACCAGATTGACCGCCAGCCAGGCCCAGCGGTTTTTCACCGAGTCGAGCACCGAGGCGAAGATGTCTTCCTCCTCGCGCAGCCCGGCCTGGTTGAGCAGCTCGGATTCCGCCTCTTCGCGGATGTAGTCCACCACGTCGGCCACCGTGACCCGGCCCATCAGCCGGTTCTCCGAGGTCACTACCGGCGCCGAGACCAGATCGTAGCGCTCGAACGCGGTGGCGGCGTCTTCGGCCTTGTCGTCGGGGCGCAGCGTGAACGGGTCGGTGATCATCACCTCGCTCACGCGCTTGTCCACATCGCTGATCAGCAGCGCGGTAAACGGCAGCACGCCGATGAGCTGCTCCGCGCGGTTGACCACGAACAACTGGTCGGTGTGGTCGGGCAATTCGTCGAAACGACGCAGATAGCGCAGCACGACCTCCAGCCGCATGTCGGCGCGCACGGTGACCATCTCGAAATCCATCAGCGCGCCCACCGCGTCCTCCGGGTAGGACATCGCGGCGCGCAGCTGGGCGCGCTCTTCCAGATCGAGCGAGAGGTACACATCCTCCATCACCGCGTCGGGCAGGTCCGGCGCCAGATCGGCCAGCTCGTCGGCGTCGAGCTGGCCGGCCGCGGCCTTGAGCTCCTCCGGCGCCATCGTCTCGATCAGCGACTCGCGCACCGCGTCGGAGACTTCGAGCAGGATGTCGCCGTCGCGCTCGGCCTTGACCAGCTCCCACAGGAAGCGGCGCTCGTCGAGCGGCAGCGCTTCGAGGATGTAGGCGATGTCGGCCGGGTGCAGTTCGTCGAGCTTGCGGGTCAGCTCGGCCACGTGCTGCTTGTGGACCAGGCCCTCGATCAGGTCATGGCGCGGCATGTCCTGACGGTGCACGAGCGACTCCACCAGCACATGCCGGTGGAGCAGTTCCTGGACCTCCTTGAGCTGGGCCTGAACCTTGTCGCGGGGTTTGATGTCGTCTTCGGCCATCGGTGGCGGTGTGCGGCGGCAGCCGCGTCGGCGGCGATTGTACGTGCTTTGACCGGCCGGCGCGACGCCGCTCAGGGCACTGCGGAGCGATGCATGCGTGCCTGGATACGGCGGGCGTGGGCCGCTAGCCAGGCGCCGAAATGCTTTTCGTAGCGGCGTGGATTGGGCAGCATCACCGCCAGCCGGGCGGCCTGCTCGGCGTTGAGCGCGGCGGCCGGAATGCCGTAGTAGTGGCGCGCCGCGGCCTCTGCGCCGAACACCCCGCGCCCCCATTCGACCACGTTCAGATACACCTCAAGGATGCGCCGCTTGCTCCAGGTGAGCTCGATCATCAGCGTGATGATCGCCTCCTGCGCCTTGCGGAAATAGCTCCGCTCGGGGCTCAGGAACAGGTTCTTGGCCAGCTGCTGGCTGATCGTCGAGCCGCCGGCCACCGCGCGCCCGCGGCGCTGGTTTTTCTCCAGCGCGGTCTGGATGCCCTCCCAGTCGAAGCCGTCGTGGTCGACAAAGCGGTCGTCCTCGGCGGCCACCACGGCCTGCTTGAGATGGCGCGAGATGCGCGCGTAGGGTACCCACTGGTGTTTGATCTCGACGTTTGGGTCGAGCTTGCGCAGCGCGGCCTGCTGCAGGGCCATGAAGCGGGTGGTGTCCGGGTTGGCGTGGGTCCACCAGATCACATGGGCAAAAATCCAGCACTCGTAGAGCACGACGGCGGCGATCAGCACCAGGAGCGCGCGGCCGGTCCAGCGGCCGATGGCCTTCACCCCGCGCGCAGCCCGGCGCGCAGCGCGGCGAGCACTTCGGCGGTGGCCGGGCGCACCCCGCGCCACAGGAAGAAGCTCTCCGCCGCCTGCTCCACCAGCATCCCCAGCCCGTCGGCGCCGCGCGCCGCGCCGGCCCCCGCGGCGGCCTTCAAAAAGGCGGTGGGCTGCGCGCCGTACATCATGTCGTAGGCCAGCGCGCCGGGGCCGTACACCGCAGCGGGCACCGGCGGCGCTTCGTCGCTGAGGCTGGCGGCGGTGGCGTTGATGAGCACGTCGAAGGTCTGCCCGGCCAGCGCGTCGAAGCCGCCGCCGTCGAGCGCGCTGTGCGTGCACAGCGGGCGGAAGCGTTCGACCAGCTCCCGCGCGCGCGCCGGCGTGCGGTTGGCAACCACCACCTGCGCCGGCCCCTCGGCGAGCAGCGGATGCAGCACGCCGCGCGCGGCGCCGCCGGCGCCGAGCAGCAACACGCGCTGGCCGGCGAGCGGGCAGTTCAGGTTGCGCGTCAGGTCGCGGATCAGGCCGCAGCCGTCGGTGTTGTCGGCGTGGATGCCGTCGGCGCGAAAGCTCAGCGTGTTGACCGCGCCGGCGGCCTGTGCGCGTTCGGACAGGTGGTCGGCCAGATCGTAGGCGTCGAGCTTGAAGGGCACGGTCACGTTCATGCCGCGGCCGCCGCTGGCGGCGAAGGCGCGCACCGTGTCGGCAAAGCCGTGCATGGGGCCGAGGATGGCCTCGTAGCTGAGCGCTTGGCCGGTCTGGCGGGCAAAGGCGGCGTGGATCTGCGGCGACTTGCTGTGGGCGATGGGGTTGCCGATGACGGCGTAACGGTCCATGGGCGGGGTCTCGGGGGTGGCGCTAGTCGGTGCGCACCGCGTCGGCGTTGGTGAAGGTCCAGGTGCGGGTGATTTCCAGCTCGTCGGTGTCGCGCCGGATGTTGGCCGGAAAAACCGAGAACGGGGCCGACAGGCGCACGATGCGCTCGGCAGCCTGGTCGAGCACCGCGTGCCCGGAACTGCGGTGGATGTTGACCCGCTTGACGCTGCCGTCGGCGCGGATCACGACCGACATCAGCAGGCTGCCGTAGAGCTTGCCGCGCGCGGAGTCCGGATAGTTGAGGGTGCCGACGCGCTCGATCTTCTGGCGCCAGTCCTCGACATACTGCGCGAAGCGGTATTCCTGGGTGCGCGCGCCGATGAACTTCTTGCGCGGGCGGCGGGCGTATTCGTTGAGCTGTTTGTCGACCCGCGCTTCGAGCCGCGCGATGGCGGCGGAGCTGTCGGCCAGCTCGGTGCCCGACAGTTCGCGCGGGGTCTCGGCCGGGGCGTCGCTCTGGGTGGCCGTCGTGGCGCGGGTGACGGGTTGCCTGGCTTCGGCGAGGAGCTTGCGCTGGGCGGCTTCGAGCTGCGCCACGCGGCGCGAGGTTTCGAGCAGCTGATCGCCGTCCTTGCGCGTTTCGCGCGGCGGCAGCGGCGTGCTGGCGGTGACCTTGGCGTCGGTGTTGCCGCCGCCGTCGAGGTTGGTCTGGGCCAGCGCTTCGGGCGCGTCCGGGGCGCGCGCGTGGCGGGCGTTGACCAACACCACTTCGAGCCCGTTGTCGCGTTTGAAGGATTTGCCGATGTCGGGGAAGCTGAAGTGGATCGTCAGCGGGATGGCGTGCAGCAGGAACGACATCCCGAAGGCAAAGGGCAGCACCGCGGAGCCCCCAAGCAAAAAGCCCAGTCGCGCCGCCTTGGGCGGCGGGCGCCGGGGTGTCCGGTTCACGAGCTTGGAGGTGCGGGCCATGACGGGATTCTACTGCGCGTTCTCGTCTCCGCGCGCATCGCTGGCCGGCTCGGCGAGCACGCTGACGAAGCGCGCGCGCATGTCGACGTCGAGCAGGTCGGTGTCGGTGATGTCGAGCGCGATGTGGGCGCCGGGCATCTGCAGCGGCATGCCGCCGACCTTGAACACGAAGGGCAGGCCGTCGACGCGCACCACGTTGTCGCGCAGCACGCGTGCGGCGATGCGCGCATCGTCGCGCTGACGCAGCCAGCGTAGGCACCAGTAGCGCTCCATGTGACGCTGGAACTCGGCGTAGGCGCTGTAGGCGATGTCGAAGTCGCGCACCGCCTCCATCAGCTCCGGCGATTTGGGCGGGAAGGGCGGCGCCTCGCCGCGCAGCACGCTGATCAGTTGCCACTGGTTGACCATGTCCACGTAGCGGCGCAGCGGCGAACTGGACCACGCGTAGCAGTCCACCCCCAGCCCCTCGTGCGGCGCGGCGGCGGTGGCCATGCGCACCTTGCCGCCGCCCTGCACGCGGTAGATGCCCGGCACGCCGGCCTCGTCGAGGCACTTGCCCCAGGTGGCGTTGGCGGCAATCATCAGCTCCGCCACCAGCTTGTCGAGCGGCGAGCCGCGCAGGCGCTGGCCGATGCTCACCACGCCGGGGCCGTCGGCGTCGGCGCGGTCCCAGTCGACCGCAAAGCTGTAGTCGGTCTGCACCTGATTGGTGGCCGGCTTGCCGCGCCCGGCTTCCATGATCGTGGCCAGCTCCCACAGCAGGACGAGCTCCTTCTTCCACGGGAAGTCGGGGCCGCCGTGCAGCAGGGTGTCGTCGTTGAACACCGGCTCCAGATCGTGGTGGCGCAGGTTGGCCTCCACCGGCACGCGCTCAAGGCGCGTCTCCTGCGCGGCCACCGACAGGTCGGGGCTCAGGTCGAGGTACAGCGACACCGCGGCGCAGGTGCGCCCGGCCTGCAGGGTGAAAGCGTCGACCACCGAATCGGGCAGCATGGTGATCTTGTTGCCCGGCATGTAGACCGTCGACAGCCGCTGGCGGGCGATGGCGTCGATGTCCGACCCGCGGCCGAAGCCCAGCCCCGGCGCGGCAATGTGGATGCCCACCCGCCAGCCGCCGCCGGCGCGCGCGGTGACCGAGAAGGCGTCGTCGATCTCGGTGGTGCTGGCATCGTCGATCGAAAACGCGCGCACGTCGGCGACCGGCAGATCGTCCGGCGCGACCGGCGGCGTGAGCGGCGGAAAGTCGGTGCCCTCGGGAAAGTGCTCGAACAGGAAGCGGCCGTAATGAAAGTCGTAACTCGACCCCAGCGCCTTGCAGTGGAGCATCAGCTTCGCGCCGCTCATGCCGCTGTCGATGCAGGCGGCCTCGAAGGCCTTGGCTTCGAGGCGGTTGCGGTCCGGGCGGTAGAGCAACTGGGCGACCATGCCGTCGAACTCCGGCGGCAGGTCGCCGGCGAGCAGGCTGTCGCGCATGCGTTCGATGGCCAGGCTCTGCTGGCGCTTCTTCTCCAGCCCGGCGAGCGCCGCCTCCAGAATGTCGGCCGGCGCCTTGCGGAAGCGCCCGCGGCCCTTGCGATGGAAATGGATCGGCGACGAATGCAGGCGCAGCAGCACCGCGGCGGCTTCGATGGAGCCGGGCGGGTGGCCGAAATATTCCTGCGCGAAATCCTCGAAGGCGAACTCGTCTTCGCCGCACACCTCCCACAGAAAATCGACCTCCAGCGCTTCGGCTTCGGTCTCGGCGCGGGCCAGCAGATCCGTCGCGGCGGGGGCGTCGAAGCGCAGCAGCACGTGATTGCGCTTGAGCTTGATCCGCTTGCCGTGGGTGTTTTCGACTTGCAGGGTGGCGTCGTTGTCGACCAGAACGGTGCCGCACTTGAAGGCGCCGCTCTCTTCATAGAGCACGTACATCAGGGACTTTCAGGGAGCAATGAGGCCCGCCAGTGTACTGGATTCAGCCGCCGGATGGACGCCGCCCGGCCCGCAGCATGTCGGCCGTGTACAGCGCCAGTGCACACCAGATGATCACGAAGCCCGCGAGGCGTGCGGCATCGAAGGGTTCCTTGAACACGAAGATGGCCAGCAGGAAGTTGAGTGAGGGCGCCACATACTGCAAAAAGCCCACCGTAGACAGCGGCAGGCGCCGCGCGCCGAAGGCGAAGAGCATGAGCGGGGTGGCGGTGAGGATGCCGGCCACGGGCAGCAGCAGGTCGATGTGCAGCGCGCTGCCCCAGACGATCTGCCCGGTGTGCGAGACCCACATCAGCCAGGCGATGGCGAGCGGCAGCACCAGCACGGTTTCCACGAACAGGCCGACGATGGCATCGACCGGGGTGCGCTTCCGGAGCAGACCGTAGAGGCCGAAGGTGAGGGCCAGGAAGAGGGCGATCCACGGCACTTCGCCCACCGCCATGATGCGCCAGCCCACCCCGAGCGCCGCGATGCCGACCGCGATCTGCTGCAGCGGGCGCAGGCGCTCGCCCAGAAACAGGCGGCCGAGCAGCACGCTCAGCAGCGGGTTGATGAAGTAGCCCAGGCTGCCTTCGAGTACGCGGTCATGGGTGACCGCCCAGACGAAGACCAGCCAGTTGCTGCCGGTGAGGAGCGCAGTGATGACGAGGATGCCGAGCAGGCGTCGCTGGCCGATGGCCACGTGCAGCGCACCGCCCTGGTGCATGAGGGCGATGAGGCCGGCCAGGAAAACCACCGACCACAGCACCCGGTGGGCGACGATCTCGGTGGCCGGCACGCTGGCCACGGCCTTGAAGTACAGCGGGGCGAGGCCCCAGATGACAAAGGCGGCCAGGGCCGCCAGGATGCCGCGCCGGGTGTCGTCCATTCAGGTGCGGCGGGCGGTGGCGATGAGGGTGGCGGCGTCGACCCGGTAGCCGGTGCCGTGCTGCAGATCGGCCAGGTCGTCGGCCACCGCGGCGCGCAGCGCGGCCTGGCGTTCGGGCGGCAGGCGCGAGAGCGCTTCGGTGGCGCCGCCGGCGAGGGCCAGGAAGGCGTCCCAGTAGGCGCCGGCGTCGGCAAAGTCGCAGCCGAAGGCGTGCGGCGCGAAGGTCGGGCCACTGAAGCCGGCCGATGCGAGCAAGGCCCCCAGCACCGCCGGGTCGCCAAAGCGGAACACCGAGGGGCGGGCGACCCTGGGCTGCGGCAGCAGCCGGGCAATGCACTGCTGGGCGCGCTCGATCAGCGGCACGCTGCCCGCCGGGCCCCACACCGACAGGGCGATGCGTCCGCCCGGGCGCAGCACGCGGTGAATTTCGGCCAGGGCCTGCCCGGGGTGCGGGAACACGAACAGCCCGAGCCCGATGCTGACGCCGTCGAAGCAGGCGTCGGGCAGGCACAGCTGCTCGGCATCGGCAGCGGCGAAGAGGACCGCCCCCTCGTCGCGGGTGAGACGGGCGCGGGCGTGGGCGAGCATGCCGTCGGCGATGTCGGTGGCCAGCATGAAACCGTCGGGTGCAAGGCGCGGTGCCATGGCGCGCGCGAGCAGGGCCGGGCCGCTGGCCAGATCCAGCCAGCGCTCGCCGGGTGCCGGCGCGGCGGCGGCAATGAGCGCGTCCTGCAGGCTCGCGCGCAGGTGGGCGGCCTCGTCGTATTGCCGCGCGATGCGGTTGAAGCCGGCGCGTTCCATGGCCTTGAAGCGGGCGGCGTCGAAGTCGGTTCCCATCTACAGCCCCGCGAAATCGAGCACATCGTCGAGGTAGTCGCCCCAGCGCGAGAAGCCGTGGTCGCCGCCTTCGAGCACGCTCTGGCGGGCGCCGGCGTACTTGGCGACGGCGTGGCGGTAGTCGAGGATCTCGTCGCCGGTCTCGACCAGCAGCCAGTAGCGCTCGGGGCGGGTGATGGCGGGCACTTCGAGGGCGCGCAACTGGTCGATGTGGGCGGCGGTGAAGTCCAGCGTCTCGCCGGTGTACAGATTGGTCTGCGTGCCCACGTAGGGCGCCAGCGAGATGTGCGACACCACGCTGGGATTGACCAGCACCGCCTTGAGCCCGTGGCGCTCCGCCAGCCAGGTGGCGTAGTAGCCGCCGAGCGAGCTGCCGACCAGCGTGGGCGGCGCGTCGCAGCGCGCAATCTGCGCCTCGACCCGCGCGATGGCCGCATCCGGCGCCACCGGCAATTGCGCGCACCAGTAGGCGTCGGCGAGGCCGCGCGCGGCCATGTGGGCCTGCAGGCGCGAGGCCTTGACCGAGGCGGGGGCGGAGCGGAAACCGTGCAGATACAGGATCATGCCCGCCATCCTACGCCCCGGCTCAGGCGTCGTGCCAGCTCACCCAGCCAAAATGCCACGACGCCAGCACCACCAGCCCGAAGGCGATGCGGTACCAGGCGAAGGGCGCGAAGCTGTTGTTCGACACGAACTTGATGAAGGCTTTCACCGCCACCATCGCGGCCAGGAACGAGGCGACGAAGCCCACCGCAAACACCGGCAGGTCGTTCACGCTGAGCAGCGCCCAGTTCTTGTACACGTCATACACGGTGGCGGCGAGCATGGTGGGGATGGCGAGGAAGAACGAGAACTCCGTGGCCGTCTTGCGCGACAGGCCGAAGATCAGGCCGCCCATGATGGTGGCGCCCGAGCGGGAGGTGCCCGGGATCATCGCCAGCGACTGCGCGAAACCGACCTTGAGCGCGTCCTTCCAGCTCATCTCCTCAACCGAGTTGAGGCGCGGGTGATAGGCGCGCTTTTCGATGTAGAGAATCAGCAGCCCGCCGAGAATCAGCATGGTGGCCACCGTCAGCGGATTGAACAGGTAGCCCTTGATGATCTTGTAGAACAGCAGGCCGAGCACCGCGGCGGGCAGGAAGGCGATGATCAGGTGGGCGGTAAAGCGCTGCGCCGCGGGGTCGCTGCGCAGGCCGCCCACCACGCTGGCGATGCGTTCGCGGTAGTCCCAGCACACCGCCAGAATCGCCGCCAGCTGGATCACGATCTTGAACACCTTGCTCTGTGCGTCGGTGTAGTTGAGCAGGTCGCCGAAGATGATCAGGTGGCCGGTCGAGGACACCGGCAGAAATTCGGTGAGGCCTTCAATGACGCCCAGAATCAGGGCGGTGACGAGGAGAGCGAGGTCCATGCGGGCAGTGTGCGGGCGAAAAGGCGCAATTATAACGGTGTGCTATGTCAGCCGCGTGTTCGATTGCGGCCGGTGCGGCCACCCGTCACGCTCAAGTGCACCGCCTGGCACACCGTTCACAAAAAGAATATGTCATCGCGGTCGATGGCACTTAGTGTTTATGATTCAGGGTTAAGCGGTCGCGTTGACCGTCATGGGCTCGAGTGAGGATTGGGTGACGATGGATCGTGAGCAGGCTCCCGAGTCAGCGCCTCCCGCGTGGTGGTGGGGCGGCGCCGTGCTTGGCGTGGTCATCAGCGCGGTGCTGGCGTGGCAGCTGCACCGCGTGGCGGGCGCGGCGTTTGCCGACGCCGGGCTGGGCGCCCTGCCGTGGCTGGTGCTCGCCCTCGGGCTGGTGGCGACCGCGCTGCTGGCGGTCGGGTACCGGCGGATCGCCGGGGTGCGCGCCGAGATGGCGCACAGCCTTGCGCTGCGTGCCAGCGCACTGGCGGAAACCGAGACCCGCTTTGCGTCGGCTTTCGAGCATGTCGCGGTGGGGATGACGCACATCGCGCTCGACGGCCAATGGCTGCGGGTCAACGCGACCCTGTGTTCGATGGTGGGTTACCCGCGTGAAGAACTGCTCGGCAAGGGCTTTGCCGGCATTACCCACCCCGACGATCTGCCGCGCGATCTGGCCGCCAAGACGGCCATGTCGCGTGGCGAAATCGATCAGTACGTCGCCGAAAAACGCTACTTCCACCGCGACGGCCACGCGATCTGGGTGCGGGTCGTGGTCTCGCCGGTGCTCGATGCACAGCATCGCCCGCTGTACTACGTGTCGGTGGTCGAAGACATCGGCGCGCGCAGACGTGCCGAGGCGCAGGCGCGGGAGACCCAGCGCGACATGCAGCGCTGGCTGTCGGTCATCGAGGGCGCCGGTCACGGGCTGTGGGCGTGGGATGCCGCGACCGGCAAGGTGGACTACTCCAGCACCACCAAGCAGATGATCGGGTTCGAGGACTGGGAGCTCGAAAACTCGCTGGCGCAATGGCTGGCGATGGTGCATCCCGACGACCTCGACCACGCCCGCCAGTCGCTGGTCGCGCACTTGCGGGGCCACACCCCGCTGTGGAAATGCGAGCACCGCGTGCGCTACAAGCTTGGCGCGTATCGCTGGCTGCTGTCCTGTGGCCGCGTGGTGGAGCGCGACGCCGAGGGCCGGGCAACCCGCGTGGTGGGCACCAACACCGACGTCACCGAGCAGAAGGAAATCGCCCGCGCGGCCTACGAGGCGCAGCTGCGCTGGCAGTTTGCGCTGGAGAGCGCCGATCACGGGGTATGGGACTGGGATGTCACCACCGACGTCGTATTTTATTCGTCGCGCTGGAAGTCGATGCTCGGCTATGCCGATGACGAGGTCGGGAGCGGCCTGACCGAATGGTCGGAGCGGGTGCACCCCGACGACATCGACGCGGCCATGCGCGCGGTGAACGCGCACCTCGAAGGGCACACCGAAAACTACACCCACGAACATCGCCTGCGTCACAAGGATGGCAGCTGGCGCTGGATTCTCGATCGCGGCAAGGCCGTCGAGCGCGACGCCGCCGGACGCGCGCTGCGCGTGATCGGCACCCACACCGACATGACCGCGCATCGCCAGGCTGCCGCAGCGCTGCATGTTCGCGAGCAGCAGCTGAGCACGCTGGTCGAGGCGCTGCCCGATGCCGTGCTGCTCAAGGACGGGGGCGGGCGCTGGCAGCTGCTCAACGGCGCCGGGCAGGACGCGTTCGGGCTGCATGGCGTGGACTGGGCGGGGCGCACCGACGCCGAGCTGGCCCGCATGTACCCCGCCCGGCGTGCCGATTTCGACACCTTCCGCGACAGCGACGAGCGCACCTGGGAGGCCGGCACCAGCGTGTGCGTGCGCCGCGAGATGCCCTACGCCGGCATGGGGCAGCGTCACTACGATGTGACCCGGGTGCCGCTCTACGGCCGCGACGGGGGGCGTCAGGGCATGGTGGTGATCGGCCGCGACGTGACCGAGCGGCTGGTCTCGGAGCGCGCCCTGCGGGCCCGCGACATGCTGCTGCAGGACGTGTTCGACGCGGTCCGCGACGTGCTGCTGGTGTTCGACGACCGGGGCCGGGTGCTGCACTCCAATGCCGCCGCCGAGTCGGTGTTCGGTGTCGCCGTGCGCGCCGCCAGGATTGCCGACATCGTCGCCGTGGCACCGCCCGCCCCGCGGCGCTGGGGCCCGCGGCTGCTAGCGCGCATGGCGCATCAGCGCCCGGTGCTGCTCGAGGGCACGCTCGACGATGCCGGCAACGCCGCGCGGGAGGTGGAGATTGCCGGCGCGGCCATGAGCGCCGACGACGCACCGCGCTATCTGGTGGTGATGCGCGACGTGACCGAGCGCAACCGGATCGAGCGCGAACGCACGCGCCGTGGCGAGGAGCTCGAAGCGCTGGTGGCCGAACGCACTGCCGATCTGGTGGCCGCCAAGGAGAACGCCGAGCGCGCCAACCAGGCCAAGAGCGCCTTCCTGGCCAACATGAGTCACGAGATCCGCACCCCGATGAACGCCATCATCGGCCTCTCGGGGCAGTGCCTGAAAACCGGGCTCGATGCCCGCCAGCGCGACTACGTGGAGAAGGTCAACGGCGCGGCCCAGTCGCTGCTCGGCATCCTCAACGACGTGCTCGATTTCTCCAAGATCGAAGCCCGCCACCTTGAACTGGAGCACGCCCCGTTTGCGCCGCGCACGGTCCTCGACGACGTTGCCGCGATGATGTCCTACCGCGCAGTGCAAAAAGGGCTCGACTGGTTGGTCGAGGTGTCCGACGACGTGCCCGAGGTGCTCGCCGGCGACGCGCTGCGCCTGCGCCAGATCCTCACCAACCTGATCGGCAACGCGATCAAATTCACCGAGCACGGGCAGGTCGAGGTGCGCGTCCACGCCCAGGCCTGCGCCGACGAGTGGGTGCGCCTGCGCTGCGATGTGGTCGATACCGGCATTGGCATCCCCGCCGGCACGATCGACGTGCTGTTCGAGCCCTTCCGTCAGGCCGACAACACCACCTCGCGGCGCTTCGGCGGCTCCGGCCTCGGGCTGGCGATCTCCAAGCGGCTGGCCGACGCGATGGGCGGTCACCTGTCGGTGCGCAGCACCGTCGGGCAGGGCAGCTGCTTCACCTTCGAAGCGCCGTTTGCGCGCGGCCACCTCGCCGAAACGCCGAGTGTGGCCGGCGACGGCGTGCCCGCGGCGCTGGCCGGGATGCGCATTCTGGTGGTCGAGGACAATGCCCTCAACCAGCAGCTGGCGGTCGAACTGCTCGAGGAGGCCGGCGTGGTGGTCAGCGTGGCCGACGACGGCGAAGCCGCGCTGGGTTGTCTTGAGACCGGAACTTTCGATCTGGTGCTGATGGACATCCAGATGCCGGGCATGGATGGCTACACCGCCACCCGCCGGCTGCGCAGCATGCCGGGGCTGGCCGGGCTGCCGGTGGTGGCGATGACCGCCCACGCGCTGGCCGACGAGCGCGAGCGCTGCCTCGCGGCCGGCATGGACGACATCATCGTCAAGCCGGTCGTGCCGGCGCTGATGTATGCCACCATCGCCCGCTATCGCGGTGCCGCGGCCACCCCGCCCGAGGCCGGCGATCCCCCGGACGCGCTGCCGAACATGGCGGATGCCCCGCCCATCGACCGTGCCACCGGGCTGCGTTACGCCGGCGGCAAGCCCGCGCTGTTCGCGCGCCTGCTGCAGCGCTTTCACGAAACCCAGTTCGACTTGATGACGCGCATCGAGGAGGCCAGCGCGCGCGGCGACGAGGTCGAGGCCTACCGCCTTGCGCACACCCTCAAGAGCACCGCCGGCACCATCGGCGCAGGTGCGCTGTCAGATGCCGCGCGCACCCTCGAAGCGGCCTACGAAGCGGCCGATGCCGACGCCGTCAGCGCCGCATTCGAGGTGGTCAAAGCGTTGTTTGCCGCGGTGCTGGCGCACATCGAAAGCGGCGTCGAGGACGCCCCGCCGGCCGACTGATCGGGCCGCAACTACGTCGACCGGGGGCGGTGCACGCCCCAGCCAACCACATGCCATTGATGCGGCGCCAGATGCCACAGGGCATGCTGCGTTTCGGGCAGCCAGCCAAAGGTGCCGTGGTCGACCACCGCGCAGCGCAGCCCGGCCCACAGGCGCCGTGCCACCTCGGCCGATGCGTCCGCGCCGCGGGCGATGTCGTCGGCATCGGGCAGGGCCACCGGGGCGACGGTGGATGAGAAGCAGTCGTGCCAGCTGGCCCAGTGGTGATTCACCAGCGCCGCGTGCTGGCGCGCGCGCCACGGCGGCGCGGTGTCGGCGTCCAGTGCCTGGCCGATCACATTGCAGAACAGGATCGCCGTGTCGGCGGCGCGGGTGCCGAGCGCAGCGAGTGCGGCCGGGTCGTCGAAAACGTCGAGCGTTTCAAAGCGGCAGCGCGCCGCGCCCAGGCGCCGCTTCAGCAGCCAGCGCGCCAGCGGGTCGGGTTCGAGAACCACGCAGTGCGCGAAGCGGGCGATGAACTCATCGCTCAGCGCATAGCCGGCCGACGGCCCGACCAGCACCAGCGTGCGGCACGGCGGCTGCCACGCTGCCAGCCACTGCGCCACGCGGGCGTGGTAGGGCTGCCACAGACGCACCCGATAACGCCGTGCCCGCCAGTGATAGCCCAGCCCGCCGCTGGGGTCGTTCCAGCGGTTGCGCAGCGCGGTGCGGCTCATCCCGGCGTCTCGCCCTGCAGCCGCGCCCACCACGCCAGCGCCGCCTCGGCGGTGCAGGGCAGCGCCTCGGCCTCGCCGCCGGTGAATTCCGTCCATTGCCCCACAAAGCGCTCCGCCACGGCGGTGAGCAGCGGCACCCCGGCGAGCACGGCAGCGGCCATCTCGTCGCGCAGCCCCTCGCCATTGACCTCCTGCGCACCGAATTTGTTGAACACCGTCAGCGCTGCACCCGCGTCGATCGCCCGGCGCACCTGCGCCGCGGCTTCCGCCAGCGCGGCGGGGTCGAGCCGGCAGGCGTGCGATCCCGCGCCCAGTTCCTGCGACATCGGCAGGCGCGCGCCACCCGGCAACACCTCCAGCTCCATGCCGCACATCTCGCGCGGGCCGGCATCGTGCTGCACAGCGCCGGCCAGCGCCACGCCGCGTGCCTGCAGCACGCGCACCACCTCGCCCAGCACGGGCGCGGGGTTGATCTCGGTGGAATACACCAGGGCGGCAATCGGGAAGGGTGACATGGCGAGAAAAGCTCAGGTGGCGACCCTTCGATTCTGGCACGAAGCGACGCCGCTGACCCGGGCTGGATCAATCGCGCCCACTTTCTGCCGCCCGCGCCCGCTCGCGGTAGCGCGCGATCATGCGCAGCGAGTGCGCGTAGACATGGTGGATGTGTGCGTCCGGATAGCGCTGCGCCGCCCCTTCCGGGCAACGCATGCGCGCCACGCAGCGCGTCGCACAGCGCGAGCCGGCGCGCTGGCGATAGCCGATGCATGCGTCGAGCGCAAACCCACCGTCCGCCATCGCCCCCGCCGGGCAGGCCGCGATGCACGGCGTGTCTGTGCAGGAAGCGCACGGCGATGCCGTTGTCAGCGGCGCGCTCGGTGCCAAGGCCGTATCCGCGAGCAGCGCCACGCGGTAGGCAAACCACGTGCCCCAGCCGGGCTGGATGCCAACCTTGAACGGGCTGTCGTGGTGCCACCCGGCAAGCCGGCCGAGGCCTTGCAGATCGATCGGCACATCGCCCGGGTAGAGGCGATGCACCGCCACGCCCGCCCAGCGTGCGGCCAGCCAGCGCATCACGCAGCGCACGCTGAAATCGTCGATCGGGTCCGGCGTCGTCATCCCCGCCGCATGCACCGCATGCCACAGCGCCGGGCCCGCGTTGCCGATCAGGATCAGCTGGCGAAAGCGCCGCGCCGGATCGACCTGCGCGTGCAGCCGCCCGGCCAGCGCCGGCGACAGCGCGTCGACATCGAACACCGCCTGCAGATTCAGCCCCGCCGCATCCAGCGCGCCGAAATCGGCCCCGCTCACGGCGTGCTCTCAAGCATCGCCAGCGCCTGCGCAATCTCGCCGGCGTCGTCCGGACGCACCAGCCGCGCAATCTCCACCCCGTCGCGCAGAAAGATCAAGGTCGGCCACAAACGCACCCCGAAACTGCGCCCCAGCCGCCGGCCGGGGCCGTCTTCGATGCGGAGGTGGGTCACGCCGGCATGTCCCGCCAGCGCATCCTCCACCGCCTGCGCTGCCCCGCGACAATAGCCGCACCAGTTGGTGCCGAAGTCGAGCAGGACTGCGCCTGGACGGGCATCGGCCTGATCTCGGGTGAGCGAGCTGGGGCGGTAGGGGTGTGGGGTGTGCATGGTGTGCTGTGCGTTGATGTGCGGCGGGGAGACGCACAGCATACCTTTTCGGGAATATGTGTTGCCGGGGTTAGCAGCGACAATATGCGATTGCCTCGACATGGCGGGGCAGGGCTGGTCAAGACTTCACGCAGCCGTCGACAAACAGACGAAATGCCTCACCGGATAAGTGCTGTTTCTGAGCCCGAAGGTTGCAGGCAGCTGCTTTCATTGGAGTTTTCCCGCTCTTGTAACTCGTGGTGCTGTCCTGCGGCATATGCAACGGTGCGCTTCTGGGGATGCAGCGTTTGAGGAATCGTTCGCGCTCTTGTCCAGTATGCTTGCCAGCGGCTTTTTCGCATTGGGCCCGTATGGCTTCAAAGTCAAGGGCAACAGCGGCCGGTGCCATTGCGAGTTGGGTGAGTAGCATGGCGGCAGCCACGGTCAGCGCGTGTTTTTTCATGTCGATACCTCGGGTGTGATGGGCGTTTGGAATCAGTGGGTCAGTTGATCAGTCGTTCCGGCATGTACACGGCAGTGTTGGCAGCGCAGCCGCCACGTGTCCGGACTGTGCTTGCGACCTTGAGCATGTGGCTGGCGGGCAGGCGCTCAAGGACTATGTATTGATCGCCTTTGACGGCGAGGCAGACCGGTCGCGAAAGGCCGGGTCTTGGGCTGTCGACCATATGGCCGTTCTGGGTGATGGTGACTCGGGGGCTCTGTGCCTTGGCCATAGGGGGGACGGCGCTTTCGTTCCACGACCGAAGAACGCTATGGGCGTAGTCCCCGGTGCCCTGATAGTAGAGATAGCTGGAGTCGATCCGCGTCCAGCCCTTGCATGCGTGGGTGTCGTCACGCCCTAGCGGATCGTTGGACGCGATGACGACGTGATGGACGCGCGCCCAGAAGACGGTGAACGGCCCTTTCGCCGGGCCTTCGCCCGGGTGCGGGTTGCTGGCGGGGCTCTCCTGGCTTGACTCATAGCCATCGATGACGAGGCGGCCTGCGTCGCTGCCTCCGCCTCGGCTCTCGCCGATGCATGCGTTGACCGGCGCCGCGGCCAGCCGAGGCGCACTGCGGATGCGTTCGAGATTGGTGCGGCTGATGCGCACTTCTGTACCCATCCGCAATTGATGCCGCTTAAAGTCGCTCGCCGTGCCTTGCTGAACGGGGGTGGATGGAGGTGGTTTGAATAGTGGGGTCTGTTTTGTTGCTGGACGATCGAATTGCGCTTCTTTTTGCTGAAATTTTTGCAGTTCTGTACCGAATTTGTTTAGCGCGTCTTCAATCGCGCCCGCCTGAACGCCCGACGAGAGATGGGTGATAAGTGCCACCAGCGCAAAGCGGCGGCGCAAGGTTCGACGTGATGAGCTTTTCATGTTGAACGACCTTTCTCGATGACTGCAGTGTGTCTGTTGTGACGGATTGGCCGCGTCAGAGGGGTCAATTCGGTCCGGTTTTGTCGCCGCGCGGGTTCGTGGTTGGCCTGGTTTTCGAGGTGTGCCACGCTGAATCCACAACGCCACAAATAACCCGTTTTGAATTTTCTTAGGTATGACAAGGCGCGTCAATCGAAATGACATTGTCGAGGCCGGAAATGCCAATCGTGTTGGCGCGTAGTTGGTTCGAGTGGCAAGCGTCGTGGACGACAAACGGGCCGCAATCGCGGCCCGTTTTCTATGCTTAAGGCATGGAGTGGCTTACACTTTCTGATACACTTCGGCCCCCTGTTTCACAAACTCCACCGCCTTTACCTCCATGCCTTGCTTGAGCGCGGCCTGTTCGTCGATGCCCTGCTGCGCGGCGTAGTCGCGCACGTCCTGG
>JAGRFQ010000026.1:60490-65120 GCA_020445945.1 Rhodocyclaceae bacterium
TCGAGGCCGAGGTTGAACTGGTCGGCCCAGCGGAACTCGAAGCGCGCTTTGCTGAGCGCGTTGTCGCGGATCTGCGCGCCGGGGTGGGCCTTCGCCAGGTCGGCCGCGTGGGCCGCCAGCTTGTAGGTGATGATCCCTTCCTTCACATCGTTCTTGTTCGGCAGCCCGAGGTGTTCCTTCGGCGTGACATAACACAGCATCGCCGTGCCGTACCAGCCGATGGTGGCCGCGCCGATGCCGCTGGTGATGTGGTCGTAACCCGGCGCGATGTCGGTGGTCAGCGGGCCCAGGGTGTAGAAGGGCGCCTCGTGGCACTGCTCCAACTGCAGATCCATGTTCTCGCGGATCAGGTGCAGCGGCACATGGCCCGGGCCCTCGATCATCACCTGCACATCGTGCTTCCAGGCGATCTGCGTCAGCTCGCCGAGCGTCTTGAGCTCACCGAGCTGAGCTTCGTCGTTGGCGTCATAGATCGAACCGGGGCGCAGCCCGTCGCCGAGGCTGAAGGCCACGTCATAGGCCTTCATGATTTCGCAGATCTCCTCGAAGTGCGTGTAGAGGAAGCTCTCCTTGTGATGCGCCAGACACCACTTGGCCATGATCGAGCCACCGCGCGAGACGATGCCCGTCATGCGGCTGGCGGTCAGCGGCACATAGCGCAGCAGCACCCCGGCGTGGATGGTGAAGTAATCGACGCCTTGCTCGGCCTGCTCGATCAGCGTGTCGCGGAATATCTCCCAGGTCAGATCCTCGGCCTTGCCGTCGACCTTCTCCAGCGCCTGATAGATCGGCACCGTGCCGATCGGCACCGGGCTGTTGCGGATGATCCACTCGCGGGTTTCGTGGATGTTCTTGCCCGTGGACAAATCCATCACCGTGTCGCCGCCCCAGCGGATCGACCAGGTCATCTTGTCCACTTCTTCCGAAATGGACGAGCCCAGCGCCGAGTTGCCGATGTTGGCGTTGATCTTCACCAGGAAGTTACGGCCGATGATCATCGGCTCGGACTCGGGGTGGTTGATGTTGTTCGGGATGATCGCGCGGCCACGGGCCACTTCGTCACGCACGAACTCCGGCGTGATGACCTCCGGGATCGCCGCCCCGAAGCTCTGCCCCGGATGCTGGCGGGTGAGCAGCGCCGCCATCTTGGCGCCGGTCGGGCCCGAAGCCTTCAGCGATTCCACATAGGCGGCGCGGTTCATGTTCTCGCGGATCGCGATGTACTCCATCTCCGGCGTGATGATGCCGCGCCGGGCGTAGTGCATTTGCGTGACGTTTGCACCGGCTTTCGCACGACGCGGCTTGCGGTGCAGGCCGGGGAAGCGCAGCGCGTCGAGCCTGGGGTCGGCGGCGCGCTGGCGGCCGAACTCGGACGAGAGGTCGTCCAGCACCTCGGTGTCGCCACGTTCCTCGATCCACTGCTGGCGCAGCGCGCTCAGGCCGGAGCGGATGTCGATCTTCGCGGCCGGGTCGGAGTAGGGGCCCGAACAGTCATAGACGTAGATGGGCGGGTTGGGCTCGGCCGCTCCGCCGGTGGCGCCAGGGGTGGCGAACATCAGCGGCGTGTCGTCCTGCGAGATCTCGCGCATGGGCACGCGGATGTCGGGGCGGCTGCCCTCGATGTAGACCTTGCGCGAATTGGGCAGCGGCGCGATGGCCGCCTCGTCGACGTGGGCGCTGGCGGCGAGGAATTTCTCGTTGGCGTTCATGGGTGCTCCTTGTGGGCGGAATACGGGTAACCAAGGAGCGAATGACCGCGCTTCCCTGCGTTGGCATTACCCGGACAGGTTCAAAGGGTTTTTCTCAGCCGGCCGATGCGGGATCGGCCAGGCACCCCTAGCAGGTCGATACGTTACGCTGGGAGTGACCGGCTGTAAACCTGCGGCAGGTCCGCGTTTTTTTGGCCGGCTTGGTGCAAACTGTGGTGTCCGGATTAATTCTTGAGGCCGCCGGTGGGGGCGGAGAGCGAGGTCGCGGGGCTGATGCGTCTGAAAAATGCAGTGCAACTGATTGTGTATCCCGACCGGATTGGCAGCAATCTGGCCGATCTGGTGCGTTTTCTCGATGGCCCGGTGGGCGAGGCCATCGGCGGCGTGCATTTGCTGCCGCCGTTTCCGTCGAATGCCGACGGCGGGTTCTCGCCGCTGACGCATCGCGAAATCGATCCGGCGGTGGGCACCTGGCGCGACGTCGAGGCGCTTGCGGCGCGTTTCGACCTGTGCCTCGATCTGGTGCTCAACCACGTGTCGGACCAGTCGCCGGAGTTTCTCGATTTTCAGCGTTTGGGTGCGGCGTCTGAATTCGCGCCGCTTTTTGTGGACGTCGATGCGCTGGGAGAGATCACCCCCGACGATCTGGCGAAGATCCACATCCGCAAGGAGAAGGAGCCGTTTCGCGCACTGGTTTTGGGCGACGGCCACGAAAAGCGGGTGTGGTGCACCTTTACCCGCCATCAGATCGACCTCGATTACCGCTCGCCGGAAACCTTCGCGCTGATGGACGAAAACCTGCGCCAGATGACCGCGCACGGCGTGCGGCTGTTTCGTCTGGACGCGTTCGGTTACACCACCAAGCAGATCGGCACGAGCTGCTTTCTGGTCGAGCCGCAGGTGTGGACCATTCTCGAATGGTTCCGCGACAAGGCGGCGCAGTACAAGGCCGAGGTGCTGCCCGAGGTGCACGACCACCCGAGCTGGCAGCACGGCATCGCCGCGCGCGGCATGTGGTGTTACGCCTTCGCGCTGCCGCCGCTGGTGCTGCATGCCTTGCTCGACGTCAACAGCCGCTATCTCAAGGCATGGCTGCGGATGTGTCCGCGCCAGCAGATCACGGTACTCGACACGCACGACGGCATTTGTATCCCCGATGTGGAGGGGCTGCTCCCCGAGGCGGAGATCGAGGGGCTGGTGGAGAACGTGTCGGCGCGCAGTGCCGATCCGATCACCCGCGGCTCGGCCGCCAACGTGCACAGCGTGGGGGCGATCTATCAGCTCACGTGCACCTTCTACGACGCGCTCAAGCGCGACGACGATGCCTACATCGCGGCCCGCGCGATCCAGTTTTTCGCGCCCGGCATTCCGCAGGTGTACTACGTGGGCCTGCTGGCAGGCGAGAACGATACGGCGTTGATGGAGGCCACCGGCGAGCTGCGCGACATCAACCGCCACCCGTATTCGCTGGCAGAGGCCGAGGCGGCGCTCGCCCAGCCGGTGGTGGAACGCCTGCTGGCACTGATGCGCCTGCGCTCCACTCACCCGGCCTTCGACGGCGACTTCGCGCTGGAATACGCCAACGATACGTGCGTGGCGATGGGGTGGGTGGCCGGCGAGCAGTCATGCAAGGTGCTGGTCGACCTGCGCTTTCGTACCACCACCGTCACCTGCTCCGACCCGGCCGGTGGCGGCGAACACACCTGGCGTGCCTGATCAGCGCCACAGCGCGTGAAAGTGGTGCACCGGCCCGTGCCCCTTGCCGACGCTGAGCCGGCCCGCGGCGGCGATGGCGCCGAGCAGGTAGTGGCGGGCATCGCGCACCGCGGCCTCGACCGGATGCATCTGCGCCGCGCGCTGCGGCAACAGGGCGGCGACGGCGGATGACAGCGTGCAGCCGGTGCCGTGGGTGTTTCTGGTCTCCAGCCGCCGTGCGGGCAGCTCGATCATGCGGTCGCCGTTGAACAGCAGATCCATCAACTCGCCGCCGGGCAGGTGGCCGCCCTTGAGCAACACCCAGCGCTCCGACGACAGCGGCAGCAACCCGCGCAGCCGCTCGGCGCTGCGATACATCTCCTTGACCGATTCGGGCGCGCGCGCATCGAGCAGCACCCCGGCCTCCGGCAGGTTGGGGGTCAGCATGAACACCTGCGGCAGCAGCGCCTCCTTGAGCATGGACACCGCGTCGCGGGCGAGCAGGTGATCGCCGCTCTTGGCCACCATCACCGGGTCGAGCACTACGTTGGGCGGGCTCGCAGCGGCGAGCCGGTCGGCCACCGTGCGCACCACGCCGGCGGTGCCGAGCATGCCGATCTTGACCGCGTGAATCGTCACGTCGGCAAACAGGGTGTCGAGCTGCAGGGCGAGGAAGTCGGTCGGTGGGGCATGCACGCCGGTGACGGCACAGGTGTTCTGCGCGGTGAGCGCGGCCACCACGCCGCAGCCGTAGGCGCCGAGCGCGGAGAAGGTCTTGAGGTCGGCGAACACGCCGGCGCCGCCGGACGGGTCGATGCCGGCGATGGAGACAACGTTGGGGATGGCGCGGGTCACGGGCGCTCCTTGCGATGCGTGATTCAAGAATCGGGCACGGGTGCCGAAACAGGGATTATCCCCGTGAACTGAACATTCCGGCATCCGGAGCCCGCCATGACCCCTCGAATCCTGCTTGCCATCGCTGCCCTTGGCACGGCCCTGCCGGCCCTTGCGGCGGACTGGACGATGATTGTCCAGGACCGCACCCGGCGCATCGAAATCGACCGCGACAGCGTGCTGCAGTCCGATCCCGGCACCAAGGTGGCGTGGGGGCGCATCGTGCTGTCGAATGAAGACGCCGAAGAAGCCGGCTACGCCACGGTCAAGGCGCTCAACCGCTACGACTGCCGGTCGCGCAGCTTCTCGACCATCAAGCGCGTCTATCTGGA
>JAGRFQ010000026.1:65238-65533 GCA_020445945.1 Rhodocyclaceae bacterium
TGGCCGACGAAGCCAGCCGCGTGGCGACCGCCAACAGCGACACCCCGGCCGTGCGCCATGCCGATCTGCCGGACGCCCCGGAGGCGCAGGCCGCCGCCCAGCGCACCGCGGACACGCACGGCGCCCCGCCATCCACCGACACCGCACATGCGGCGCCCGGCGCAGACGCGCACGGCTCGGCGGCACATGTCGACACCAAGGGCAGCATCGTGCTGCCGCCGAAGCCCAGTTTTGCCCTGCCGCCGCGCCCGACCCGCGCGCCCACGCCGCCCGCCGAGCCCGCCCACGCAGCGGC
>JAGRFQ010000027.1 GCA_020445945.1 Rhodocyclaceae bacterium
TCAAGCTCGGCATCAACCGCGCGCTGTGGCTGTTCGGCGTCGTGCAACTGGTGACCATCCTCGGTTTCGTGTGGCTGGCCTGGCTCGGCCCCGCGCCGTCCGATGCCGGCCGGCTGGCGGCGCTGGCGATCGTCATCGCCGGCGAGGCGATCGGCGCCGGGCTGGGCACCACCGCCTTCGTCGCCTATATGGCGCGCACCACCCACCCCGCCTACACCGCCACCCAGCTCGCGCTGTTCACCAGCCTGATGGCGGTGCCGCGCACCTTCATCAACGCCTCCGCCGGCTGGCTGGTCGAGGCCCTGGGCTGGAGCACCTTCTTCTGGCTGTGTTTCGTGCTGGCCTTCCCCGGCATGCTGCTGCTGGTCAAGGTCGCGCCGTGGCATGCGCGGCCCGAAGGCGATCTGAGGACGGCCTGATGCAGAATCATTCCCCCCTCGTGCGCGCCGCGCGCAGGCTGTGCGCCGACATCGACGCGCTGCGATTTTCCCCGCCGGTGGGCCACGTCTACAACCCGCTGGCCTACGCCGCCGCGGTGCATGAAAACTATCTGCGCCGCTACGGCAGCGGGCGTAAAAGGGTCGTCTTCATGGGCATGAATCCCGGCCCCTTCGGCATGGTGCAGACCGGCGTCCCCTTCGGCGAGGTGGCCATGGTGCGCGACTGGATGGGGCTCGACGGCGCGGTCGGCAGCCCGCCGCAGACCCACCCCAAGCGCCCGGTGGAGGGCTTTGCGTGCACCCGCTCCGAAGTCAGCGGACGCCGTCTGTGGGGCTTGTTCGCCGAGCGTTTCGGCAGCGCCGACGCCTTCTTCGCCGAGCACTTCGTCACCAACTACTGCCCGCTGGCCTTCCTCGACAACGGCCGCAACCTGACCCCCGACAAGCTCCCCGCGGCCGACACCGCGGCGCTGTTCGCCGCCTGCGATGCGCACCTGCGCACGCAGCTCGAAACCCTTCAACCCGAGTGGGTGATCGGCGTCGGCGCGTGGGCCGAGAAGCGCGCCGCCACGGTCGCCGCCGGCCTGCCGGTGAAGCTCGGCCGGGTGCTCCACCCCAGCCCCGCCAGCCCCGCCGCCAACCGCGGCTGGGCCGAAGCGGCGACGCGCCAGCTCGTCGAACTGGGCGTGTGGACGGCCTGAGGCGATGCGCATCGGGGTCGACCTCGGCGGCACCAAGATCGAAGCCATCGCGCTCGACGACGCCGGCACCGAGCGCGCCCGCACACGCATCGCCACGCCGCAGACCGACTACCCCGCCACCGTCGCCGCCATCGCCGCGGTCGTCGCCACGCTCGAAGGCCGGCTCGGCGTGCGGGCCCGCGTCGGCGTCGGCACGCCGGGCGCGCCCTCGGCGATCGACGGGCGGATGAAGAACGCCAACTCCACCTGCCTCAACGGCCAGCCGCTGCACGCCGATCTGGTGCGCGCCCTGCAGCGCGAGGTGCGCCTCGCCAACGACGCCAACTGCTTCGCCGTGTCGGAAGCCACCGACGGCGCGGGTGCGGGCGCCGCGACGGTGTTCGGCGTGATTCTCGGCACCGGTGTCGGCGGCGGCGTGGTGGCCCATGGCCGCCTGCTCACCGGCGCCAACGCCATCGCCGGCGAGTGGGGCCACAACCCGCTGCCCGCCCTGCCCGGCGACCCCGCGCCGCGCGCCTGCTACTGTGGCCGCGCCGGCTGCGTCGAAACCTGGCTCTCCGGCCCCGCCATGGCGGCCGACCATCGTGCAGTCAGCGGTGAAACCCTCGACGCCGCCACGATTGCCACCCGTGCCGATGCCGGCGACGCCGCCTGCGAGGCCACCGTGCAGCGCTACACTGCCCGCCTCGCGCGCGCGCTGGCCAGCGTCATCAACCTGCTCGACCCCGAGGTGATCGTGCTCGGCGGCGGGCTCTCCCGCATCGCCCGGCTGTACGACGCGGTGCCGCGCGCGTGGGGCGCCCACGTGTTTTCGGATCGCGTGGTCACCCGCCTGCGCCCGCCGGTGCACGGCGACAGCTCCGGCGTGCGCGGCGCGGCATGGCTGTGGCCGCGATGATCGGGCGCACGTGGGGACCGGTCTCGGTGTGGCTCGGCGGGCTGCGCCCGCTGCCGCCCGAAGGCCAGATGAGCGGCATCTTCAAACAGCGTCAAACGAGCGGGGTGAAGTGCACCGTCGACGGCCTGCTCGGCGACGCGCAAGGCGACCGCCGGGTGCACGGCGGACCCGACAAAGCCGTGCATTTGTACCCCGCCGCGCATTACCCGCGCCTCGCCGCGCTGCTGCCCGCGAGCAATGTCACGCTCGCGCCCGGCGTGCTCGGCGAAAATCTGTCGGTCGAGGGCATCGACGAAGCGATGGTGTGCATTGGCGACATCTTCACGCTCGGCGGCGTGCGGCTGCAGATCAGCCAGCCGCGCCGCCCGTGCTGGAAAATCAGCCACCGGCTGGGGGTCGCCCCGGCCTCGCGGATCGTCGCCGACGCCGGCCTGTGCGGATGGTACTTCCGGGTACTGACGCCCGGCCAGATCGCGCCCGACGACGCGCTCACGCTCGACGACCGGCCCCACCCCGACGCCGGCCTGCCGCGCCTGTGGGCCGTCGAGCAAGCCCATCGCCCGCCCCTCGACGACGTGCGTGCACTGGCCGCGATCCCCGCGCTGGCGCATGATTGGGCGCAACGCCTGCGCCAGCGCGCCGACTGGCTGGAACGCCACGGCGCATAGAACGAGGAGTCATCGATGATCAAGATCCGGCGCCTGCCCGACGGCGGCCACACCGCCAGCGTCCCCCTGCCCGCCCCGCAAAAAGCGGTCAAGAAACCCATCCCCCTCGACGTCCGCCGCATCCCCGACGCCTTCGAAGTCGAAACCCTGGAAGGCACCATGCAAGGCAAACCCGGCGACTGGCTGATCACCGGCATCGACGGCGAGGTGTACCCGTGTGATGCGGATATTTTTGCGCGGACGTATGACGTGGTTGAGTAAACCGCCAATTGACTTGGAATTTGTAGTATGGAAACGGATACAAAGATATTGATTGCCTTAATTTCAGCCAGCTCTGCCATTGCCGGAGCAGTCTTCTCACAATTTTTTTCGATTGTTCGGGATGTTCTCGATAAACGACATCAGAGAAGGATATTCCTTCGCGATAAATATGAAGGACTTTCCAATGAAATTACGAATAGTCACGACTGGTTTAATCGACAACTTTCCGCAGTTTCGTTGGAGCAGCTTCGTGTGCCCGCGTTTGAGGCACGACGCGCAATGGTTATATCGCATATATATTTCCCGCTACTACGAAATGCATGCCAAGACTACGTTAATGCTTGTGCAACAGTTCAAGTTACCTTAATGGACTGCTTCCGGTTCGTGGAAGGAGTTGACGCTGGAACTCAGGCGGGGGTTCATGATCGAGAACGTTTTTTGAAAGTAACGACAGAATTACGCAAGTGCAGACAGCATCTCGATGAATTGATCATACGGTACGCATCAAAATATGCCGGAGCTTAGAGCGCGGTATGCACTGATACGGTATTCACCTGACAGTTGCCCACCTTGGGGGTGGTCATACGGTCACTGACTGGGTTAATAGCCGGTAGCCCGGATGCAGCGTAGCGGAATCCGGGATTCATCGGTTGAACGGGCACCGTCCCGGATTTCGGCCTGCGGCCTGCATCCGGGCTACGTCTGTTGATCGGATCAACCCGCGTCGGGCGGAAGAACGCAGCGTCATCTGCCGTTTTTCACGCTTGCCCCGCCGCGCTGGTGGATGACGCCTTCGGCGCTTCCGCCCTCCCTATCCTTTGCCCCATCACACCTCCAGCGGATCGACATCCAGCCGCCAGCGCACCTCGCGCGGGGTGGGGAGTGTGGCGAGGCGGCGGGTCCATTCGCCGAGAAAGCCTTGCAGCGCGGCGCGGGAGGCGGATTCGACGAGGAGTTGGGCGCGTTCGCGGCGGGCGAGGCGGGTGAGGCGCATGGGGACGGGGTCGTAGAGGGCGATGGCGGGGGGCAGGTCGGCTTCGACGGCCTGGCGGCTGCGGGCGAGGAAGGCGAGCGCGGTGTCGAGCTGGGGGGCGTCGGCGCTGAGCATGGCCTGGTAGGTGTAGGGGGGGAAGCCGGCCTGTTCGCGTTCGGTGAGGGCGAGGCGGGCGAAGGCGTCGGTGTCTTGGCGTTTGAGGCACTGGAACAGCGGGTGCTCGGGGAATTCGGTCTGGATCAGCACTTCGCCGGCGAGGGCGCCCCGCCCGGCGCGGCCGCCAACCTGCATGAGCTGCTGGAACAGGCGCTCGGGGGCGCGGAAGTCGGCGGCGTAGAGGGCGGCGTCGGCGCCGATGACGCCGACCAGGGTGAGGCGCGGGAAGTCGTGTCCCTTGGCCATCATCTGGGTGCCGACGAGGATGTCGGCTTCGCCGGCGTGGATGGTGGCGAGCAGGGCCAGCCAGTGGGTGCGCGAGCGGGCGGCGTCGCGGTCGACGCGCAGCACGCGGGCGGTGGGGAAGCGTTCGGCGAGGTGTTCTTCGAGCTTCTGGGTGCCGCGGCCGAGGGGGCGCAGGTCCTGATTGCCGCAGTCGGGGCAGGCGGTGGGGATGGCGCTGTCGAAGCCGCAGTGGTGGCAGCGCAGGCGGCGGTCCTTGAGGTGCACGACGCGGTTGGCGGAGCAGTGCGGGCAGGCGCTGAGCCAGTCGCAGGCGGGGCAGGCGAGCACCGGGGCGTAGCCGCGGCGGTTGAGGAAGAGCAGCGATTGTTCCTTGCGCGCGAGGCGTTCTTCGAGCGCGTTGAGCAGCGCCGGGCTGAGGCCGTTGTCGCATTGGATGCGGCGGGTGTCGATGAGGCGCACGGTGGGCAGCCGGGTGGCGACGGCGGGGCGATCGAGGCGCAGCCGGGTGTAGCGCCCCTGCTCGGCGTGGCGCCAGCTCTCCAGCGCCGGGGTGGCGGAGCCGAGAATGATCGGCACATTGCGCTGGCGGGCGCGCCACACGGCGACGTCGCGCGCGGAGTAGCGCACGCCTTCGTGCTGTTTGTAGGAGGCGTCGTGCTCTTCGTCGACCACGATCAGGCCGAGCGCGGGCAGCGGGGTGAACACCGACAGGCGGGTGCCGAGGACGATGTCGGCCTCGCCTTTCATGGCGCGGACGAAGGCCTGCGAGCGTGCACCGTCGGCGACGCCGGAGTGCAGCGAGACGGTGCGCGCGTCGGGAAAGCGCCCGGCCACGCGCTGTTCGAGCTGCGGGGTGAGCGCGATCTCGGGCACCAGCAGCAGGACCTGACGGCGCGCGGCGAGCTGGGTTTCGATGAGGCGCAGATAGACCTCGGTCTTGCCGGCGCCGGTGACGCCCTGCAGCAGAAACGGGTGGAAGCCCGGTGGGCGGGCGCGCACGGCGTCGATGGCGGCGTGTTGCTCGTCGGTGAGGGTGGGCAGCGTGCCGGCGGTGCGCGCGGGATGCTGCGGCGCGACGGGATAGATCCACTGGCGGCGCAGCAGGTCGGCGCAGGCGCTGCCGTCGTCCCAGGCGCGGACCACCGATTTGCGCGTCGGGCCGGCGGCGTCGAGGCGGGCGAGCAGACGCCGCGCGCGCGAGGGCCGGCCGCCTTCGCGGGTGGCGCTGCGGCCGGCGGGGGTGAGCGCGAGCAGGGGGTCGTCGTCGCGGCCGTCGACGGCGTTGGCGCGGCGCAGGTCGGGCGGCAGCGCGAGGGCCATGACTTCGCCGATGGGGACGTGGTAGTAGCGCGCGACGAAGGCGGTCAGCTCGAGCCAGTCGGCGGGCAGCGCGGGCAGCTCGCGCAGGATGTGCTCGACCGGCTTGAGGCGGGTGGCGTCGATGTTGCTGTCATCAGCCAGGGCAACGATGATTCCGGTCTCGGTGCGTCGCCCGAAACCGACCCGCACACAGCGGCCAATATCCGATGTTGTTGCAGTTTCGCAAGTGTAATCAAAGACTTGCGGAATCGGGACGGGGAGCGCGACGCGGACGATTTTCATGCGATCTCTGACGCTATGGAAGATAGTCCATAAAAACAGTGGTTTGGCGCTGTTTTTGAAGATGAAACCTTGAAAAATCGACTAACTGTTTGCCACAAAAATGTAATCAAGATTTGTCCACACAAGCTGTGGATAACTTTGTGGGAAAACGGGAGACGAATGAGCTAAGTGGCTGGCAGACCAAGGCTTTGTTCTTGCTGACCTGCCGTGAACAAAGCAAAAACATTAAACAAATCAGCTTGTTATGGATATTCCCGAATAGACTACGCGAAATGTATCAGGGCTTTGTCGGATTGGGCACCGTGTGCATAAGTCAACCCCGAAAAGCGGGTTTTTAGGGAGCGGCGGCGCGTTTATTTCGACCCCGCCGGCTGTCTTTCCGACGAGCGGCGGGGTCGATGGGCTTTTACGTGCCTTGACGCAGTTGACGGCTGTGCTTGTGCACGGTCTCGACCAGCACGTTGACGTTTTCGGGCGGGGTGAATTGCGAGATGCCGTGGCCGAGGTTGAAGACGTGGCCGGGGTGCGGGCCGTAGGCGTCGAGGATCTGGCGGGTTTCGCGGGCGATGGTGTCGGGCGTGCCGAACAGGATCGACGGGTCGAGGTTGCCTTGCAGGGCGACCTTGTGACCGACGCGCTGGCGGGCGCTGCCGATGTCGACGGTCCAGTCCAGCCCCAGCGCGTCGCAGCCGATGTCGGCGATGGCTTCGAGCCACAGCCCGCCGCCTTTGGTGAAGACCACGCTGGGCACGCGGCGGCCGTCGGCCTCGCGGGTGAGCCCGGCGACGATCTTTTGCATGTATTGCAGCGAGAATTCGCGGTAGGCGGCGTGCGACAGGACGCCGCCCCAGGAGTCGAAAATCATCACCGCCTGGGCGCCGGCGGCAATCTGGGCGTTGAGGTAGGCGGTGACGGCGTCGGCGGTGACGTCGAGGATGTGGTGCAGCAGCTCGGGCCGGGTGTAGGCCAGCGTCTTGATCTGCTGGTAGTCCTTGGAGGAGGCGCCTTCGACCATGTAGCAGGCGAGCGTCCACGGGCTGCCGGAGAAGCCGATCAGCGGTACGCGGCCGTCGAGCGCGCGGCGGATTTCGGACACCGCGTCGACCACGTAGCGCAGCTCGCCGTGCGGGTCCGGCGCCTGCAGGGCGCGGATGGCGGCTTCGTCGCGCAGCGGGCGTTCGAAGCGCGGGCCTTCGCCTTCGGCAAAGTACAGGCCGAGGCCCATCGCGTCGGGTACGGTGAGGATGTCGGAGAACAGGATCGCGGCGTCGAGCGGGTAGCGCTCGAGCGGCTGCAGGGTGACTTCGCAGGCCATCGCCGGGCTCTTGCACAGTTGCAGGAAGCTGCCGGCGCGTTTGCGCGTGGCGCAGTATTCGGGCAGGTAGCGGCCGGCCTGGCGCATCAGCCACAGCGGGGTGTAGTCGGTGGGTTGGCGCAGCAGCGCGCGCAGGAAGGTGTCGTTGCGCAAGGGGCTCACGGAGGGTCCTTGTCTGATCGTCGCGGATAAAGGTGGGATTATCCGTTTTTTAGCGATCGACCGACACCCGGCGGGATCAAATCGGGTGCAATCAGTGGCGCCAGAAGGCGGGGGTGAACACCACCAGCAGGGTGAAGATTTCGAGCCGGCCGAGGATCATGGTGAAGGAACACACCCAGGTCTGGAAATCGCTGAGCACGGCGTAGGTCGAGGCGGGGCCGAGGGCGTTGAGGCCGGGGCCGGTGTTGTTGAGGCAGGCGACGATGGCCGAGAAGGCGGTGACCAGGTCGAGTCCGCTGCCGGCGAGGATCATGCTCAGCACCACGATGCTGACCATGTAGATGAAGCTGAAGGCGAGCACGGCGTGGAGGATGGCGTCGGGCACCACGGTGGTGTCGATCTTGACCGGGCGGATGGCGGCGGGATGGAGCGCGCGTTCGACTTCGCGGTAGAGCTGCTTGTAGAGGATGATTGCGCGCAGCATCTTGATGCCGCCGCCGGTGGAACCGGAGCAGGCGGCGAAACTGCCCAGGAACAGGACCCATAGTTGGGCGAACATTGGCCAGTGGGTGTAGTCGACGGTCGACAGGCCGAGCGAGGTGGCCATTGAGACGACGTGGAAGATCACGTAGCGGAAGGTGGTGGGCAGGCTCTCGTGCACTGGCTGACTGGACAGGACCATGGTCAGCATCAGGGTGCTGGCGCCGAGCACGAGAAAGAAGAAGCGCAGCTCGGGATCACGCCGGTACGGGGCCACGCTGCGGCGGGTGAGCGCGAGGTAGTGGGTGGCGTAGTTCAGTCCGGCGGCGCAGGCGAAGAAGATGGTAACGGTTTCGATCGGCAGGCTGCGGAAGCTGCCCAGCGAGCCGTCGGTGGTCGAAAAGCCGCCCAGACCCATGATCGAGAAGGCGTGGATCAGCGCGTTCCAGCCGTCCATGCCGGCGATCCACAGCGCCACGCCGCAGGCCACGGTCAGCAGCACATAGGTGAACCACAGGCCCTTGGCGGTCTCGGTGATGCGCGGGGTGAGCGACGATTCCTTGATCGGCCCGGGGGTTTCGGCCTTGATGATCTGGCGGCCGCCGATGCCCAGCAGCGGGAGGATGGCGACCACCAGCACGATCACGCCCATCCCGCCGACCCAGTGCAGGAAGCAGCGCCACAGGTTGATCGAAATCGGGAGCTGGTCGAGATGGCTGAGCACCGTGGCGCCGGTGGTGGTCAGCCCCGAGGCGGCTTCGAAGTAGGCGTCGGTGATCGATAGCTGCGGCAGATACAGCAGCAGCGGCAGCATCGCGAACACCGGCGTGATCAGCCAGGTGGCAGCAACGAGCAGAAAGCCGTCGCGCACACGCAGGCTGCGCCCGGAGCGACGGGCCAGGGCCCATGTGGCCAGCCCGACTCCGAAGGTGATCAGCAGCGATTCATCGTAGGCGGTGGTTGCGCCGTCGTGCATCAGGAAGGACACCGCGAGCGGGAAGCCCATCATCAGCCCGAAGATCATCAGGATCAGGCCGAGTGCACTGGTAACCGGGGCGTAGCGGGCCATGATCCGGCAAGCGTCTACTTGCGCCAGAAACTGGGCGTGAGCACGACCAGCAGGGTGAAGATTTCGAGGCGGCCGAGCAGCATGGCGAAGGCGCAGACCCAGGTCTGGAAATCGGTGAGCACGGCGTAGGTGGACGCCGGGCCGACCGCGTTGAGCCCGGGGCCGGTGTTGTTGAGGCAGGCGATGACGGCCGAGAAGGCGGTGATCAGCTCCAGCCCGGTGGCCGACAGCACCAGACTGAGGGTGACGATGGTCACCATGTAGATGAAGCTGAAAGCCAGCACGGCGTGCAGGATGTTGTCGGAGACGCGGGTCTTGCCCAGCCGCACCGGTGCCATCGCGCTGGGGTGGATGGCACGCAGGACTTCGCGGAACACCTGCTTGTAGAGAATGATCGCGCGCATCATCTTGATGCCACCGCCGGTGGAACCGGAGCAGGCGATGAAGCTGCCGAGGAACAGGATCCACATCTGCGCAAACATCGGCCAGAAGGTGTAGTCCGAGGTGGCGAAGCCGAGCGAGGTGGACAGCGAGATGGTGTGGAAGGCGACGTAGCGCAGCGTGTTCCAGCCGTCGGAATAGACGTCGAACTGCATCAGGTAGAAGGTCATGCCGACAATGCTGAAGACCAGCACTGCGACGTAAAACGGTAGCTCCTGGTCCATGCTGTAGGCGCGCAGTGAGCGATTGCGCAGGGCCAGAAAATGGGTCGCGAAGTTGATCCCGGAGAGCAGCGCGAAACCCATCGCCACCAGTTCGATCGGCACGCTGTTGAAGTGGCCGAGGCTGGCATCCTTGGTGGAAAATCCGCCCAGCCCGAGGATCGAGAAGGCGTGCATCAGGGCGTCCCAGAATTCCATGCCGACGCCGGTCAGGCTGGCGGTGCAGGCTACGGTGAGCAGCAGGTACACCATCCACAATCCCTTGGCGGTTTCGGCGATGCGGGGCGTCAGGCTGGACTCCTTCATCGGCCCTGGCGTTTCGGCCTTGAACAACTGGCGTCCGCCGATGCCCAGCAGCGGGAGGATCGCCACCGCCAGCACGATGACCCCCATCCCGCCGATCCAGTGCAGGAAGGTGCGCCAGAAATTGATCGACAGCGGCAGGTCGTCGAGGCCGGACATCACCGTGGCGCCGGTGGCGGTGAGGCCCGAGGTGGCTTCGAAATAGGCGTCGGTAAACGACATGTCGGGCATGTACAGCCACAGCGGCAGGGCCGCGAACAGCGGCAGCGTGACCCAGGTGAGGACGACCAGCAAAAAGCCGTCGCGCACGCGCAGATCGCGCTTGCCCGAGCGGGTGGTGGTCCACAGCAGCAGCCCGGCCGAGAAAGTGATGAGGATCGATTCGTCGTAGGCCGTGAGCGCGTTGTCGGCGTTGAACCACGACACCGCCAGCGGCACGCCCATCAACAAGCCGAAGATGAGAATGATCAGGCCCAGCGGGTTCAGTACGGGGTGATAACGCCGCATGTCAGAAGAAGGAGAAATCCACCTGGAAGAGTTTTTCCACCTGTTTGACCAGTTTTTTGGTGGTGCAGAACACGATCAGGTGATCTTCCGGCAGGATCGTGGTGTCGTGGTGCGGCATGACCACCACCTGGCGTCCGCGCTTCTCCTCGGTGGCGCCCTCCTCGCGCACGATGGCGGCGATGGTGGCGCCGCGCGGCAGGCGGATGTCCTCGATCGCGCGGCCGACCACCTTGGAGCTCTTCTCGTCGCCGTGGGCGATGATCTCGAGTGCTTCGGCGGCACCGCGGCGCAGACTGTGCACCGCCACCACGTCGCCGCGGCGCACATGGGCGAGCAGCGAGCCGATGGAGGTTTGGGCGGGCGAAATGGCGATGTCGATGTTGCCGCCCTGCACCAGATCGACGTAGGACTTTCGGTTGATCAGCGCCAGCGTGCGGCGCGCGCCCATGCGCTTGGCCAGCGAGGCCGACATGATGTTGTCTTCCTCGTCGTTGGTCAGTGCGACGAACATGTCCATCTCGTCGATGTTTTCGTTTTCGAGCAGATTCTCGTCGGTGGCGTCGCCGCGCAGCACCAGGGTGCGTGACAAGTCGTTGGCGATCATCTCGGCGCGGCGCTTGTCGGTTTCGAGAATCTTCACTTCGTAATCGCGTTCGATCGAGCGTGCCAGACGCAGGCCGATGTTGCCGCCGCCGGCGATCATGATGCGGCGCATCGGCTGGTCGATCCGCGCCAATTCGCGCATCACCTGGCGGATGTGTACCGAGGCGGCGAGGCAGAACACCTCGTCGCCCGGATGGATGAAGGTGTCGCCCTCGGGGATGATCGCTTCGCCCTGGCGGTAGATGGCGGCGATGCGCACCTCGACGTTGGGCATGTGATAGCGCAGCGCCTTGAGCGGGTGCCCCACCAGCGGGCCGCCTTCGAAGGCGCGCACGCCGATCAGGCTGAGCACGCCGTCGGCAAAGTCGAGCACCTGCAGTGCTTCGGGGAAGGCGATCAGCTGACGGATGTAGTCGGTCACGATCTGTTCGGGGCAGATCGAAAAGTCGACCGCGAAGTTGTCGAGACTGAGCAGCTCGGGGTGGTCGACGAAGTCCGACGAGCGCAGCCGCGCGATGCGCGTGGGCAGATTGAACAGGGTGCGCGCGATGCGGCAGGCGCACAGGTTGGTCTGGTCGGACTGGGTGACCGCAATCAGCAGGTCGGCGTCTTCCGCGCCGGCGTCGCGCAGCACCGAGGGCGAGGCGGCGTTGCCGCACACGGTGCGCAGATCGAGCCGGTCGCGCAGAGACTGGAGGTGGTCCGAGTCGGTGTCCACCAGGGTGATGTCGTTCGCTTCCGAGACCAGATTTTCGGCCACCGAAATGCCGACCTGACCTGCGCCGAGCAAGATGATTTTCACGGGAACGGAGCGCTACGTTGAAATGGGTGAACGGATTCTACGACGTTTGATCCACCGCGGGCGGCTGTTGTGGCGGCGCAACACGCCGGGCTGTCGGCTGTCACGAGTCCTCACCCCGCCGACCGGTCTGGATGCCGAGTTGCTTGAGCTTGCGGTACAGGTGGGTGCGTTCGAGGCCGCTGGTTTCGGCGAGCCGTGTCATGTTGCCGCCTTCGCGCCGCAGGTGGTGCTCGAAGTAGGTGCGCTCGAAGGCTTCACGGGCTTCGCGCAAGGGCATGTCGAGCGGCAGACCGTGCGACACCGGCGCGGGGCTGAGCAGATTTTGCACATCGTTGGAGGCAATTTCGTCTTCCAGCGTCCCGAGTGCCAGCGAGCGCACGGCGGCGCGCAGCTCGGCGTAGCCACCGGGCCACGACTGGGTGCGCAAGGCGTTGAGCGCCGCGGTGCTGAGGCGGCGGTTGGGGACTTCCTTGGCTTCGATCAGGTGCACCAGCAGCTGGGCCGCCATTTCGGGGATGTCGTCGCGTACGTCGTCGAGGGTGGGCAGCGCGAGGCTGACTTCGAACAGGCGGTGCACCAGCCCCGGTTCCCAGCCGGCGTCGATCAGCGCTTCCGGACTGCTGTCGGTGGCGACCACCAGATGCAGGTCGAAGCGGTCGAGACGATCCATCGCGAAAGCGAGGTTTTTCTGTTGCGGGCGCGACAGCTGCGTCAGCTCGTTCACATACAACGTGCCGCGCAGGGTGGCCTGGAGCTGGGCGAGGTCGATCGGGCCGGTGATGGTGGCAAAGTCGAGCCACTTGGTGCTCGGTTTGTGGAGGCTGCGCGCGGCCAGCTCGGCGAGGTTGCCGCCCTTGATCTTGAGCAGCACATGGCGGGCGCGCTGGCTGATCTGTTCGAGGCGTTTGCGCAGATCGCGCAGCGGTGCCGAGCGCGGGAAGGCGGCGAGCGTGAGCGGCGTGACCGCCGGCGGCTGGTTGCTGGCCTGCGCGCTGATCGCGCGCTTGACGGCGCTGAGCAGCTTTTGCAGGGCGATCGGTTTTTCCAGATAGTCGGCGGCGCCAATGCGCGTAGCTTCCACCGCGGTGTCGATTGTGCCGTGGCCGGACATCATGATCACCGGCATGTTGAGCTGCCCGCTGGCCGACCATTCCTTGAGTACGGATATGCCGTCGGCATCGGGCATCCAGATGTCCAGCAGGACCAGGTCGGGGCGCGCCTTGTTGCGCGCTTCGCGTGCCGCGGCGGCATTGTCCGCCTGGCGGATGTCGTAGCCTTCGTCGGTCAGGATTTCGCTCAGCAACTCGCGGATGCCGACTTCGTCGTCAACGATCAGAATGGATGGCATGGGGTCTTATGTCCTCGCGGTTGGGCGCAGGTGAATGCGTACCTCGGCGCCGCCCGTCTCGTGGTTGAACAGGCGGATGTCGCCACCGTGCTCGTCGATGATTTTCTTGACGATTGCCAGTCCGAGGCCGGAGCCACGGCTCTTGGTGGTGAAGTACGGTTCGAAGGCGTGTACCAGCATGTTGGGCGGAAAGCCCGGTCCGGCGTCGCGCACGCTGAGCCGGATGCGGCCGGTGCTGCTCAGCGTGGTGGTGAGGGTGATCACGCGCTCGGGGCTGCTGCTCATCGCGTCTTCGGCATTTTGCAGCAGGTTGTGGATGACCTGACGCAGCTGCGATGCGTCGCCCTGCACGGTCGGCAGCGCGGGGTCGAGTTGGGCGTCGATGCGCACCGCCGCCGCTTCGTACAGGGCGAGCACCTCGCGCACCAGTGCGTTGAGGTCGAGGTCGGTGAGCACCGGTGCGGGCAGGCGGGCGTAGTCGCGGAAGGCGTTGACCAGATTCTTCATCGCCTCGACCTGATTGACGATGGTCGTGGTGGCGCGTTCGAGCATGGCGCGGCCGTCCTCGTCGAGCAGCGGTGCGAGCTTGAGGCCCATGCGTTCGGCGGAGAGCTGGATCGGGGTCAGCGGATTCTTGATCTCGTGCGCCAGCCGGCGGGCGACCTCACCCCATGCCGCGGTGCGCTCGGCGGCGATGAGGTGCGAGATGTCGTCGAACACGATCACCGTGCCACCGCCCGACACTTCGGGCAGGCGGGCGCCGTGCACGAGCAGGGTTTGCTGTCCGCCGTCGGGGGCATCCATTTCGATTTGCTGATGCCAGTTGTCCTGATTGCCGGCCAGCGCTTCGACCAGCGCGTCGCGAAACGCGGCGTGGTGCGACCACTGCGCGAGCGGAATGTCTTCGTGGGCGTCGAGCGTGTCGCCAAGAATCTGGGTGGCGCCGCGGTTGGCCGCGCGCAGCGTACCGTCGGGGGCGAAGGCGAGCACGCCGGTGGACAGGTTGGCGAGCACACTCTCGAGATAGGCGCGGGCGGCTTCGACGGCGGCGCGGTTGCGCTCGGCCAGCGCACGGGCTTCGTCGAGCTGGCGTGTCATCTGGTTGAACGAGTGGGTCAGATCGCCGAGCTCGTCGCGCGCCGGCAGTGCCCGGCGCGGGCTGTAGTCGCCCTGTGCGACGGCCTCGGTGCCCTGGGCCAGAATCAGCAGCGGCTTGATCAGGCGTCGTGCGAGCACAAATGCAACGGCCACCGCGGTGAGCAGGGCGAGCAACAGGGACAGCGTGAGGGTCAGGGTGTAGATGCTTTTGAGCCCCTCGCGACCGAGCGACAGTTGCTGATAGTCGCGGTAGGCGGCCTGCACGGCATTGGCGTGACGGCTCAGGGATTCGGGTACCGGCTGGCGCAGCTGCAGGTAGAGCGGATCGGCGGCGATGCTGCGCGACGGCAGGGGGACCACGACCATGATCTCGATCTGGCCGTCGGCGTCGGTGTCGACAAAGCGGGTGCGTTGCCCGCCGCGCGCCTGGCGCATGCGCTCGGCCCGCGGGAGGGTTGGCATCAGGCTGATGACGGTGGCCGACGAGGTGGCCAGGACCCGACCGCCGGCAGTAAACAGGGTCGCGGAGTCGACGCCGGTCTGTTCGCGCAGGCGGTTCAGGCGGGTTACCGCGAGTGCCGGGTTGTCGGCCAGGTCGAGGGCCATTTCGAAGGCATGGTCTTCGAGTTGGCGACCGATGTGATCGAGCGCGTTCTGGCCGAGCGCGATGCCGCCTTCGAGCGCTGCATCGACGCGGACGTTGAACCAGGTCTCGATGCTGCGCATGACGAACTGCAGCGATACCGTGTAGACCACCAGCCCCGGCGCCAGGGCCATCAGCGCGAAGAACACCACCAGCCGATACTTGAGGCGCGAGCCGAACTTCTTGGCGCGATAGTCGCGCAGGAGCTGACGCAGCTGCACCGCGACGAGGCCGGTCAGTGCGACGACGACAAAGCCGTTGATGGCGAGCAGATACGGATAGGTGTTGGCGAAGACGTCGCTGTTGGCGGTTGCACTGGAGAGCAGAAACAGCGAGATGGCCGCGACCGCGGCGGCGATGACGAGTGCGATGCGCTTCATTGGCTGGCCAAGGGGCTGGCCAGGAAGGTCCAGCGCATCCACTCGGTTTCGATCTGCCAGTCGCTGCTGCCGAGCGTGGAGACCTGGAAGGGCGTGGGCAGTTGCGTGGTGTCGAGCCGAAAGCGCAGGCTCACGTTGTAGGACTCGCCGGGCGTGAGGGTGCGCATCGGGGTGATGATCCAGTGGCGGATACGCGACAGGGTGAGCACGGCGTCGTCGAGCGCGTCGAAGGTCTGGTGCAGACTGCCGGTGCCGAGGCGGTAGCTGCGGGTGAGCGGATGATAGGTCAGCCGATAGGCCTGCACGCGCGACACCACGGTTTCGTCGAACCAGTACCAGCGCGGCGATTCAATGGCGGCCTCGGCGACGAAGTGGATTGGTACGCCCCGCTCGATGGCGTTGGCAACCGCAGGGTTGAGGGTCAGGGCAATGTCGGCGTTGATGACGTAGTTGCCACCGTCGGCCACAATCTCGGCGTAGCGGACTTCGGCGTCCTGTGCCAGCGCCGCGGGTGGCAGAAAGAGCCACAGGACGAGCGACCACGGCAGCAGTCGCAGCAGGGCTGGTCGCTTATGGCGTCTTGCGCAGCAGGGCGTAGTAGAAGCCATCATGTTCGGCATTGGGCAACACGACACGCTCGTTCTGGCCTTCGATGGGAATGCGGATAGCATCGCGGTGGCGGGTGCAGAAACGTGCCATCTGCATGTGGTTTTCTTCTTCGAAAACCGAGCAGGTGACATAGAGCATTGTGCCACCGGGGGCGAGCGTCTGCCACAGTGCGTCGACGATCCGCGCCTGCTGGCGTGCGAAGCCGGCGACGTCGGCGGGTCGGCGTAGCCATTTGATGTCGGGATGGCGGCGTACCACGCCGGAGGCTGAGCAGGGTACGTCGGCGAGGATGCGATCGAAGGGGCGGCCGTCCCACCACTGCGCGGGGGTTTCGCAGTTGCCCACCACGATGCGGGCCTCGAGTCCGAGGCGGGCGAGATTTTCGCGGATGCGTTCGGCGCGCTGTGGGTCGAGCTCCAGCGCGGTCAGATCGATGTCGGCGCATTCGAGCAGATGGGCGGCCTTGCCACCCGGTGCCGCGCAGGCGTCGAGCACGCGCTCGCCGGGTTGCGCGGCGAGCCACCGGGCGGCCCACTGGGCGCCGGCGTCCTGCACGGAGAACAGGCCGTCGAAGAAGCCGGGAATCTGGTCGACCGGTCGCGGGCTGTGCAGGCGCAGGGCGTGATTCGGCAGCTCGTCAAATGCGATGCCGGCATCGCGCAGCCGGGCGAGTGCGTCGGCGTGGGCAATGCGCCGCCGGTTGGGGCGCAGGCTCATCGGTGGATGGCTGTTGCCAGCTGCGAGAATCGATTCCCAGGCCGACGGATACTGCGCGCGCAGGCGCTTGATCCACCATGCCGGGTGGCGCTGCGCGCCGCTTTGGTCAGCGTCGAGGCGCGCGATCAATGCGTCGAACTGGCGCAGCACATTGCGCAGTACGCCGTTGGCGACGCCCTTGAGACCGGGGGCGTGGGCGCCGACGGCGGTGACCGCTTGGTCGACCACGGTATGCGCACTTTCGGGGCGACGCTCAAGGCGGTACAGGCTGACCAGCAAGATGGCATGGATGTGCTCGGGCAACGGCTTGGCGAGAAACGGGCGCAGCAGGGCATCGCCACGGCCGAAGTCGCGCAGGGTGCCGTAGCTCAAATCCTGAACCGCGCCCCAGTTGATGCGTGGATCGGTGTGTTGTGCGCGGACGTGGGCGAGCTGCTCGGTTAGCGCGCGGCCGGCAAGCACGGCTTCAACCAGCGTCGCGGCATGGTCGATGCTGGCGGCGAGGCTGTCGGGGGCAAGGCGGGTCGGGGTTGGGGCCGCCCGGCGGGTCGGCTTGCGCGGGGCGCGGGACGTCATCGGGTGAGGAGCTCGCGCAGATAATTCGGTTGCGCAAAGCAACTGCGGTGTGTGTCGCCGTTGAAGTACTGCAGCGCCGAAATGCCGCGCGCGCGGATGCGCGTATCGACCTCATTGGCACTGAGGGCGAGCGGGTCGATGTGATCGCTGGCGCAGGCCATGCCCCACAAACTGCCGTACAGCGGGATGTAGTGAAAATGTGGGCGGACCGTGGCGAACACCGCTGACAAGCGGTCGAGCAGCATGCGCACACGCTCGCCTTGATACACCGGTGCGCCAATGTGCAGCGTGAGCGCGCCCTGCGCAGTCATCAGGGCTTTGCAGCGCGCGAAGAAATCTTCCGTGTAGAGCGCTTCGGCCGGGCCGATCGGGTCGGTGAGGTCGAGCACGATGAGGTCGAAACGCTTGCCTTCTGCAGGCGCCGCGACGCGCACGTAGTGCAACCCGTCTTCGATGCGCAGGGTGAGGCGCGGGTCGTCCAGGGCGCCGTTGTGAACGCAGCCAAGATGCTTGCGCGCGATCTCGACGACTTTTTCGTCGAGCTCCACAAGGACCACTTCCTGCATCTCGCGGTGCTTGAACAACTCGTCGGCCGAGCCCCCATCGCCGCCGCCGATCACCAGCGCGCGCGACGGCGCATGCTGGCAGATGGCAGGAATATGAATCAGGTTCTCGTGGTAAAAAAACTCGTCGCCTTCCGAGGTCATGAAATAGCCGTCGAGCCGGAACAGTTTCCCGAACTGCGGTGTTTCCCAGACTTCGTAGCTTTGATAGGGCGTTTCGCCCGCTTCGATCAAGCGCGAGTGACGGAGATAATGGCCGGCATTTTCGTTGAGCGCTTCAAACAGGCACGTATCGGTCAAGGACATGTCGGCCAGGCACGCTTACGCGGCAACGGGGAGTTCGCCCCGCATGATGTCTTTGGATTGAACCTCACCCGGTTTCAACAAATGAATCAGCTTGCTGTAGACCGCACGTGCACGATCGCTGTTGTCGCGCGAGAAATTGCAGACATAGATGTCGAGCGTGACGGCCCCGGACTCCGGCCAGGTGTGGACCGCGACATGCGACTCTGCGAGCACCACGGTGCCGGTCACGCCGGCTTTTTCGCCGCTGTCATGGGTGAATTGATAAAAATAGGCGCCAAGCGGCGTAAGGCCCGCATCCTGACAGTACTGGACGCACTTGTTTTCGAGAACATCACGGTCAAGCAGAACGCTGGGATTGCAATCGCACCGGTAGAGGTCGGCGATCAGATGAAGACCTTGCATGGCATCCCCACCCAAAGGTTTGATAAACAAGAGATTTTATCATTTGTGCGGCGCCGATGGCATTGTTTTGTTCCACGTGAAACCGAAAGGGTGGCCTTTGGTTTGGCGGTGGGAGCGTGCGGCGCCATGCGACGTTCCACGTGAAACACGTGCGGCGCTATTTTCCGATGCAAAAGCGCGAAAAGATTTCGCCGAGCAAATCATCGGCCGTGAATTCACCAGTGATCTGGCCAAGCGCCTCGTGAGACAGGCGGAGTTCCTCCGCCATCAGCTCCAGCGCCTGGTCTTGGGACAGCGCTGTGTGGATATGCTTGAGCGCCAACTCGAGTGCGTTCAGATGGCGGGTTCTCGCGAGGAAAACATCTTCGCTGTGCGGGTGCCAGCCCGCGATCTTGAGGAGTTGCTGGCGAAGCAGGTCGACGCCGTCGCCCGTTTTGGCCGAGAGGTGCAGCGTGGTGGCGCCATTGTGCTCAGTAAGACGCGCAGGCTGGTTGGCCAGGTCGCACTTATTGTTGACGGTGATTCGTGGTGTCTGCGCTGGCAGCGCTGTGTCGATTGCGCAGTCTTCAGCGCTGAGACCGCTGCGTGCATCGACCAGGCGGAGGATCACGTCAGCGTCGTGGATCTCCTTCCAGGCGCGCTCGATGCCGATGCGCTCGACGATGTCGGCTGTGTCGCGAAGTCCGGCCGTGTCGATGATGTGTAGCGGAATGCCTGCGATCTGTACCGTCTCTTTGAGCGCGTCGCGCGTTGTGCCGGCAACGTCGGTGACGATGGCGCGCTCATGGCCGGCGAGCTGGTTGAGCAGACTCGATTTGCCGACGTTCGGCTGGCCAACGAGTACGACGTGGAGGCCGTGGCGCATCAGTGCGCCTTGCTGGGCGCGGTCGAGCACGTCATTGAGTTCGGCGCAGATGGCATTCATGCGGGGGATGGCGCGCGCCGATTCGAGGAAGTCGATTTCCTCTTCCGGAAAGTCGAGGGTTGCCTCGACCAGCATGCGCAAGGTGATGAGCTGGGATTGGATGCTGTGCACGGCCTTCGAGAAGGCGCCGCTGAGCGAGCGCACAGCCGAACGAGCGGCGGCTTCGGTCGAGGCCTCGATCAGGTCGGCGACGGCTTCGGCCTGGGCTAGGTCCATTTTGTTGTTGAGGAAGGCGCGGCGCGTGAATTCACCCGGTTCGGCGAGGCGTGCGCCAAGTGACAGGCAATGATCGAGCAGGAGCTTCATGACCACGGGCCCGCCATGCCCATGAAGTTCGATGACGTCTTCGCCGGTAAATGAGTGCGGTGCGGGGAAGTAGAGCAGCAGGCCTTCGTCGATCAGGCCTTGCCGGGTATCACGAAATGCGCGGAAGGTGGCGAGGCGGGGTTGCGGCAGAACGCCGCCGTTGAGTTGGCTGGCAAGCGCGCCGAGTGCGCTGCCCGAGAGGCGGACAATGCCCACGCCACCGCGGCCGGGCGCGGTGGCGATGGCGGCAATGGTGTCAGGCGGGCTTTTTTCCACCTTCGACCATTTTGGTGATCTGCCACTGTTGGGCGATCGACAGCGTGTTGTTGACCACCCAGTACAGCACCAGCCCGGCCGGGAAGAACAGGAACATGACGGTGAACACGATCGGCATCGCCATCATGACCTTGGCCTGCATCGGGTCCGGCGGTGTGGGGTTGAGGCGCATCTGGATCAGCATGGAGACGCCCATGATGATCGGCAGAATGTAGTAGGGATCCTTGACTGACAGGTCTTGAATCCAGCCCAGCCACGGGGCCTGACGCATTTCGACGCTGCCGAGCAGCACCCAGTACAGTGCAATGAAGACCGGGATCTGGACGAGAATGGGAAGGCAGCCGCCGAGGGGGTTGATCTTCTCTTTCTTGTAGATCTCCATCATCTCCTTCTGCATGCGTACCTTGTCGTCGCCGAACTGCTCCTTCATGCGTTGCAGGCGCGGGCCGAGCGTGCGCATCTTGGCCATCGACTTGTAGGATGCGGCGGAGAGCGGGAAGAAGATCAGCTTCAGGCAGATGGTGACCAGAATGATGGCCCAGCCCCAGTTGCCGGTGAGCTTGTGAAACCATTGAAGCACCCAGAACAGCGGTGCGGCAATGACCGTCAGCCAGCCATAGTCGACGACCAGATCCAGTCCGGGGGCGATGGTCTCGAGGTGCGCTTGTTCCTGCGGGCCCGAGTAGAGGCGGGCAGAGATGGTTTCGGTGGTGCCGGGTGCGACCTCGGCCACTGGCAGGATGGCGCCGGCGGTGAACAGGTTGTCACCAATCTTGCGCGCGAAGTACTCACGCTGGATGCCTTGTTCAGGCAGGATCGCGCTGACGAAATAGTGCTGGACCATGGCTAGCCAGCCGTTGTCCGACTTCTTGGGAAAGGTCGCACTGCGGTCGGCGATGTCTTCGAAGTCGACCTTTACGAACTTCTCGGCATCGGTGAAGAAGGCCGGGCCGGTGAACGTATGCACGCCCATGGCTTCGACGCTCTCCGCCGGGGTGCCATCGCGCTGCAACTGGAAGTAGGCATCGGTGCGAACCGGGGTGTCCGAGCCGTTGTCGATTTCGTAGCCGACGTCGATAACGTAGCTTCCGCGGTGGAAGGTCAGCACCTTGGTGACCGCGACACCATTGACCTCGGGGGCCGGCAGTCGGACCACCAGGGTATCTTCGCCCTCGGCCATGACCAACTCGTCTTGCGGCAAGGAGAAGCGCGTCTTGTGGTTGGGCAGTCCCTCGCCGGTCAGCCCGGACTGGGCGGTGTAGAGATGGGTGCTGCCGTTGTCGAGGAGCACAAAATTCTTGGTTTTGTCGTCGGTTGCCTTGTGACGGGTCAGCGCCAGACGGACAATGTCGCCGCCGTCCGCAGAAATGTCGGCCACCAGCGAGTCGGTGCGTATCTTGAGCGTTGGCGCACGCGCGGCCGTTGGCGAAGCAACCGGCACGCTGGGGTCTGTGCTGAGGCTGGCGCTGGCTTGCGGAATCGCCGCGCTGTCAACCGAGCGGGTGTTCTGCTGGCTTGCTGCAACGGGAGCCGGCGGGTTGTTGTGCTTCAGCCAAGCGTCCCACAGCATGAACAGTGAGAGACCGAAGATCAGGAGAAGGATGAGACGACGATTGTCCATCGGGAGCGAGACCGTAAAGTGACAGGTTAGGGGACAGGGTCGTGGCCGCCGTGACACCACGGGTGACAGCGCATCACGCGGCGAACGGAGAGCCAGCTACCCCGCAAGGCACCATGGCGTTCAAGGGCTTCGATTGCATACTGCGAGCAGCTGGGCACAAAGCGACAATTGCTGCCCAGCATCGGGCTGATCGCGTAGCGATACGCCTTGAGCAGAGCGAGCAGCAGGTACTTCATCCCGGCAACCGTTTGAGCAAATCTGCCAGATCGTCATGCAGGCTGGCACGCGTGGCGCCAGTCAGCGGGCGATTCAGGCGAACGATCAGATCCAGTCGCGGAAGCCGGTCGCGCGTGAGCCGAAAACCCTCACGCACGATACGCTTTACCAGATTACGTTGTACCGCGCGCTTGGCCAGTTTTTTTGCAACCACCACGCCGAGGCGGGCGGTATCAAGCGTGTTTGGCCGATAGTGCACGATAAGGTAGCGCCCTTTTATTGCGCGCCTAAAAGCAAAAACGGATGAATATTCATCCGTTTTGCGCAATCGATAGGCGTCGCGGAAGCGTAGGTCGGCATCCGGCGACCCGTCTGCCATTTCAGACGGCGAGGCGGTGACGACCTTTGGCTCGACGCGCGCGAATGACGGCGCGACCACCGCGGGAGCGCATGCGAACCAAGAATCCATGGGTGCGCTTGCGCTTGGTAACTGAGGGCTGATAAGTACGTTTCATGATGGCTGACCAAAGAGTTAAGTCAAACGAAGAATTTCATCCTAATTGCCTTGTTTTGTCAACGTTTCTTTTGTTCTGGCAGCGATCGGCATGACCCCCGCGGTGTCGATCGGACAGCGAGAGGAAGCACATTTCTTGTGGGCGCGTCTTGTGGATAACTTTTCGTCGGCGAGGTAGAATGTTCGCTTGCCGCCACCCTTATTGTCAGACCGGCCCGTCAGAGGCCGGGGGCGGAATCCCGAGTCAGTAGAGAGCTGAAATGGTCGGTTCGTCCGACCATTACTTCGAATCGTGTTTCCGCTGAAAATAGATCTATCCACACCTGTGACGCAAGATTTCTGGACTTTCTGCCTGACCCGACTTCAGGGAGAACTGCCGCCGCAGCAGTTTTCCACCTGGATCAAGGCACTGCGCGTCGAGGACGGCGACGCAGATACGACCCCGTCGGTACGTATCGTTGCACCCAACCGTTTCGTTCTTCAATGGGTCCGTGAGCGCTACGTGAACCGCATTGGCGAATTGGGCAAGGAATTTTACGGTGCGACGATGTCGGTCGACCTGAGCCTGCCCGTCAACGGTGAGGCAACGCGATCGGCCCGGTCGGGTGCTGCTGTGCGTGCCGCCGCCGAGGTCAAGCCGGTGAGCCCGGCGCCGGTGGCTGAAAAGGCGCCTGAGCCGGCGAAACCCCCTGAGCCGGCGCGACGGCCCCCCGCCGGTGGCGGAACGGGTTACGACAAAACCCGTCTCAACGCCGACTTTACCTTCGACACATTGGTGACCGGCCGGGCCAACGATCTGGCCCGCGCGGCAGCGATGCAGGTGGCCGACAATCCCGGCGTGTCCTACAACCCCTTGTTCGTTTACGGCGGCGTCGGGCTGGGTAAAACCCACCTGATCCATGCCCTCGGCAATGAGGTGCACCGGCGCAATCCGAAGGCGGTGATTCGCTACGTGCATGCCGAGGACTACTACGCCGACGTGGTGCGCGCCTACCAGCAGAAGAGCTTCGACGTCTTCAAGCGCTACTACCGCTCGCTCGACGTGCTGATGATCGACGACATCCAGTTCTTCAACAACAAGAACCGCACGCAGGAAGAATTCTTCCACGCCTTCAACGCGCTCACCGAGGCCAAGAAGCAGATCATCATCACCTGCGACACCTACCCCAAGGACATCCAGGGCCTGGAAGATCGCCTGATCTCGCGTTTCGATTGGGGCCTCACGGTGCAGATCGAGCCGCCCGAGCTGGAGATGCGGGTGGCGATTCTGAAGAAGAAGGCTGACACGCACGGCATTACGCTCTGCGACGACGTGGCCTTCCTGATCGCCAAGAACCTGCGCGCCAACGTGCGCGAGCTCGAAGGCGCGCTCACCAAGGTGGTGGCCTACGCGCGTTTTCACAGCAAGGAGATTACGCTCGATCTGGCCAAGGAGGCGCTCAAGGATCTGCTCCACGCCTACAACCGGCAACTGACCATCGAGCACATCCAGAAGACCGTCGCCGACTACTACAAGATCAAGGTCGCCGACATGCATTCCAAGAAGCGCACGCGGGTGATTGCCCGGCCGCGCCAGGTGGCGATGTTCCTCGCCCGGGACATCACCCCGATGAGCATGCCGGCAATCGGCGACGCCTTTGGTGGACGCGACCACACCACCGTGCTCCACGCCTGCCGCGCCATCACCGAGCTGCGCCGTAGCGACACCCAGCTCAATCACGACCTGCACGTGCTCACACAGGTATTGCGTGGCTAGCGCTTGCCGGCCCGTGCCGGACAACAAGAACCTGACACCGACAACCACCCGATCCACGGAGACTGAACGACGATGCAACTGCTGACCACCACCCGCGACGCCCTGCTCGGGCCCCTACAGTCGGTGTCCGGCATTGTGGAGAAGCGCCACACGCTGCCCATTCTGTCCAACGTGCTGATCGAAAAGCGCGGCGACCAGCTCACCTTGCTGGCCACCGACATCGAGATCCAGATCCGCACCACCGCGCAGGTCAGCGGCAGTGGTGACGATGTCGACATCACCGTCGGCGCGCGCAAGCTGCAGGATATTTTGCGCGCCCTGCCCGGCGACCACGACATCGCCCTGTCGCTCGACGAGAACCGGATGACCGTCAAGGCCGGGCGCAGCCGCTTCCAGTTGCAGACCCTGCCCGCGGCCGACTACCCGCGCCTGTCGGTGGCCGAAGGCGAAGGGGTGCGTTTCTCGGTACCGCAAAATGCCTTCAAAAAGCAGCTCGCGCTGGTGCAGTACGCCATGGCCCAGCAGGACATCCGCTACTACCTCAACGGTTTGCTGACCATGGTCGATGGCGGCACCCTGCGCATGGTGGCCACCGACGGCCATCGCCTGGCCTACGCCGAGAGCGCCATCGCCGGCGAGCACCCGCGCACCGAAGTGATCCTGCCGCGCAAGACCGTCACCGAACTCGCCCGCCAGCTCGGCGACACCGACGAGCCGCTCGACATCGTCATCGCCGGCAACCAGATCGTGTTCCGCTTCGGCCCGATCGAGCTGATTTCCAAGCTCATCGACGGCAAGTTCCCCGACTACGAACGGGTCATCCCCCAAAACCATCCCAAAGAGCTGATCCTCGCCCGCCAGCCGCTGCACGCCGCGCTGTCGCGTGCGGCCATTCTCACCAACGAGAAATTCCGCGGCGTGCGCGTTGTGCTCGAAAGCGGTTGCCTGCGCATTGCCAGCACCAACGCCGAGCAGGAAGAGGCGCAGGAAGAACTCGAGATCGACTACACCGGCGAAGCGCTCGACATCGGCTTCAACGTCACCTACCTGCTCGATGTGCTCAACAACGTTGCCGGCGACGACGTCGTAGTGCGCCTCAACGACGGCAACTCCAGCGCGCTGATCTCGCTGCCCGGCAACGAGACCTTCAAATACGTCGTGATGCCGATGCGCATCTAACCGCTGCCGTCGGCACGGCGCCGCCGTTGCAAAAGTCTGCAGTGCGGGGGGCGTCGGCCCCCCGATACAAGAAGAGAATCCTATGTCCGAATCGCAACACCCGACGCCGCAGGGCGGCTACGACGAATCCTCCATCCAGCAGCTCGAAGGGCTGGAAGCCGTGCGCAAGCGCCCCGGCATGTACATCGGTGACACCTCCGACGGCACCGGCCTGCACCACATGGTCTTCGAGGTCGTCGACAACGCCATCGACGAAGCGCTGGCCGGGCACTGCGACGACATCCTCGTCACCATCCACACCGACAACTCCATCTCGGTGGCCGACAACGGCCGCGGCATTCCCGTCGGCGTCAAGATGGACGACAAGCACGAGCCCAGGCGCTCGGCCGCCGAAATCGTCATGTGCGTGCTGCACGCCGGCGGCAAGTTCAACCAGAACAGCTACAAGGTCTCCGGCGGCCTGCACGGCGTGGGCGTCTCCTGCGTCAACGCGCTCTCCAAATGGCTGCGCCTGACCATCCGCCGCGATGGCAAGAAGCATCTGATCGAGTTCAATCGCGGCAAGGTCGTCGATCGCGAGATCGAAGTCGTCAATGGCATCGAAGTCTCGCCGATGAAGGTCACCGGCGAATCCACCAAGAGCGGCACCGAGCTGCACTTTCTGGCCGACGAAGATATCTTCGGCACCGTCGAATTCCACTACGAAATCCTCGCCAAGCGCCTGCGCGAACTGTCCTTCCTCAACAACGGTGTGCGCATCCGCCTGGTCGACCAGCGCACCAACAAGGAAGAAGACTTCGCCTTCGCCGGCGGCGTGCGCGGCTTCGTCGACTACATCAATCGCGCCAAGACCGTGCTCCACCCCACCGTGTTCTACTCCGACGGCACCACGCGCGTCTCCAACGGCACCGATCACGACATCGAGGTGTCCGTCGAAGTGGCCATGCAGTGGAACGACAGCTACGCCGAACAGGTGCTGTGTTTCACCAACAACATCCCCCAGGCCGACGGCGGCACCCACCTCACTGGCCTGCGCGCGGCCATGACCCGCGTCATCAACAAATACATCGACGAAAACGAGATCGCCAAGAAGGCCAAGGTCGCCATCTCCGGCGACGACATGCGCGAAGGCCTCGCCTGCGTGCTCTCGGTCAAGATGCCCGACCCCAAGTTCGCCAGCCAGACCAAGATGAAGCTGGTCTCCTCCGAAGCGCGCCCGGCGGTTGAAGAAGTCGTCGCCCAGAAGCTGGCCGACTACCTGCTCGAAAACCCCATCGACGCCAAGACCATCTGCGGCAAGATCGTCGAAGCCGCCCGCGCCCGCGACGCCGCCCGCAAGGCACGCGAGATGACGCGCCGCAAAGGCCTGCTCGACGGCGTCGGCATGCCCGGCAAGCTCGCCGACTGCCAGGAAAAAGACCCCGCCAAGAGCGAGATCTACATCGTCGAGGGTGACTCCGCCGGCGGCTCCGCCAAGCAGGGCCGCGACCGCAAATTCCAGGCCATCCTGCCGCTGCGCGGCAAGGTGCTCAACGTCGAAAAGGCCCGCTTCGACAAGCTCATCTCAAGCGAGCAGATCGCCACCCTCATCACCGCGCTCGGCACCGGCATCGGCAAGGAAGAGTTCAAGCCCGAGAAGCTGCGCTACCACCGCATCATC
>JAGRFQ010000028.1:0-142617 GCA_020445945.1 Rhodocyclaceae bacterium
TCGGCGACTACTTCAAGCGCGACGCCATCAAATACGCGTGGGAGCTGCTCACCGAAGTCTACAAGCTGCCCAGGGACAAGCTGATGGTGACGGTCTACGCCGAAGACGACGAGGCCTACGACATCTGGCACAACGAAGTCGGCGTGCCGGCCGACAAGATCGTGCGCATCGGCGACAACAAGGGCGCGCGCTACGCCTCCGACAACTTCTGGATGATGGGCGATACGGGCCCCTGCGGCCCGTGCACGGAGATCTTCTACGATCACGGCGAACAGCACTGGGGCGGCCCCCCGGGATCGCCGGAAGAAGACGGCGACCGCTTCATCGAGATCTGGAACAACGTGTTCATGCAGTTCAACCGGGACGAGGCCGGGGTCATGCACCCGCTGCCCAAGCCCTCGGTCGACACCGGCATGGGCCTGGAGCGCATCTCGGCGGTGCTGCAGGGCGTGCACGCCAACTACGAAATCGACCTGTTCGTGAACCTCATCGCCGCCGCCGCGCGCGAAACGTCTGACGCGGACATGGACAGCCCCTCGCTGAAGGTCATCGCCGACCACATCCGCGCCTGTGCCTTCCTCATCGCCGACGGCATCATCCCCGGCAACGAGGGCCGCGGCTACGTGCTGCGCCGGATCATCCGCCGCGCCATCCGCCACGGCTACAAGCTCGGCGTGCGTGCGCCGTTCTTCCACAAGCTGGTGCCCGACCTGGCCCGCGAGATGGGCGAGGCCTATCCGCAACTGGTGGACGACCAGGCGCGCATCATGGACGTGTTGCGGCAGGAAGAAGCCCGCTTCTTCGAGACCATCGAGCACGGCATGGCCATCCTCGAAGCCGAACTGGCGGCCATGGCAGGCGCCGGCGGCAAGGTGTTCAATGGCGAGACCGCCTTCAAGCTGCACGACACCTACGGCTTCCCGCTCGACCTCACCGCCGACGTGTGCCGCGAGCGCGGCGTCACGGTGGATGCCGAAGCCTTCGACGCCGCCATGGCCCGCCAGAAGGCGCAGGCCCGCGCCGCCGGCAAGTTCAAGATGGCCGCCGGGCTGGAGTACGAGGGCGTGAAGACCGTCTTCCACGGCTACACCACGCTGTCGCAGGAAGGCCGCGTGACCGCGCTGTACCGCGACGGCGCGCCGGTCGAGCGTCTGCTGCCGGGCGAACAGGGCGTGGTGGTGCTCGACAACACCCCGTTCTACGCCGAATCCGGCGGCCAGGTCGGCGATCAGGGCGAGCTGAGCCGCGGCGGCGCCTGCATCACCCTGTTCAAGGTCGCGGATACGCAAAAAATTCAGGCCGACGTGTTCGGCCACCACGGCGAGCTGGTCAACGGCGAGCTGGCCGTGGGCGATGTGGTGGCTGCGCAGGTGGACGCGGCCGCGCGCGGGCGCACCATCCGCAACCACTCGGCCACGCACCTCATGCACAAGGCGCTGCGCGAAGTGCTCGGCAGCCATGTGCAGCAGAAGGGCTCGCTGGTCGACCCCGACAAGACGCGTTTCGACTTCGCCCACAACCAGCCAATGACGGCCGCGGAAATCGCCGAGGTCGAGCGCCGGGTGAACCGCGAGATCATCGCCAACGCCGCCACCGACGCCTCGGTGATGGCGCTCGACGAGGCGCAGAAGTCCGGCGCGATGATGCTCTTCGGCGAGAAGTACGGCGACGAGGTGCGGGTGCTCACCATCGGCTCCTCCAAGGAACTGTGCGGCGGCACGCACGTGGCGCGCACCGGTGACATCGGCCTGTTCAAGATTGTGAGCGAAGGCGGCGTGGCCGCCGGCGTGCGCCGGGTCGAGGCCGTGACCGGCGAAGGCGCGGTCGACTGGGTGCAGACCCAGCAGGGCCTGCTCGCCGGCGCGGCGTCGGCGCTGCGCGCGCCGGCCACCGAACTGCCCGAGCGCATCGGCCAGATGCAGGACAACCTGCGTGCGCTCGAAAAAGAGCTCGATCGTCTCAAATCCAAACTCGCCGCCAGCGCCGGTGCGGATCTGGCCAGTCAGGCGGTGGACGTGAACGGCGCCAAGGTGCTGGCCGTGAGCCTCGACGGGGCGGACGTCAAAGCGCTGCGCGAGACCATGGACAAACTCAAGGACAAGCTCGGCTCGGCCGCCATCGTGCTGGCCTCGGCGACCGAGGACAAGGTCACGCTCATCGCCGGTGTCACCGCCGACCTCACCGCCAAGGTGAAAGCTGGCGAGCTGGTCAACTTCGTCGCCCAGCAGGTGGGCGGCAAGGGCGGCGGCCGGCCGGACATGGCGCAGGCCGGCGGCACCGAGCCGGAGAAGCTCCCCGCCGCGCTGGCCTCGGTGGCCGGCTGGGTCGGAGGCAAGCTGTGATGTGGTTCCGCGCGTTGGTCGCCGCGATGGCGCTGGGCGTCAGCGGCCTCGTCTTGGCCGACGCCGGGCGGGTCATCGAGGCCACCACCGCCGCCGGCGAGGCGGTGCGCCTGCTGCCCAACGGGCGTTGGGAATTCGTCGATGCGGCGCGTCAGGCGGCGGCTCAGGCGGTTGCCGACACCTATCCGGAAAATCAGCTCTGCCCGCCGGGTGCACAGGGGCGCGTGTTCGGCATCGGCCGCTGCATTCTGCCGGGCGACCCGAACTACAACCGTGGCAGCCGCAGTCCGCGGACGCGCTGAGCCAGCGGGCCGCTGTCGGGCCTGCGCTAGGCACGCCGATGCGATTCGATCCTGAGGATTGGCGCTACTGCCCGCGCTGCGGCGGCGACCTCGCCGACGCCTGCATTGATGACCACGCCCGGCGCGTGTGCCCCGATACCGCCTGCGGCTTCATCGCCTGGGGCAATCCCGTGCCGGTGGTGTGCGCGCTCATCGAATGCCTTGACCGCGGCGGTCAGATGCTGCTGGCACGCAATGTGGCGTGGCCCGCAGGGCGGTTCGCCCTGGTCACCGGCTTTCTCGAACGTGACGAAGCGCCCGCGCTTGCGGTCGCCCGCGAGGTCAAGGAGGAGACCGGCCTCGATACCCGGGCCGTGCACTGGATCGGCAACTACAGCTTCGCCGAGGCCAATCAGGTGCTGCTGGTCTATCACGTGGAGGCGGTGGGCGACATCGCGCTCAACGACGAGCTTGCCGAAGTGAAGCTCATCCCCAAGCACAAGCTCAAGGGTTGGGAGCGGGGCACGGGGTGGGCGGTGCTGGACTGGGTGGCGAGGCGGGACGCGCCGTAAGCCGGGGCGGCACCGCGCCCGTCGTGCGCTGTTGCGCGACGGGGCGCGTGGATTCAGATAAAGCTGGCGGCGTCGCGCTGCATGTCGGCGACCGAGGCGATGTCGTCGATGAGCTCGTCCGCGCTGATCTCCAGCGCTGTCAATGCGCTTTGCGGCAGGTGAGCGGCGATCTCGTCGGTGTGCCTGCCGTGGGTGTTGTCGAGCGCGATCTGCGCCGCCAGCGTGACGACGCGTGCGGTGTCCGACGCGTTGCCGTCGGCCGGGTCGGCGTACCAGCGCAAGGCAGTGACGATTTCCTCGGGGAAGCGCCAGTTGGTCGCGAGGCGCTCGCCCACCTGGGCGTGGCAGACGCGCAGGTTGTTGCGCTCGATGGCGTTGCGCTCGCCGACGGTGATGTCCTTGCATTCGCTGGCAATGGTGGCTGCTGCGGTGGGAAAGGCGGCGTGGATCATCAGCACGCCCATGCGGTACATCAGCCCGGCGGTGTAGGCGAACTCGGGGTTGACCTTGCCGCGCGTGCGTCGCGCGATGCGCTTGGCCAGCCCGGCGACGACCAGCGCGTTTTGCCAGAAGGCCTTGAGGTCGACGTGCGGGATGTTCTTGAACGCGCTGCTCACACCCGAGGCGATCACCAGCGTGCGCAGCGCGTTGAGGCCGATCATGGCGATGGCGTCGTCGATCGCGCCGACCTTGCGGCTGGCGCCGTAGAAGCTGGAGTTGGCGATGCGCAGCACGCGTGCGCTGAGGTTGGGGTCGTGGCTGAGGTTGTCGACCACGTTGTCGATGTTGGCGTCTTCCTTGCCGAGGCTGTCGATCAGATCGGTGACGGCGCGCGGCAGGCTGGGCAGTTGGGGGACGTTCTGGAACAGTTCGTCTAAAGCAGTCGGCATGGGGTCGGCTCCACGAGAGAAGAGGGCTGCCCTGGGCGCGCCAGGGTTACCCCCTCTCTACGGCAACCGACCCGTCGCCTTGAGTGCCTGCGCGCGGCTTAAAACGGCAGCGCCAGACCCGGCCAGACGGCGTCGATGGCGGCGCGGAAGGCGTGCTGGATGCGCGCGATCGCCGCTTCGGAGTCCGCCTCGAAACGCAGCACCACCACCGGCGTGGTGTTCGACGGCCGGGCGAGGCCGAAGCCGTCGGCGTATTCGACACGCACGCCGTCGATGGTGATGACTTCGTCGGCGCCGGCAAAGTCGGCCTGCGCCTTGAGACGCTTGACCAGCTCGAAGGGCTCGCCCTCGGCCATCTTGATGTTCAGCTCCGGCGTGCTGACCGCGTCGGGCAGCGCCTTGAGCGCGGCGTTGGCGTCGGCGCGGGCGGAGAGGATTTCGAGCAGCCGCGCGCCGGCGTAGAGGCCGTCGTCGAAGCCGTACCAGCGCTCCTTGAAGAACATGTGGCCGCTCATCTCGCCGGCCAGCGGGGCGCCGGTTTCGCGCAGCTTGGCCTTGACCAGCGCGTGGCCGGTGTTCCACATCAGCGGCTCGCCGCCGCGTTCGCGAATCCAGCCGGCCAGATTGCGGGTGCATTTCACGTCGTAGATGATCTGGCCGCCGGGCACGCGCGAGAGCACGTCTTCGGCAAACAGCATCAACTGGCGGTCGGGGTAGATGATCTGGCCGTCCTTGGTGACCACGCCGAGGCGGTCGCCGTCGCCGTCGAAGGCCAGCCCGATCTCGGCGTCGGTCTCGCGCAGCGCGCGCACCACGTCCTGCAGGTTCTCCGGCTTGGACGGATCGGGGTGGTGGTTGGGGAAGCTGCCGTCGACCTCGCAGAACAGCTCGGTCACGGTGCAGCCGAGGCGGCGGAACAGCGTCGGCGCGATCGCGCCGGCGACGCCGTTGCCGCAGTCGACCACGATTTTCATCGGCCGGGCGAGGCGGATGTCGCCGACCACGCGGTCGAGATAGGCGTCGACCACGTCGGCCTGCGTGATCGTGCCCCGGCCTTCGACCAGATCGCCGGTCTGGATGCGCTGGAGCAGGCCCTGAATCTGCTCGCCGAACAGGGTTTTGCCACCGAGCACCATCTTGAAGCCGTTGTAGTCCGGCGGGTTGTGGCTGCCGGTGACGCTGACGCAGGAGTCGGTGTTCAGGTGGTAGGCGGCGAAGTAGGCCAGCGGGGTGGGCACGCAGCCGACGTCGATCACGTCCACCCCGGCGGCGCAGATGCCTTCGGCCAGCGCACCGGCGAGCGCGGGGCCGGAGAGACGTCCGTCGCGGCCGACGGCGATGGTCTTCTGGCCGCGCGCGACGGCTTCGGAGCCGAGGGCGTGGCCGATGGCGCGGGCCACCTCGACGGTCAGCGTCTTGTCGACGATGCCGCGGATGTCGTAGGCCTTGAAGATTTCTGCTGCAATCTGCATGGGGAAGCTCTTTTGAAAGGAAGTGAATCGGGCAATTATCCCAGATCGGTATCCAGGGTGTGTGACAAGCCGGTCACGGTGGCGCCGCGCGGAAGAAATGGAGGAGTCGCCGGGGGAGCCAGTGGAGGTGGCCGGGCGCGCTGCCGCTGAGGAAGCCGACATGGCCGCCGGCAGCCGGAAACTCGCACTGCATGGCGGCGCTGCATTCGTGCGCGGCAGGCAGCGCAGCCGGCGGCACGAAGGGGTCGTTGCGGGCGTTGAGCAGCAGCGTTGGGACGGCGATGCGCGCGAGGTAGGGCCGGCTGGAGGCGCGTCGCCAGTAGTCGCCCACGCCGTCGAAGCCGTGCACCGGTGCGGTGAAGGCGTCGTCGAAATCGTGGAGCGTGCGCGCTGTGGCGATGCGCCGGCGGTCGAGCGGGGCGGCGTGGACGTCGAGCTTGGCCAGCGCCTTGCGCTTGAGGGTGCGCAGAAAACGCGCGGTGTAGACGCGGTTGAAGCCTTGCCCGAGCGCGGTGCCGGAGAGCGTGAGGTCCAGTGGCGGGCAGATAGCGGCGGCGCGGGTGACGATGCGCTGCGCGGCCGCGCCCTGTTCGCCCAGCCATTTGAGCAAGGCGTTGCCGCCGAGCGATACGCCGACGGCAAAGATCGGTGCCTCGGGGTGCATGCCGGCAATGCGTTCGAGGATCCAGCCGATCTCTGCGCTGTCACCGGAATGGTAGGCGCGCAGCAGGCGGTTGGGGGTGCCGGAGCAGCCGCGGAAATGCGGCACCACGCCGTTCCAGCCGGTATCCGAAACGGCGTGCATGAGCGCACGCGCGTAGTGCGACCGGCTGCAGCCTTCGAGGCCGTGAAACAGCACCACGAGCGGGGCGCCGGTGCGGTGGGGCAGCCAGTCGGCGTGGATGAAGTCGTCGTCCGGGGTGTCCCAGCGCTGGCGCGTGTAGGGCGGCACCGCCGGGCTGCGCGCCAGCGGCCAGATGGTTTGCAGGTGGCCGCCCGGGAGCCAGCCCGGGGCGCGGTAGGGGGGCTGCGCCACGCGGTCAGTGCACGATCAGCGGGGTGTCGGGATCGTTGAGCGGGGCCATGTCGGGCGTGGGCGAGGCATGGTGGGCGACCATGCGCCAGCCCAGCGGGCCGCGCATGAATACGTTGGTGGCCACGATCGGTGAGTGCAGGTCGTTGTCGCCTTCGACCTGGACGTGTTCGAGCACGCTGTGGATCGCCATCATCGTGCCCGACGACACGACCGGTTGCGAGATGTTGATCTTGAGCCGTGCGCCACTGCCGAACAGCTGCTGCCAGGAGTCGCGCACCGCCGCCAGACCAACCACCCGCGGGGCGCCGGGGTGGATGCACATGACCTCGTCGTCTTCCGACCAGACCGCCATCATGGCTTCGATGTCGGCGCGCGAAAACGCCTCGTAGAAGGCGTCTTCGACTTCCTTCGGCGTGGTGAACACGCGTTTGCTCACGATCGGATCCTGCGCCGTGCGCGACCGGCCAAGAGGGCGATGCAGGTCAGTGGTGACCTTTCGGGCGCTCGCCGGTGAATTCGTAGGTGGCGCTGCAGTACGGGCAGGTGACGGTGCCTTCGGTCAGTACGTCGAGAAACACGCGCGGATGGCGGGCCCACAGCGGTGCGCCGGGTTGCGGGCAGTGCAGGGGCAGTTCCTTGGCGGTGATCTGGATGGTCTTGGCGGTGTCCTGGGTATCGGCCATGAGGGTATCTCCGGAAGATCAGATGTAAGCAAGCCAGCGGTCGTACTCGGGTGCGCGACCGCCCACGATGTCAAAGAAGCGCGACTGGATTTTTTCAGTGATCGGGCCGCGCTTGCCCGCGCCGATGACGCGCCGGTCGAGTTCGCGGATGGGCGTGACTTCGGCCGCGGTGCCGGTGAAGAAAGCTTCGTCGGCGATGTAGATGTCGTCGCGGGTCAGGCGGCGGGACTGCACTTCGAGGCCGAATTCGCGCGCGATCTGGATCACCGAATCGCGGGTGATGCCGGTCAGCGCGGAGGCGATCTCCGGTTCGTAGATCTTGCCGTCCTTGATGACGAACAGGTTCTCGCCTGCGCCTTCGGCGACGAAACCCTGCACGTCGAGCAGCAGCGCTTCGTCGTAGCCATCCTGGGTGGCTTCGAGGTTGGCGAGGATCGAGTTGGCGTAGGTGCTGGCCACCTTGGCGCGCGGCATGGTCACGTTCACGTGATGGCGCTGGTAGGACGAGGTCTTGACGCGAATGCCCTTCTCCAGCCCCTCTTCGCCCAGGTAGGCGCCCCACGGCCAGGCGGCAATCGCGACGTGCACGTTCATGCCCTTGGTCGAGATGCCCATCTTCTCCGAGCCGTAGAAGGCGATCGGGCGCAGATAGCACGATTCGAGCTTGTTGGCGCGCACCACTTCGAGCTGCGCCTCCATCAGCGTGTCGACCGGATACGGCACCGCCATGTGGTAGATCTTGCCGGAGTTGACCAGCCGCTGGGTGTGCTCGCGCAGGCGGAAGATGGCGGTGCCCTTGTCGGTCTTGTAGGCGCGCACGCCCTCGAAAACCGACAGCCCGTAATGCAGCGAATGGGTCAGCACGTGGGTGGTGGCGTCGCGCCATGGCACCATTTTGCCGTCAAACCAGATGAATCCGTCGCGATCAGCCATCGACATGGTGTGTGCTCTCCAGCGAATGTTGTTTCATCGCGCGCCAGAAGGTAGCGCGCCAAATCGCACAATTCTAGCGCATCTTGTGACCGGCGGGCATGGCGAAGCAGTGGGGGGCGATGCGTTCGCCGCGCTGCATCATCGGCGGTCCGGAATCGGCCCGGTCGCGCTAGAATGCAAGGTCTTTGCCGGGTGTGAGAACGATGGATCGGGTGTGGAAACCGAATGTGACGGTGGCCGCCGTGGTAGCGCGGGGCGATCGTTTTTTGCTGGTCGAGGAAGAAACCTCCGACGGCCTGCGCTTCAATCAGCCCGCCGGCCATCTCGAGGCCGGCGAGTCGTTGATCGAGGCCGCCGCGCGCGAGGCGCTGGAGGAAACCGCGCATCCATTTACGCCGACCGCGCTGATCGGCATCTACCAGTGGACCCGGCCGGATGGCGAGGTCACCTATCTGCGTTTCTCGTTTGCCGGTGACGCGGGTCAATGCATTGCCGGCCGCGCGCTGGACGCCGGCATCGTGCGCGCCGTGTGGCTCACCCGCGACGAGATCGTGGCCTGCCGCGAGCGCCACCGCAGCCCGCTGGTGTTGCAGTGTGTCGACGACTATCTGGCCGGACGCCGCATGCCGCTTGCGCTGCTGCGCCACTACGACGGCTGATGGTGGTGCGCGCCATTTTCGCCGTGCTGCTGGCCCTGCCGATACTGGCGCGGGCCGCGGTCGAGGTGCCCATCTGCTACAACTACGGCTGCCTGTCGGAGGCGACGGTGCGCTACGACGAGGCGACGCTGACCTCGATTGCCGCGCGCTTGCGCGAAGCGCGCACCGCCGCGCAGGAGCGCACCGCGCTGGCGCACGTGGTGGGGTGGCTGTACCGCGAGGCCGGTCGGCAGTCGCCGATCCACGCGGACCGCGCCGGCGATTATCTCGATGAGGGGGTGTACGGCAAGATGGACTGCATCGACCACGGCACCTCGACCACGCGCTTGCTCGAGATGCTCGAAGCGCGCGGTGCATTGCGCTTCCATCGCGTGCGCCCGCAGGCGCGGCGTACGCGCTTTGTGCTGTTCCAACATTTTTCCGCAGTTGTCGAAGAGCGGGTGCCGGGCGATGGCGCCGATGCCACTACGGCGGGCGATTCGCCGTCGGGTGCGCGATTCGTGATCGACAGCTGGTTCCGCGAACATGGTGAGCCGGCGGTGGTGTTGCCGCTGGCCGACTGGCTGGATGGAGATGGACCGAATGTCCCGTAAGCAGGATCCGCAAGGAATGAAAGTGGTCGTCGGCATGTCCGGCGGGGTGGACTCGTCGGTGGCGGCGATGCTGCTCAAGCAGCAGGGCTACGCGGTGGTCGGCCTGTTCATGAAGAACTGGGAAGACGATGACGACGACGAATACTGCTCGACGCGGCAGGATCTGGTCGACGTGGCCTCGGTGTGCGACGTGATCGGCATCGACCTCGAAGTGGTCAATTTCTCGGCCGAGTACAAGGAACGCGTGTTCGCCGACTTCCTCGCCGAATACGAGGCCGGGCGCACCCCGAACCCCGACATCCTGTGCAACTCGGAGATCAAGTTCCGCAGCTTTCTCGACCACGCCATGCAGCTCGGCGCCGACAAGATCGCCACCGGTCATTACGCGCGGGTGCGCGAGTGGCACAGCGACGGGCGCAGCGAGTTCCAGTTGCTCAAGGCCGAGGATGGCACCAAGGACCAGAGCTATTTTCTGTACCGCCTCAACCAGCAACAACTGGCCAGAACGCTGTTTCCGCTCGGCAATCTGTACAAGCGCGAAGTGCGCAAGATGGCCGAGGCGGCCGGCCTGCATGTGCACGACAAGAAGGATTCGACCGGGATCTGCTTTATCGGCGAGCGGCCGTTTCGCGAATTTCTCGGCCGCTATCTGCCGGCGCGCCCGGGCGAGATCCGCGGCCTCGACGACAACGCCTTGCTGGGCGAGCATCAGGGGCTGATGTATCACACCATCGGTCAGCGCAAGGGGCTGATGATCGGCGGCATCAAGGGCAATCAGGACAGCGCCGGCGAGCACGACGCGTGGTACGTGGCCGGCAAGGATGTGGCCGCCAACGTGCTGCACGTGGTGCAGGGGCACGACCATCCGGCCTTGCTGCGCGACCGGCTCGACGCCATCGACCTGAACTGGATCGCCGGCCGCGATCCGCACACCCACTGGGTGTACACCGCCAAGCCGCGCTACCGGACCAGCGACCAGCCCTGCGAGATCGACGCGATCGCAAACGGTCGCGCGCAGGTCGCCTTTGCGCAGCCGCAGTGGGCGCTGACACCGGGGCAGAGCGTGGTGGTGTATGAATCCAAGGTGTGCCTGGGGGGCGGCATCATCGCCGCGTGACGGCGCCCGGGCGGCCCGGATGTGGCCGCCCTTCAGCGCGCATGAGGCTCAGGCCACGCGTACTGTGGCCGGGCTACAGTCCTGAGCGCTCCAGCGTAGCCGGTAGCTCTCGCAGCGGTCGATGAAATCGCGCGTGCTGCGTGGCATCGGCACCCGGGCGCGGGTGATGTAGGTCACCAGATCGGTGCCCGCGCGCAGTACCTCCAGCCCTTCCTCGGCCATCCGCGTCTGCGTGCGCGAGGCACGCGCGGGCAGCGTCGGGCTGAAGCGGGAGAGCTTCTCGCCGGCCACCACAAACGCCGGCCAGATGTCGAAAATGTTGGGGTCGGTACGCAGGGTTTCGCACTTCTCGCGCGCCGCGTCGGCATACAGGCGGATCAGGGGTTCGATGTCGCGGAACGCCGGGTTGCCGGCAAACGCCGTGATCAGGGTGAGCGCCAGCCGGTCGATGTCGCGCATGGTCTGGGCGATCTTGATGTAACGGCTCTCGTAGAACGCGTCGATCGGAATCGAAAACGCGCGGAAGGGCTCGCCCCACAGCTCGTCGATGCCTTCCTCGCCGGACAGGTGGTTGACCAGCTTGCCCAGTTCCAGCGCCTTTTGCAGACAGCCGCCGCACTGGCGCATGAGCGGATTGTCCTGCTCGATGTCCACGCCCATCGCCTGCAGGTCGACCAGTTTGGTGAAGATGTCCGCGGCGCGATTAAACAGTGCGCCGGCCAGCATGCCGCCCTTGATGCGTTTAAGCTCCGGACAGGTCTCGCTCTCGTAGGCTGCGCGGGCTTCATCCAGCCGTTTGCCCGGGATGTTGATGCCGTGCTCGACGTGATTGAACAGGCGCCGGGTCAGCGCCTCGATGAGTTTTTTCTTCGCCGCCAACGTGTCTTCCGGAGGATCGTAGACCTTGATCCAGAAGCCGTCGTAATGCACGCGCAGGCGGCCGTTGATGATGCTGCGCGTACCTTCAGGGGGTTTCTCGTCCATGGATGTCACCGGCCCGCAGAGCGGTGCTGTGTAATTGGAAGTGTCGGGGGGATAGTCAAGTCTAGTTCAATCGTTTGTTTTTGTGCAGGGCAGCATCGACGAACGGTTTAGCGCGCGAACGCATCATCCGGGGTCGCTGCCGTTGTTTTGGATGCGTGCCTGCCGCGGCTGACGGCGCTTGCGCAATACGTTCAGGCGCCACAGCCCGAGCGTCAGGTAATAGCCCACCACTGCGCCGGTTACCGCCATCATCAGCATCCCCAGCAGCAGCGGCTGACCGATGCCGCCAAGCCATTCCCAGGCATGGTCGACCCACTGCGTGAAACTCTCGATCACCGGGGGCTCGGCGCCTTCGGGCGCCGGCGCGACCCCCATCACCCGCGCCCCCAGGTGATAGGCGAAGTAATACAGCGGGGCATAGGTAAACGGATTGCTGATCAGGGTGCTGAGCGAGGCAATCCACAGATTGGCGCGCAGCGTCAGCGACACGATGACCGCCGCGGGAATCTGCGCTACCGGAATCATCAGCCCGAAGAAGGCGCCAATCGCCACCGCCTTGGCCACGTTGTGGCGATTGAGCCGCCACAGCGAGGGATCGTGCAGGCGTGGCCCGAGCCAGCGCAGCAGACGGTGCTCCTTGATACTTTCGTGAGAGGGCAGAAAACGGCGAAACATTTGACTCCTGTTTGCTTGCGCGGCCGCCGGCAGGGTCTCGGGTCAAGCAGACTAAGCCATCAAACTGAACGTTTGCTGACAGCCTCGGCCTGGGGGAAATGACCGCGCCGGGTCAAAAAATATGCGCTGACGCGCAGCGGAAAGCAAGCCCGTGGCCTGTCCGGTTGACCCGGTGCGACGGGCGCGGTTCAGACTGCGCGCAGCGCCTCGGCGGGAGGCAGGCCGGCGGCCTTGCGTGCCGGGTAGAAACCGAAGAACACGCCGACCGCGGCGGCGAAGACAAAGGCCAGCAGCACTGCGCCCAGGCTCACCACCACCGGCATGTCGAACAGCGTGGCCGCCAGCCACGCGCCGCCGACGCCGAGGCTCACCCCGAGTGCGCCGCCGATCAGACAGATCAGCAGCGTTTCGAGCAGAAACTGGCCGAGGATGTCGCGCCGGCGCGCGCCCACCGCCATGCGAATGCCGATCTCGCGGGTGCGCTCGGTGACCGACACCAGCATGATGTTCATGATCCCGATGCCGCCAACCAGCAGCGACACCGAGGCAATCGCACCGAGCAGCAGGCGCATGGTGCGGGCCGACTCAGCGGCGGCTTCGTTGCGCGCGGTCAGGTCGCGCACCGCGAAATCGCTCTCGTCGCTGCCGCTCAGGCGGTGGCGCTGGCGCAGCAGCGCGGTGGTGTCGCGCATCGCGCTGGCAAGCTGACCCGGCTGCGCCTTGACCGAGATAAAGCGCACTGCGCCCGGAAACGGGCTGCCGAACAGTTGGCGCTGGGCGGTGCTGAGCGGCACGAACACCAGATCGTCCTGATCGCGTCCTGACAGGCTCTGGCCTTTTTCGCGGAACACGCCGCGCACTTCGAAGGGCTGGCCGTTGATGCGCAGTGTCTGGCCGACGGGCGAGGTGGTGCCGAACAGTTCGCTCGCGACGGTGGCGCCGAGCACCACCACCCGGCGTGCGCCGCGCACGTCGGCGGCGTCGATCGAAGTGCCGGCAGCCAGCGACCAGTGGCGCACCTGCGGGAAGGCCGCGGTGCTGCCGTATACCGAAGTCGGCCAGTTGGCGCCGCGAAACTGCAGCTGGGCGCTGCCCCAGTGGGTGGGGGCGGTGGCCTGCACGCTGGCGAGCTGGTCGATCGCGGCGGCGTCCTCAACATCCAGCGTCGGCGTGCTGCCGGCGGCATAGCGCAGGCCGCCGAGGCTGGGTGCGCCGGAGAGGACGATGAACAGGTCGCTGCCCAGCGCGTCGATGCTCTCGCGCACGCGTTCGCTGGCGCCGCTGCCGATCGCCAGCATCAGCACCACCGCGCCGACGCCGATGATCATGCCGAGCATCGCCAGCAAGGTGCGCAGCGGGTGGGTGCCCAGCGCGCGCAGGGCCTCGGCGAACAGTCCGGGGCGCACGGCTAGAGCAGGTCCGGGGTGACGGCGCAGCGCAGCACGGTTTGCGTCTCGCCGTTGCGCACGCGGTTGGTAAACCACCACAGCGCGCCTTTCTTGATCGTCCAGTCGGCCTCGTGACCGGCCAGCAGCAGGGCGGCGAGGCTGCCGAGCGCGGGCTGGTGGCCGACCACCATCACCGCGCCGCGGCCCTCAGGCCAGCCGGTGGCGGCCAGAATGCCCTCGATGCCGTGCTCCGGCGCGAGCGCGCTGACCACCTCAAAGGTGTCGGTGAACGCGGCGGCGGTCTGGCGTGTCCGGATCGTCGGGCTGGCCAGCACCTTGAGGCGCTTGGGGCGGTGGGCGTCGAGCCACGCAGCCACCTTGGCGGCCTGTTTCTGCCCGCGCGCGGTCAGCTCGCGCAGGTGGTCGGGGGTGCCGTCAACGGCTTCGGCGTGACGCCACAGCAACAGATCCATGCGATTCCTTGAGGTGAGAGCGACACGGGGCGCTCAGGTTTTCCATGGGGTTTTGCCCCACAGCAGCGGTTCGATCTCGAGCAGGATACGGCGCCGCACCCGCGCGCATTGCGGCGCATGCCAGCCGACCAGAAAGTGCGCCGGGGCGTCGAGCGCCGGCTGCGCTTCGCGCCATGCGAGCACGTGGTTGCGGGCGATCTCGACGTCGTTCAGGTAGCCGAGCAGGTCCTGCCCCTGGCGCAGTGCGCGAATGTGGCGCTTGAGCGCGCGGGCGTCGAACAGTGGCTGGAAGAATTCCGCGCCGTAGCGGAGTTGCTTGAGCCCCACGCGCAGGTCGTGCAGGTCTTCCGGCGCCAGATCGCGCGCGGCGGCGAAGCGCTTGCGTGCGCGCTTGCGCAGCGCCCCCAGCTGCAGTCGGGCGAAGGCGGTGAGGTCGGCTGCCGCGTTGAGCGGGCCGCCGTCGAGCTGGTCCAGTTGCGCCGCCAGGGTAAGCATGCGCAGGCCGTGCTCGGGATGGGCCAGCCGTGCCCGACCCGCTGCGCGGGCCTTGTCGCGCAGCGTGGTGGCATGGGCGCGCAGGCCCTCGAGCAGGTCGGGCGGCATCAGTGGCGCGGCTTCGATCGGGGCCACGATGGCGCTCAGGAAAACATCGAAATCGCGCGCGTCGCCGTGTTCGGCGGCGGTGTCGCGCAGCGCCGCCGTCCACTCGCCAACGAAGGCCTCGGGCAGCGCCGGGGCGAACAGCTTGAGCAGCGAGCGCAGGCGCCGCAGCGCCACGCGCAGTTGGTGCACGTATTCCGGGTCGTCGTGCTGGCTTGCCGCCAGCGCGTTGGCCTGCCACTGGTGGAGGCAGTCCCGGGCCAGCGCGCGGAAGGCGTCGAGCGGCGACTGCTGCGGATCGAGCGGCGATTTGCCGGCGTAGATGGGGCGCTCGGGCGTGTTGGCGAACAGGCGGTAACCGCGCTCGGCCTTGCTGCGATCGGACGGCATCAGCGGCACGCTGGCGGCGAGTTGGCAGGCCAGCCCGAACAGATCCTGCGGGCCGCCGCTGACCAGTTCGAGCTCGGCCTCGCAGATCGCCTCGCTGCGGCCGTTCGCGTCGATCGTGCCGGTGTCGAGCATGAGGTGGATTTCGACGCCGGGGGTGGGGCTGAGGCGGTAGGTCTGGCGGCGGAAACGGGTGGTGAAGATGGGGGTCAGCGTGTCGCGCAGCGCGGTGAGGCGCTTGGCCAGTTTGGCGTCGTCGATGGCGCCGAAGTCGAACGCGCCGGTGAAGGGCTGCTCCCACTCCGGGCGCGCCGACAGGCCGCCGCTGGACGGTGCCGCGCACTTGACGGTCTGCCGCCACTGTTGCCCGGCCTTGCGGGTACGCAGCGCGACCTTGTCATCGCGCAGCGTGAGCGCCGGGGTGTCGTAGTAGGTGTTGACCAGGGTTTGCGCGGGGCCGAGCTTCTCCGCGCCGGCGACCAGCGGATGGCGGCGCAACGCGGCCAGCGCCGATTTGGGCAGCGCCAGTTTGAGTTCGATTTCCGTGCTCATGAGTTCACTATTCTCGCGCGGCCGCGGTTACGGTTTGATGTCGGTCGACCACGATTCGCCCGTCGGCGAAGTGAATGATCCGTTTGGCGTAGGCCGCAATGCTGTCTTCGTGGGTCACCATCACCACCGATACCCCTTCGGCGTTGAGCGCGCGGAACAGCGCCATGATCTGCGCCGAGGTGGCCGAGTCGAGGTTGCCGGTGGGCTCGTCGGCCAGCAGCCAGGCCGGCCGGTTGGCCAGCGCGCGGGCGATCGCCACGCGCTGCTGCTGGCCGCCCGACAGCTTGCCCGGCGTGCGCTCGGCGAAGTCGGCCAGCCCGACGCGGGCCAGCATCTCGCGGGCGCGGGCGTGGCGCGCGCTGCGCGACAGCCCGGCGTAGAGCAGCGGCAGCGCCACGTTGTCGACCAGGCGCGCGCGCGGCAGCAGGTTGAAGCCTTGAAACACGAAGCCGAAAAACCGGTTGCGCAGCGCGGCCAGCGCGTCGCCGCTGAGCGATTCGACCGCCGTGTCGCCGATCCGGTAGTGACCGCGGGAGGGGGTGTCGAGGCAACCGAGCAGGTTCATGAAGGTCGATTTGCCCGAGCCGGACGGCCCCATGATGGCCACGAACTCGCCGCTGTCGATGCGCAGGTCGATGTCGTGGAGCACCGTCACCGGGGCAGCGCCGCGGTTGGCGTAGGTTTTGCCGACGCCGGCCATGCTCAGCGCGGAAGCGGCGGCGTCCATGCTCAGTGCAGGCGCAGCCGGAAGTTGCCGCGCCGCGCCGCGGAGGCATCGTCGGCGATACCGGTGAGCACCGCGTCGCCGGCCTGCAGTGGCGCGTCGACGAGCTCGGTGTGGGTGTCGCTGGCCATGCCGAGGGTCACCGCGACGGCGACCGGCTGGCCGTGTTCGAGGCGATACAGCTGCGCGCCGCTGGCGGCCGGCGCGACCGCCTCCGGTGGGCGGAAGCGCAGCGCCGCGTTGGGTGCGCGCAGCGCGTTGTCGCGGCGTTCGAGCTCAATGCTCACCTGCGCGGTCATGCCGGGCAGCAGGCGGCGGTCGGCGTTGTCGGTGTCGAGCACCACGTTGTAGGTCACCACGTTCTGCTCGATGCTCGGGTTGAGGCGGATCTGGCGCACCTGGGCGTGGCGCGTGGCACCGGGGTGGGCGTCGACGGTGAAGCGCGCCGGCTGGCCGATCCTGAGCTCGCCCACGTCGGCCTCGGCCACCCGCGTCTCGATCTGCATGCGGGTCAGGTCGCCGGCGATCTCGAACAGCGTCGGGGTCTGGAAGCTGGCCGCCACGGTCTGGCCGACGTCGACGTCGCGCGCCACCACCACGCCGTCGATCGGCGCGCGCACGGTGGCGTGTTCGAGATTGGTTTCTTCCTGCTGCCGGCGCGCAGCGAGTTGGGCCAGCTGGGCGCGGCGCGCGGCGAGTGCCGCGCGTGATTCGTCAAGCGCGCTGGGGGCGAGGAAGCCTCGATTGACGAGGCGCTGGTTGCGCGCATGCTGCACCTCGGCGAGTGCCAGGTCGGCGCGCGCGGCGGCGCTTTCGGCCGCGATCTGGGCCAGCGCGGCGCGGATCAGCGCGGTGTCGATCTCGGCCAGCACCTCGCCTTTGCGCACCTGCTGGTTGAAGTCGGCGTGAATGCGGGCGATGCTGCCCGACACCCGCGTGCCGACCTTGACCAGCGTCACCGGGCGCAGCGTGCCGCTGGCGGCAATGCTGCGCACGAGGGGGCCGCGGTCGATGGTGGCGCTGCGCCATTGACGCGCGGCGGGCGCGGCATCGCGCGCCAAATACGCCCAACTCCCGGCGCCGAGGACGAGCAGCACCAACGCGAGAAGCAGGGCGCGGGTCATCGACACTCAGGTGGCGGCACGCCAGTGGCCGGACTTGCCACCCTGTTTTTCGAGCAGCCGGATGCCCGTCATGGTCATCCCGCGGTCGACCGCCTTGCACATGTCGTAGATCGTGAGCAGGCCGGTCTGTACCGCAGTGAGCGCTTCCATCTCCACCCCGGTGCGGCCGACGGTCTCGGTGGTGGCGGTGCAGGTGACGCTGCTGGCCTCGGCGTCGAGCGCGAAGTCGACCGTCACGCGGGTGAGCGCAATCGGGTGACACAGCGGGATCAGGTCGGCGGTGCGCTTGGCGCCGCCGATGGCGGCGATGCGTGCGATGCCGATCACGTCGCCCTTCTTGGCGTTGCCGTCACGGATCATCGCGAAGGTGGCCGGCGCCATCGCGATGCGTCCCTCGGCGGTGGCCACGCGGCGCGTCTCGGCCTTGGCGCCGACATCGACCATGTGGGCCTGTCCGTCGGCGTCGAAATGGGTCAGCTGGTCGGTCATGATTGTGTTACCGGAAGCTACGAAGGGAACTGGGGCGGGGCGCAGTTATCATAGCACCACGATGACCAAACCACGCCTCGCCATTGCGCTCAGCGCCTGCCTCGCGCTCAATGCCAGCGCCGCCGGATTGCCCGACCTGGGCGACACCTCGGCGGCCGATTTGTCGCCAGCCACCGAGCGCCGTCTCGGTGAGCAGATCATGCGCGACATTCGCTGGAACGAGCCCTCGTATCTCGACGATCCCGAAACCGAGAGCTATCTCAACGCGCTCGGCGGGCAGCTGGTGGCCGCCGCCAAGGCTGAAAGCAGCTACCGCTTCTTCGCCATGCGCGACCCCACCCTCAACGCCTTCGCCATGCCCGGCGGCTACATCGGCGTGCACACCGCGCTGATCCTCGCGGCGCGCAACGAATCCGAGCTCGCCGCGGTGCTGGGCCACGAGATCGCTCACGTCGACCAGCGCCACATTGCGCGCATGGTCGGCAAGCAGAGCCAGTCCAATCTGCTGATGCTGGCTTCCCTGCTGGTCGCCGTGCTCGCCGCCGGGAGCAGCGATCAGGTGGCCCAGGCGGCGGTGGTCGGCGGCACCGCGGCGGGCATCCAGAACCAGCTCGGCTATACCCGCGAGTTCGAACGCGAGGCCGACCGCATCGGCCTGCTCACGCTCGAGGCGGCCGGCTTCGACGTGCGCGGCATGCCCGGCTTTTTCGAGCGCCTGCAGCGTGAGAGCCGGCTCTACGAAAACAACGCGCCGGCGTATCTGCGCACCCACCCGCTCACCGTCGAGCGCATCGCCGACATGGAAAACCGGGTTGCCCAGATGCGCTACCGGCAGGTCGCCAGCTCGGACGACTTCACGCTCGTGCAGGCGCGACTCGCGGCCTCGACCGGCAGCCCCGCCGATGTCCTGGTGCGCGAACAGAAGGCCTGGGCGGCCAAGGCGCAGCCCGCGCCGGCCCAGCGCTACGCCTACGTTTACGCCTTGCTCAGAGCCGGCAAGGCCGACGAGGCGTGGTCGGTCTACGGCGGCTTCAGCGCCGCCCAGCGCACCGCCATGGTTGCCGCGCTGGGCGCCGAAGTGGCCAATGCGCGGCACGACTGGCGCGGCGCCGAGACCCTGCTCACCCCGGCAATCGCGCGCTACCCGCAGGCGCGCTATCTGCATTACCGGCTGGCCGATGCGTGGATTGCCGGCGGCCAGGCGCGGCGTGCCATCGACGCGCTGCGTCCGCTGGCCGAGGACTACCGCGAAGACGTAAACCTGTGGTCGCGCTTGGCACAGGCCTATCAGCAGGCCGGCGACACGCGCGAATACCATCGCGCGCAGGCCGAGGTGTACGCCATGCAGGGCCTGTGGCTGCCGGCCAGCGAACAGCTCGAACTGGCGCGGCGCAGCGGGCCGGCGGATTTCTACGCCCAGTCCGCCATCGACGCCCGCCTGCGCGAGTTGCGCGCGCGCGCCGACGAGCAGCGCGAGCTCGAGCGGCGCGCTCGATGAGCCGGTTGGCGCGCGCCGCCCGCTGGCACTAGAATGGCCGGAGCCCGGCGCCTGCGCGCTGGCGGACGTACTCAAAAGGTAGGACCCAAATGAATTTCGACACCCAGGTGGATGCCAGCGGCCTCAACTGCCCCTTGCCGATTTTGCGCGCCAAGAAAGCGCTCGCCGAGATGAACCCCGGCCAGGTGCTGCGCGTACTGGCGACCGACCCCGGCTCGGTCAAGGACTTCGCTGCCTTCGCCCGCCAGACCGGCAACGAACTGCTCAAGAGCGGCAATCAGGACGACGAGACCTTCGAATTTTTCCTGCGCCGAAAATAAGGCCGCGCCGCGCGTGGCATCGACAACGCCCCGGTGCCGGGGCGTTTTCTTTGGGTGCCGCCGGCCCGTGCTCAGCGCGCGTCGTAACTGAACTGCGCGGTGAGCTGGTTGAGGCGGCGAGCGAAATCGGCCAGTGCCGCGCTGGTGTGGCGAATGTTTTCGCTGTTGGCCAGGTTGTCTTCGGACAGCGTCTTGAACGACTCCATCCGCGTAGACACCACTTGCGCCGTCCGTTCGTGGTCTTCGAGGGCGCCGGAAATCTGTTGATTGAGCGTTGCCATCGCCGTGACCCGATCGGCAATCAGGGTAAAGCGCCGGCTGATTGCGGCGGCGTTGGCTTCGCTCTCCTGCAGGCTTTCATCGAAGGCGGCAATCGCGCTGTCGGCCTGCGCCGCGCGGGCCTGCAGGTCGACCATGATCGCGTCGATGCTGGCGGTCGACTCCTGGGTGCGCACCGCCAGCCGGCGCACTTCGTCGGCCACCACCGCAAAGCCGCGCCCCTGCTCGCCGGCCCGGGCCGCTTCGATGGCGGCGTTGAGGGCCAGCAGATTGGTCTGGTCGGCAATCGTTTCGATCACCGCCAGCGCGCTGGCGACCTCGTCTACCCGCGTAATCAGCCCGCGCGTGGCCTCCGCCGACACCGTCATGCGATCCGACAAGGCCTGAATCGCGGCGTTGTTGGCGGCGATTGCATCGACCCCGGTTTCCGACTCTGCACGGATCGCTGTGGCCGCCTGGCTGGCTCCGTCGCAGCTCTTGCCGATCTCGGTCACTGCCGCCGCAATATCGTCCATCGCCGTGGATACCTCGCGCGCGCCGTCGTTCGCGCTGGCCACGTTGCCGTGCGCGGTGGCCATGCGCGCATCGAGTGTGCGGGTTGCGTCCCGGATCTGTGCCGCCACCGCGCTGATGTTCGAAATCATCTCGCGCAGGCGCAGCACCATCGCGTCCATGGCCGATTCCAGGGCCGCAATCTCTGCCACCCCGCGCCTCGCAATGCGCGTGCGCACATCGCCGCCGGCAATCCGCTGCGCACTTTTGGCGGCATGTTTGAGTGGCGCCAGGTAGTGGCGCAAGGCCAGCGACAGCAGCACCGCACCGGCGACCAGCAAGCTGCCGATCAGTAGCGCCGCGATCAGCACCGTACGGGTAAGGCCCTCGATCTGTGCGCTCTCGTCGCGCACCATCAGCAGTTCGATGCCGTCGGCGCCGGCCACCGTCACTGCCTGCCGGCTCACCGAGTAGGCCGACGTGCCGATCGTGGCGATCCCCAGCGTGTGCGCGTCGGCGCGGTGCATCGCCGCAGTGATTGCGGCCCGGTCAGGCAGGTGTGTGCTGTGGGTGAGCGCGCCCCCGCTGATCAGCCCGACCGATTGGCCGGTGTCCTTGGCAATCATGGCCAGCGCCGGATCGATGGCGCGCGCATACATGCCCACGCCGATCAGGGTGTCGCGTGATTTGAGCGGAAACGCCACCACTGCGTGTAGCGCTGCGCCACCGGCCGACACCACGGCGTTGCGCGCTTCGCTGGTCTCCAGCACGTGCCCGACCAAGGGCGAAGCGGCAGCCAGCGAGTCGCCACCGTGCGACGCGTATTGGCGCATGCCGGTTCGGTCAAACAGCAACAGCGCGTCGTAGCCCCCGTTGTCGCCGGTGAGGTTGACGTAACGATCGGCGTAATCGCGCAGGGCCGCGGTGTCGCCTTGCCGGAGTGCCGAGCGCAGGTCGAACTCGTTCTCCAGCGCCGGCACGCGCGCGTGCATGTCCTGGTACAGCGTGCCCACCGCGCGCTTCCACGCCAGCGCATTGCCATAGTGCGCCGCAGCAGTCAGGCGCGATTCCTGTTGGGTATGGAGGTATGCCATGACCCCGATCAGTGCGCCGCCGATCGCCAGCGTAATGGCAATGGCAAAAATCGAAATGCGTGTAACAAGTGACATGATGTGCCGCCGTAGCTCGATGACCGAGGGATTGAACGGAGGCAGGGGCTACGACTTTAGGCATGCCATGCAATTGTCACGAAAACTTCATATGGCACCGGATCGGCGCCGTCACCAAGCATGCTGCGTCGCCGTAGATTTGATCGTGGCTATGCAAGGGCCACGGCTGATGACGCGCACGCTGGGAAAGATCAGTGCCCACTCAACGCGCGCAGATCCGCCACCGGCGTGCGGGCGAAATCCGCCGACAGCAGATAGTCCACCAGCTGCGCCGCGCACGCCGCCGGCGAGGTCAGCATGCCGTCGCGCTTGAGCGCCTCGAAGCGTGCGCGCATCGGAAAGTGCGCCGCGTCGCTGCCGCGCACCTCGGCCTGCATGTCGGTGTCGACCACACCCGGCGCCAGCGCGCAGATGCGCAGCCCCGGCACGGCGTCTTCATGCACGCCCCGCGCGTGGTGATCGAGCGCGGCCTTGCTCGCGCCATACACGCTCCACCCCGCGTAGGCGCTGCGCGCCGCGCCGCTGGAGATGTGTACGATGCGCCGATCCCGCACCTGCGCGGTGGCTGCCACGAACGCATCGGCCAACGCCAGCGGTGCGCTCACGTTCAGCCGGATGGCGCGCGCAATGGCCGCCGCGTCCTGTCCGCCGAGCGGCCCCACTGGCTGGAGCGTGCCGGCATTGTTGATCAGCAGCGCGCGCTCGGCCCCGGCCACAAACCGCGCCATCGCGCTGCCGGCCAGCCAATCCTCGAGCGCTCCGGTATCGGCCAGGTCGAGCGTCGCATGGGTATAGCGCGCGGCCGTCGCCGGGGGCAGGGTGGGTGGCTGCTGGCGGGCCAGCCCGAGCACCTCGATCTTGCGCGCGAGCAGCCGGGCGACAATGGCCGCGCCCAGCCCCCGGCTGCTCCCCGTGACGATGGCTTTCATGGGATCAATCCTTCGTGATGTGTCGACCTCGGCAGCGTAGCGGATTCACCCGCGGTCGGTCGAACCGCGCATGCGGCGCTTGAACCGATGTGCGATCCCGGCCATCATTTTTTCCCGCGCCGGCGCTTTCCGTACCGGCGCCGCCCACTCAACAAGGAGCCCCGCAGTGGAGCATGTCAATCAACCGAGCGCCGCGCTGGCGGACGCCATCGGGCAGGCCAGCGGCATCGACATCGCCGGTGCCTCGCTGCAGCCGGTGAGTGGCAGCGGCATCAATCGCGCGGTGTGCGTTTGCCCCGATGGGCAGCGCTTGTTCCTCAAGCGCAACGGCGCCGACGCGCTTTCGCAATTCGAGGCCGAAGCCGATGGCCTTGCCGCGCTGACAGCCACCGACACCTTCCGCGTGCCGCGCATGCTCGGCGTTGGCCGCAGCGAGGACGCGGCCTTCCTGCTGCTCGAACACCTCGATCTGCGCCCGCTGGCCAGCGACGAAGACGGTCAGCGCTTTGCCGAGGCGCTGGTGCAGCTTCACCAGCACACCGGCGAGCACTACGGCTGGCCGCGCGACAACTTCATCGGCAGCACGCCGCAGGAGAACACCGCGTCCGATGGCTGGGCCCGATTCTTCGTCCGGCACCGGCTGGCCCCGCAGCTGGCACGCGCGCGCGCCAAAGGCTACGCCGGCGCCCTCGGCCGCGACGCCGACGCCATGCTCGAGCGCGTGCCCGGGCTGTTCGTCGACTACCGCCCCCAGCCCAGCCTGCTGCACGGCGATCTGTGGAATGGCAACGCCGCCATCGACAACACCGGCCGCCCGGCCATCTTCGACCCCGCCGTCTACCGCGGCGACCGCGACGCCGACCTCGCCATGAGCGAGCTGTTCGGCGGCTTTCCGCACAGCTTTTACGTTGCCTACCGCCGCGCCTGGCCGATGGCCGAGGGCTACGAGCAACGCAAGACGCTGTACAACCTCTACCACGTGCTCAACCACCTCAACCTGTTTGGCCGGGGCTACCTGGGACAGGCGGAGCGGATGGTGCGGGGGCTGTACAGGGAATTGCGGCGGTGAGCGGTGTTGGGAAAATACCGTATCAGAACAGCCGGGCGATGGCCTGCGTTGCGTCATTGAGCGGCATGGGGCGTTTGCATGCGGGGGGTGCGGCGGGGCATCGTGTCAATCCGTGTCGACTGACCGTTCTGCCGCGCCGATGGCGCCGGACGCGTTTGGCCCGCCTCTGGTATCGTCCCCGCCCATGACATTCATGCTTTCCGTTTCCCAACTCTCCAAGGTCTATGAGGGCGGTTTTACCGCGCTCAAGGACATCGATCTCGACATCCGCCGCGGCGAAATCTTTGCGCTGCTGGGGCCCAACGGCGCGGGCAAGACGACGCTGATCAGCATCATCTGCGGGCTGGTGAATGCCTCGGTCGGCAAGGTGACGGTGGGTGGGCACGACATCGTGGACGACTACCGCGCGGCGCGTTCGCTGATCGGGCTGGTGCCACAGGAGCTGACCACCGATGCCTTCGAGACGGTGTTTTCGGCGGTGAGCTTTTCGCGCGGGCTGTTCGGCAAGGCGCCGGATGCGGCCTACATCGAGAAGGTGTTGCGCTCGCTGTCGCTGTGGGAGAAGCGCAACAACAAGATCATGACCCTGTCGGGCGGCATGAAGCGGCGGCTGCTGATCGCCAAGGCGCTGTCGCACGAGCCGCGCATGCTGTTCCTGGACGAGCCGACGGCGGGCGTGGACGTGGAGTTGCGCCGCGACATGTGGAACCTGGTGCGCGGCCTGCGCGCCGACGGCGTGACGATTTTGCTGACCACGCACTACATCGAGGAGGCCGAGGAGATGGCCGACCGCATCGGGGTGATCCGCAAGGGTGAGATCATTCTGGTGGAGAACAAGGCGACGCTGATGCACAAGCTGGGCAAGAAGCAACTCACCGTGCACCTGCAATCGCCCATCGACGTGGTGCCCGAGGCGCTGGCAGCCTATGCGCTGGAGCGGGGCGAAGACGGCCATGCGCTGACCTACACCTACGACACCGAGCGCGAGGAGCCCGGCATTGCCGAATTGTTGCGCGATCTGAGCGCGGCGGGGGTTGCCTTCAAGGATGTGAACACGCAACAAAGCTCGCTCGAGGACATCTTCGTGAGCCTGGTGAAGAAATGAATCTGTATGCCATCAAGGCCATCTACCGTTTCGAGATGGCGCGTGCCTGGCGCACGCTGACCCAAAGCATCATCTCGCCGGTGCTGTCGACCTCGCTCTACTTCGTGGTCTTCGGCGCGGCCATCGGTTCGCGCATTCCGGAAGTGGAGGGGGTGAGCTACGGCAGTTTCATCGTGCCGGGCCTGATCATGCTCTCCCTGCTGACGCAGAGCATTGCCAATGCCTCGTTCGGCATCTATTTTCCGCGCTTTACCGGCACGATTTACGAGGTGCTGTCGGCGCCGGTGTCCTACCTGGAAATCGTGGTGGCCTATGTGGGCGCGGCGGCGAGCAAGTCGCTGATCCTGGGCACCATCATCCTCGCCACGGCGGGGCTGTTCGTGGACATCCGCATCGAGCATCCGCTGTGGATGCTGCTGTTCTTCGTGCTCACGGCGATCACCTTCAGCCTGCTCGGCTTCATCATCGGCATCTGGGCCGATGGCTTCGAGAAGCTGCAACTGGTGCCGATGCTGATCGTCACGCCGCTGACCTTCCTCGGCGGCAGCTTCTACTCCATCAACATGCTGCCGCCGTTCTGGCAGACGGTGACGCTGTTCAACCCGGTGGTGTACCTGGTCAGCGGCTTCCGCTGGAGCTTCTACGGCATTGCCGACGTGAGCCCGGCGCTGAGCCTGGGGATGACGGTGTTTTTCCTCGCCGCCTGCATCGTGCTGGTGGGGTGGATCTTCAAGACCGGATACCGCCTGAAACCATGAGGCCGATCCTGTACTCCTTCCGCCGCTGCCCCTACGCCATCCGGGCGCGGCTGGCCTTGTGGCAGGCCGGCGTGGTGGTGGCGCTGCGCGAGGTGGTGCTGCGCGACAAGCCGGCGCACTTGCTGGAGCTCTCGCCCAAGGGCACGGTGCCGGTGCTGCGTCTGCCCGACGGCCGGGTGCTGGAGGAGAGCCTCGACATCATGTACTGGGCGCTGCGCCAGAACGATCCGGAAGGCTGGCTGAATGCAGGCGAGGGCGCCGAGCAGGCGGCCCTCATCACCCGCAACGACATCGACTTCAAACCGCTGCTCGACCGCTACAAATACGCCGAACGCTTCCCTCAAAAGCCGGCCGCGCTCTGGCGTGAGGCGGCGATTGCCGCGCATCTTGCCGATCTGGAAACGCGTCTTGCCGATCGCGCTTTCCTCTTCGGCGACACGGTTTCGGTGGCCGATGCGGCGTTGTTTCCCTTCGTGCGCCAGTTCGCCGGCGTCGACCCGGCGTGGTTCGAATCGGCGCCGCTGCCCGCGCTGCGCCGCTGGCTCAAGGCGTGGCTGGCTTCGCCGCTGTTCGCCGCGGTGATGGTCAGGCACCGGGCCTGGCAGCCGCCCGGCTGAGTCAGTCGCCGGGCGATCCGCGCCGCGGCCGGTTGGCCGCAATGCGCCCCGTGTCAGAACGCACCCAGCACACGCTGCCAGGCGTCGCGCTTGGTGGCGAAATCCATGCGCGCGTGGGCCGGGCTGGTGGAGGGCAGGCGGTGGCGGGGGAGCATTTGCTGCGCGGCGCTCAGGCCGGGCAGCACGTGGCGGACGAAGCTCTGTTCCGCCCTGGCGCCGTTGAAGTAGATCGCCCGGATGGCCGGATGGGCGCGCAGGAAGCTGACGAAGTCGTTGGCCTTGATGGATGCTTCGACGATGTCTGAATCCAGGCTCGACTGGCGCGTGCAGGCGGCGAGCACGTCCCACAGCGCAACCCCGGCGGCGGTGAGCGCGGCGCAGCGCTCGGCGTAAGGGGCGCTCGCGTCGAGGCCGAACTGCGCGGCCATGATCGGCCAGAAGGCGTTGTGCGGGTGGGCGTAGTACTGCTGCGCGGCCAGCGAGCGCTTGCCCGGCATGCTGCCGAGGATCAGGCGCGTGGCGTCGGGGCGGGCGAGGGGCGCAAAGCTGCGGAGGGTGGGGACGGGCATCGGCCTATCATCGCACGGCGCGGGCGGCGCGTAGAATGGCCGGGTGTGGGGTTTGCCGGAGGGTGCGCATTGCTGGATCTTGTACTGGGGCCGCTGTCGGGCGGCGTGTTCGCGCTGCTTGCCGCGTGCGCCTTCGTCACCTCGCTGCTCACCGCCAGCCTCGGCGCGGGCGGTGGGGTGATGCTGCTGGCGATCATGGCGCAGATGTTGCCGGCCGGGGTGATCGTTCCGGTGCATGGGGTGGTGCAGCTTGGCTCCAACGGCGGGCGGGCGCTGATGAGCTGGCGCCACATCGACTGGCCGACGATTCGCACCTTTGCACCCGGCGCCGCGCTCGGCGCGCTGCTCGGCAGCGTGGTGCTGGTGAGCGTGCCGCCGTCGGTCACCTATCTGGCGATCGCCGCCTTCATTCTCTACCTGTGCTGGGGGCCGCCCCTGCCCAAACGCGCGCTCGGCCCGGCCGGCACGCTGGTGGCGGGCGCGCTGACGACTTTTGTGTCGCTGTTCGGCGGGGCCACCGGGCCGCTGGTGGCGGCCTTCATCAAGCAGATTCATGCCGACCGATTCACCATCGTGGCCACCTTCGCGCTGGCGATGTCGCTGCAGCATCTGCTCAAGGCGGTGGTGTTTCAGGGCGCGGGCTTCGACCTCACGCCGTGGCTCGGGCCGATGGCGGCGATGATCGCCACCGGCGCGGGCGGCACCTGGGCCGGCCTGCATCTGCTCGGCAAACTCAGCGACGCGCATTTCAAGACCGCCTTCAACGTGCTGCTGACCGCGCTGGCGCTGCGCCTGGTGTGGCAGGCGCTGGCCGTGTAACGCGTCAGTCCGCGCCGGTCGGCTTGATCCGGGTCGGCAAGGTCACCCCCTTGCGCGCGCGGCGGTGGCGCCACAATTCGCGCTGCGCGGGCTTGATCGCCAGCTCGGTGGCGCGCCCGCCGCGGCCGGTGCCGCGGATCGTGAGCGGTGCGTCGTTGTCCGGCACCGCCACCGCGGCCAGTGCGGCGTCGGCGTCGAGCGCCATCACGATCACCCCGCGCCCGCCCGACTGTTCCTTCATCTCGCTCAGCGGGAAGAGCAGAATCCGCGCGTTGTCGGCCACCGCGGCGATCCAGTCGCCGCGCACCGGCGCCGGGGCGAGCACGCGCTCGCCTTTTTCCAGCGTCATGAAGGCCTTGCCGGCGCGCTGGCGGGTGCTTGCGTCGGCCACGCTGCAGATGAAGCCGTAGCTGCCGGAGTGGGCAAACAGGTAGCGCGATTCGGGCGCGGCCGAGAGCACCTGCGCCAGCTTGGCGCCGTCCTGGAAGTCGACCAGCGTGGCGATCGGCGCGCCGTCGCCGCGCCCGCCGGGCAGGTCGGCCACCTTGACGGTGTAGCTGCGCCCCTGGGTGTCGATCACGATCAGCGGCCACACGCTGCGCGTTTCGATCAGCGCGAAGGCGCTGTCGCCGGTCTTGTAGTTGATGCCGGCGGCGTCGATGGCGTGGCCCTGGCGGCTGCGCACCCAGCCGTTTTTCGACACGATCACCGTCACCGGCTCGTCGGCGACCTTGATCTCCGCCGCCGCCACCGGGTCGACGCGCTCGATCAGGGTGCGTCGGTCGTCGCCGTATTTCTTCGCGTCGGCCTCGATCTCCTTGACGATCAGGCGGGTCATCGCCGCGCGGCTGTCGAGCAGGTGGCGCAGGCTGTCGCGCTCTTCTTTCAGCCGGGCCAGCTCCTGCTCGATCTTGATGCCTTCGAGGCGGGCGAGCTGGCGCAGGCGGATTTCGAGGATGTCTTCGGCCTGAATCTCGCTCAAATCGAAGGCCGCGATCAGCGCCGGCTTGGGCTCGTCGGACTCGCGGATGACGCGGATCACCTCTTCGATGTTGAGGAAGGCGATCATCCGCCCGTCGAGAATGTGAATCCGCCGCTCCACCTCGTCGAGCCGGTGGCGCGTGCGCCGCTCGACGGTGACGAAGCGGAAGTCCACCCACTCGCGCAGGATCTGCACCAGAGGCTTCTGCTGCGGGCGGCCGTCGCGGCCGATCATGGTGAGGTTGAGCGAGGTGTTGGTTTCGAGGCTGGTGTGCGCCAGCAGAACGGCCATGAATTCCTCGCGCGGCTGGCGGCTCGAACGCGGCTCCAGCACGATGCGCACCGCGGCCTGGTCGGAGGACTCGTCGCGCACCGTGTCGAGCACGCCGAGCACCAACTGCTTGAGCTGCTTTTGCTCCTGCGAAACGTCTTTCTTGCCGGCGCGTGGCTGCGGATTGGTGACGGTTTCGATCTCCGCCAGCACCTGCGCGGTCGACACCCCGTGCGGCAGCTCGTCGACGACCACCCGCCACTGCCCGCGCGCCAGCTCCTCGACGTGCCAGCGCGCGCGCACGCGCAGCGAGCCGCGGCCGCTGGCGTAGGCCTCGCGGATCGTCGCCGCGGGCGAAATGAGCTGCCCGCCGCCGGGGAAGTCCGGCCCCGGCAGCACCGCCATCACCTCGTCCAGCGAGGCCGCCGGCTGCTTGATGAGCAGGCACGCGGCCTCGGCCACCTCGCGCAGGTTGTGCGACGGAATCTCGGTCGCCATGCCCACCGCGATGCCCGAGGCGCCGTTCATCAGCACCACCGGCAGGCGCGCCGGCAGCAGCGCGGGCTCGTCGAAGGCGCCGTCGTAGTTGGGGCGGAAGTCCACCGTGCCGCGGTCGATTTCGGCGAGCAGCAGCTCCGCGATGGGCGTCAGCCGGCACTCGGTGTAACGCATCGCGGCGGCCGAATCGCCGTCGCGCGAGCCGAAGTTGCCCTGCCCGTCGACCAGCGGATAGCGCAGCGAAAAATCCTGCGCGGTGCGCACCATCGCGTCGTACACCGAGCTGTCGCCGTGGGGGTGATATTTGCCGATCACGTCGCCGACCACGCGCGCCGACTTCACGTGCTTGGCGTCGGCGCGCAGGCGCATCTCGTTCATCGCAAACAGAATCCGCCGCTGCACCGGCTTCATCCCGTCTTCCACCTGCGGCAGCGCGCGCGACTTGACCACGCTCATCGCGTAGGCCAGATAGGCGCGCTCGGCAAAGCGGTCGAGCGGCAGCGCGTCGCCATCCATCGGCGGCTCGTCGCCGCCCGCCGGCGGGGCGGGAGGCGGCGCCTCGGCGGGCGGGAGTTCGTCAGCGAAAAGGTCGAGAGAGTCAGTGCTCATGGCGTTTCGGTGCAATCGGAATTCGAGGGATTGTAGCGGCGATGCTTAAAGATACGAGGCGCGCGGCTCGCTCACCCCGTGCTCGGCCCAGTTCTCGATCACCAGGGCGTCGACGCGTTCAAACTCGCGCACGTTGTTGGTGACGAGCGTGCAACCCAGCGCGCGGGCGTGGGCGGCGATCTGCAGGTCATACGGGCCGATTGGCGTGCCGCGCTGTTCGAGCTGGTGGCGAATGCGTGCGTAGTGGCCGATGGCGGTGTGCTCGAAGGGCGCAATTTCCAGCGGCAGAAGAAAGGTCTCCAGCGCCTGGCGGTTGCGCTCGGAGCCACTCTTCTCGACACCGAAGGCCAGTTCCATCGCGGTGATTGCCGACACGCCGATGTCGCCCACCGGGTGGGCATCGAAGCGTGCGCGCACGTGCGGTGGGCGGTGGTTGATGAGGTAGATGCAGATGTTGGTGTCGAGCATGTACCTCACGGACGCAGCGCCTCGCGGGTCTGCATGGCGGGCTGGTCGCGCTCGATGACGAAGCCCGGCTCGAAGGCGTCGAGCGCCGTAAACAGCGTGTTCCAGCCGTGTCGTGGGAGCAGCACCACCGCGTCACCCACGCGCTTGATGAAGACCTCGTCGCCGTCGAAGCGGAATTCCTTCGGCAGCCGGACCGCCTGGCTGCGGCCGTTGATGAAGAGTTTTGCAGTGTCCATGGCGGGTCTCGATTGTGGAATATATCAAAAGTATATACCTCGCTGCTAGGGCGTCAAACGTCGGCCTCGACCGCGTCCCCGTTCTCTTCCATCCACGCGCGGCGGCCGGCGGCTTCGCCCTTGCCCATCAGCAGGGTGAACAGGCGCAGGGTGTCGTCGAGCGCGTCGGGGCGGACCTGTACCGGCAGCACGCGGCGGGTGGCGGGGTCCATGGTGGTTTCGCGGAGCTGGACGGGGTTCATTTCGCCGAGGCCCTTGAAGCGGCCGATTTCGATTGCGTCGGGTTTGACGCCTTCCTTGGCGAGGCGGTCGCGGATCGCGGTGAGCTCGCCTTCGTCCAGTGCGTAGAGGCGGCGCGCGAGGCGCTTCTTGCCTTGCGCGGGGACGTCGACGCGGTACAGCGGCGGTTGGGCGACGTAGATGTGGCCGAGTTCGATGAGCCGCGGGAAGTGGCGGAAGAACAGGGTCAGCAGCAGGGTCTGGATGTGCGCGCCGTCGACGTCGGCGTCGGACATGATGACCACCTTGCCGTAGCGCAGGCCGGTGAGGTCGGGCGAATCGTCGGGGCCGTGGGCTTCGACGCCGAGGGCGACGGCGATGTCGTGGATCTCGTTGTTGGCGTAGAGCCGGTCGGCGCCCACTTCCCACGAGTTGAGCACCTTGCCGCGCAGCGGCAGGATGGCCTGGGTTTCCTTGTTGCGGGCGAGCTTGGCGCTGCCGCCGGCGGAGTCGCCCTCGACGAGGAAGATTTCGTTGTCGGCGATGTCCTCGCTCTCGCAGTCGGACAGTTTGCCCGGCAGCACGGCCACGCCGGAGGATTTTTTCTTCTCGACCTTCTTGGCGTTTTTCTGGCGCGAGGTGGCGGCGCGGATCGCCAGCTCGGCGATGGCGCGGCCGGCTTCGACGTGGTTGTTGAGCCAGATTTCGAAGGGGTCGCGGACCATGCCGGCGACCAGTTTGACCGCTTCGCGCGAGTTGAGCTTTTCCTTCACCTGGCCCTGGAACTGCGGGTCGAGCAGGCGGGTGGAGAGGACGAAGCTCATCCGGTTGCACACGTCGTCCTGCTGCAGCTTGAGGCCGCGGGGGAGCAGGGCGTGGTGGTCGATGAAACTCTTGACCGCCTCGAACACGCCGCTGCGCAGGCCCGATTCGTGGGTGCCGCCGGCGACGGTGGGGATGAGGTTCACGTAGGACTCGGAGGCCACCGCCGGGTCGAACCAGCCGAAGGCCCAGGCGGCGCCCTCGCCGTTGGCAAAGTTCTCGTCGTCGCTGGCGGCGTATTTCTCGCCGGTAAACAGCGGCGCGACGGGCTCGACCTCGCCGGCCTGTTCGGCCAGATACTGCGCCAGCCCGCCGGGGTAGTGCCATTGCTTGTGGGCGACGCTGCCGTCGGCCTGTTCGACGCCGAGGCGCACTTCGACGCCGGGCAGCAGCACGGCCTTGGAGCGCAGCAGGCGTTCGAGTTCAGCCATCGGCACTTTTGGGGTGTCGAAGTATTTCGGGTCGGGCCACACCTTGACCGTGGTGCCGGTGTTGCGTTTGCCGCACTCGCCGGTGACTTCGAGCGGGCCGATGCGCTCGCCGCCGTCGGCGAAGACGATCCGGTGCACCTGCCCGTCGCGCTTGATGTCGACCTCGATGCGCAGGCTCAGCGCGTTGGTCACCGCCACGCCGACGCCGTGCAGGCCGCCGGAGAAGGCGTAGGCGCTGTTGCCTTCGCGCTTGTTGAACTTGCCGCCGGCGTGCAGCCGGGTGTAGGCCAGCACCACCACCGGCACGCCTTCTTCCGGGTGCAGGCCCACGGGGATGCCGCGGCCGTCGTCGGCCACGCTGATCGCGCCGTCGCGATGCACGGTGACCGCAATCGCCCTGGCCTGGCCGGCCAGCGCCTCGTCGGCGGCGTTGTCGATCACTTCCTGAATGATGTGGGCGGGCGAGTCGGTGCGGGTGTACATGCCCGGCCGCTCGCGGACCGGTTCGAGCCCTTTGAGGACGCGGAACGAGGATTCGTCGTAGGTGGTGCTTGCCATGCTGCCTTTCACTGGATCGATGCGGCATCGCTGCCGGCGGGGAGTGCCGGGCGAAAGGATAGCGGCTTTGGCGGAATCTGTGTTCGGCGCGTCAGGCGCTGCCGAGGCGGCGGCCGCTGCCGGTGGGGCGGGATTGACCGTCGGCGCCGTAGAGCTGGGGCTGGTCGGCGGCGCTGAGCAGGGTGGTGAGCGCGGCCTGGTTGTGTTGCATGCGCTCGGTGATGAGCACGCCGTTGCGGGCATTGCGGGCCTGCGCCTCGCGCGCCAGTTCGAGCACCGTGTCCCAGTGGGCGGTGGCGTTGGCGGCGTTGCTGCACAGGCTGCGGATGGTTTCGTCGGAGGGTTTGAGGCCGAGCTGGGCGAGCAGGTGGCTGCGGTCGTCGTTGATGCGCTGGAGCTTGCGGTAGCGCGCGGTTTTTTCTTCCGCCAGCGCCACCAGGGCGTCGGTCTGGCCTTCGAGCAGCAGGGCCTCTTCGCGCGCGAGCACATCGACGAAGCCACGCAGTTGCGCGGCTTCGTCGGCGAGCAGGGTCAGGAGCCGGATCTTGGCAGGCTGCTGGGTGCTCACGTGCGTTGCGGTTGCGCCGCCAGCATCTGGCGAACGCTGTCGATGAGGCCGTCGGCGACTTTGCTCGAATCGACCTGGAAGCGGCCGTCGCTGATGGCTTGCTTGATTTCGTCGACGCGTGCCTGGTCAACCACCGGGGTATTGGCAATGGCTTGTTCTGCCTTCTGCATGCCCGATGAGAGCTGCACCTGGTCGCCCGCGGGGGCGGCCGGGTTGACCGAGCTCGCGGCCTTAGGTCGTTGTTCGTTGGCCGGTGGGGTGTTCACCGGCTTGACTGAGTTGTCGATTTTCACGGCATGGTCCTCTTTTTTTATATGACTACAGAGGCTGTTACGGCGACGCAGCATCGAACTTTAGCGGTGCCGCGACCTTTTGAGTGTAACGCCGTTTGATATTTCCTCAAGTCGTGAAACCGCTCACGGTTCGATCCGCACCTCGCCGTTTTCGCTGGCCTCGCCCGACACCACCCGGCCGGATGCGAGGCGCACGCGCACCGTGTCGCCCAGCCGCGCGTTGCCTAGCGCGACCCCCTCGTTAGCGACCTGAAAACCGGTGCCCTGAACAATGACTTTGACCGGTCGGCCCGACTGGATGACGATCGGCTGGGCGACCATGGTGGCGCGCAGCGCCTGGCCGCGGGCGACGGCGAAGCGCATCTGGTGACCGATGGCCTGCGCCGGATCGGTGAGCAGGTGGCGGCCCATGGTAGTGAGGTCGCCGCGACGTTGGTCGAGGTCGGCCGCGGCGAGGATCTCGCCGGGGCGTAGCGCGCGTGCGCTGACCAGATAGTCGCCCACGACCTTGACCTCGGCCTGCACGTACAAAGCCCAGTTGGCCTGGTCGACACAGCGTACGCCGACCCGCACCCGTCCCCACGCGCGGGCACCGGTGGGCAGCCACGGTTCGAGTTGATTGCACGGCGCAAGATGGCGCGGCAGCGTCGGCGGCGGCACGTCGATGCTGACCTCGCCGGGCTGGCCGGCGGTCTGCCCGCGCAGGAATTCGCGCACCACGGCGCGCACGGTGTCGGCGCTCTGGGCGGCGGCGGCGAGCGGCAGCAGCGCCGTTGCGAACAGGATCAGGCGGGCGGCAATTTGTCTCATGGCGCTATTGCATCACGCGTGCGCGGTGCCGGCAACGGCGAACAGAGCCGGCTTTGAGCGCTTGTTCGGGCGATCGGCAAAGCTTGCCGGTCGGGGGCGGCAAGCTTTGCGGGTTTGCCGCCCCGCGGGGGGTGAAATGCTCGTGTTTTGGCGGCCTTTTCGGGCGATGGCGGGTGGTTTCGGCTGCGTAGGATGGCTGGCATGAAAGGTGCAATGGGTGAGGTGCCCGCGGCGCCAGTGGCTCCCGGCAGACGAACACAAGCGAGGTGACATGATGACCAACCGGCTCGACAAGGAACTGCAATTTCACCAGAGCGCCCTCAACCTGCGGGCGTATCGGCAGCAGTTGCTGTCATCGAACATCGCCAACGCCGACACGCCTAATTACAAGGCGCGCGACATCGATTTCACCAAGGCGCTGGGCAGCGCGCTGGATGCGCGGCTGGGGCCGCTGGCGCTGGCCACGACCTCGAACCGTCATCTGTCGCCGGCCGCTGCGCACCCCGCCGAGGCACTGGCGCAGTATCGCAACGATCAGCAGGCGAGCGTGGATGGCAACACCGTGAATATGGACGTGGAGCGCGCCGCCTTTGCGGAGAACGCGCTGCACTACGAGGCGAGCATCACCTTCATCAACGGTCTGCTGCGCTCGATGCAGAGCGCCGTCCAGAGCCAGTAAGGGGGTAGCGCGCGATGAGCATGCTCAACGTTTTCAAGATTGCCGGCTCGGCGCTCAATGCGCAGTCGGTGCGGATGAACACCACCGCCTCGAACATGGCCAACGTCGATAGCGTGGTCGGCCCCGACGGCCAGCCCTACAAGGCCAAGCAGGTGGTGTTTTCAGCCAGGCCGATCGACGGCGCGCAGTCGGTTGGCGTGAAGGTCGAGCAGGTGGTCAATAGCGCGGCGCCGGGGCGCATGGTGTATGACCCGGCCAGCCCGGCGGCCAACGCCGAGGGCTATGTCGAGATGTCCAACGTGAACGTGGTGGAGGAGATGGTGAACATGATCTCCGCCTCGCGTTCCTACCAGGCCAACGCGGAAGTGATGAACACCGCGCGAACGCTGCTCCAGCGCACGCTGAGCATCGGTCAGTAAGACTGTCAGGAGAGAACACCATGGCCACTGTCGCCGCCACCGGAAGCGCCCAGCAGATTCTCAACAGTCTGGGTCGGACCGATACCGCCAGCGAGGTGGAGGACAACGGGCAGAGCCGTTTTCTGACTCTGCTCACCACCCAGCTCAAGAATCAGGACCCGCTCAACCCGCTCGACAATGCGGAGGTGACCTCGCAGCTGGCGCAGATCAGCACCGTCGACGGCATCGAGCGCCTGAACACGATGCTCGGCCAGATCATGCAGGGCCAGCAGTCGAGCGAGGCGTTGCAGGCGGCGCAACTGGTCGGACGCGGGGTGCTGGTGCCGGGCAACGGGCTGGTGCTCACCGAGCAGGGGGCGCTGGGCGGCTTTACGCTGGATGCGGGTGCCGAGGACGTGACGGTGAGCATCACCGACGCCAACGGGCTGGAGATCGCGAACGTGAATCTCGGGGCCCACGAACTGGGCACCCACAGCTTCCAGTGGGATGGCACGGCGATCGATGGCTCGCAGGCGGTGGCTGGCGAATATCTGGTGAAAGTCACCGCCAGCAGCGGCGAAGACAACATCGGCGTGAAGGCGCTTGAACTCGGGCAGGTGTCGAGCGTGATCCGCGGGCCGACGAGCGTCGACCTGCAAGTGGGCCCGCTGGGCATTTTCCAGCTTTCTGAAATTCAGCAGATTCTCTGACCGGGAGCGAAGACATGGCTTTCCAACAAGGTTTGAGCGGACTTAACGCCGCCTCCAAGTCGCTTGACGTAATCAGCAACAACGTCGCCAACTCCGGCAACGTGGGCTTCAAGTCAGGCACGACGCTGTTCAACGACGTCTATGCCGCGGCGCTCAATGGCGCTGCCTCCGGGGTGCAGGTCGGCATCGGCACCGCGGTCGGTGCGGTGGCGCAGCAGTTCAGCCAGGGCAATATCACCCCCACCAACAATCCGCTCGACATCGCCATCAACGGCAACGGCTTCTTCCGCGTGAGCGGGCAGGGCACGATCGCCTACACCCGCAACGGCCAGTTCGATGTCGACAAGGACGGCTTCGTCACCAGCGCCAGCGGCTACCGGCTGACCGGATATCCGGCCGATGCGTCGGGCAACATCCTGCCGGCCTCGCCGATCGAGCTGCAGATCAACACCTCCGACCTGCAGCCGCAGCCGTCGGCGACGGTCGAGGTCGGGCTGAATCTGGATTCGCGCGAGACCGCGCCGGCCACCAGCCCGTTCAGCGCCACCGACCCGACCTCGTACAACGCCTCGACCTCGGTCACGCTGTACGACTCGCTGGGCAACTCGCACATCCTGACCACCTACTTCGTCAAGACCGCGACCGGCGGCCAGTGGAACCTGCACACCCAGCTCGACGGTGCCGCGGCGGTGGCTTCGTCTTCCAACCCGATCACCTTCAACGGTGCCGGCGCACTGACCGCCAACGCGACACACAGCCTGTCGCTGACCATTCCGGCGTCTTACGGCGCCAACTCGCCGCAGGCGGTGACGCTCGACTTCACCGGCAGCACGCAGTTCGGCAGCGCCTTCGGGGTCAACCGCCAGTCGCAGGACGGCTATGCCTCGGGGCGGCTGACGGGGGTCACGATCAGCTCGACGGGGATCTTGCAGGGCCGTTACTCCAACGGCCAGTCGCGCGATCTCGGGCAGGTCGTGCTGGCCAACTTTGCCAGCCCCAACGGGCTGCTCTCGCTGGGCAACAACCTGTGGGGCGAGGCGCCCGATTCCGGCCAGCCGCTGGTCGGAGCGCCGGGGTCGAGCAGTCTCGGCCTGCTCTCGGCCGGTGCGGTGGAGGAGTCGAACGTCGACCTCACCGCCGAGCTGGTGAACATGATTACCCAGCAGCGCGCCTACCAGGCCAACGCGCAGTCGATCCGCACCCAGGACCAGATTCTGCAAACCCTGGTCAACCTGCGCTGATCCGGATAAGGGGTGAGTCGCCATGGACAAGCTGATCTACACCGCAATGACCGGCGCCAAGAGCACGCTCGGCCAGCAGGCCGCGGCGTCGCACAATCTGGCCAACGTCACCTCCACCGGTTTTCGCGCCGAGTTGCACAAGCTGCGCGCGGTGGAAGTGCAGAACGCGCCGCTGCCCAGCCGCGCCTTCGTGGTCGATGCCAGCATCGGCACCGACTACACTGCCGGCCCGCTGCAATTTACCGGCCGCACCTTCGATGTCGCGGTCGAGGGCAAGGGCTGGATGGCGGTGCAGGGCGCCGATGGCGGCGAGGCCTACACCCGCGACGGCAGCTTTGCGCTGTCGCCCGAAGGCGTGCTGCAGACCCGCGACGGGCGGCCGGTGATCGGCGACGGCGGCCCGATCACCATCCCGCCGGACAACGACGTGGTGATCGGCAAGGACGGTTCGATTTCCGCCATTCCGAGCACCGGCGACAAGAACGCGGTCAACGTGGTCGGCCGGCTCAAGCTGGTCAACCCGCCCGAAGCCGGGCTGGTGCGCGGCGACGATGGCCTGTTCCGTCTCGCTGGCGGCGCACCGGCGCCGGCCGATGAGGCCGTGCAGGTGGCCGGCGGCTATCTGGAAGGCAGCAACGTGAATGTGGTCGAGCAGATGGTGACCATGATCTCGCTGGCGCGCCAGTTCGAGATGCACACCCAGGTGCTGCGCAAGGCCGAGGCCAACGATCAGGCCGCGACCAAGCTGCTGAGCACCGGTTGAGGCGTGAAAGTGGCGGCGTTTTCGGCGCCTTCTCGGCCGACGAAAACGCCTCGCGTCACGCTAGATTAGACACATTGGCGGCCCGCGCCGCGAACACAGCGCCCCGCGCGCGAAGGAGTCCGACATGATCCGCTCACTGTGGATTGCCCGCACCGGCCTGGAGGCCCAGCAAACCCAGCTCGACGTGATCTCCAACAACCTGGCCAACGTGTCGACCAGCGGTTTCAAGCGCTCGCGCGCGGTGTTCGAGGATCTGCTCTACCAGACCCTGCGCCAGCCCGGCGCGCAGTCGACGCAGCAGACCCAGATCTCCAGCGGTCTGCAGATCGGCACCGGCGTGCGCCCGGTGGCGACCGAGCGGATTCACACCCAGGGCAACCTGCAGCAGACCGGCAACGGGCTGGACGTGGCGATTCAGGGCAGCGGATTCTTCCAGGTGTCGCTGCCCGATGGCACCACCGCCTACACCCGCGACGGCGCCTTCCAGCTCGACAGCCAGGGCCAGATCGTCACCGCCAGCGGTTATCCGCTGTCGCCGGCGATCATCGTTCCGGCCGACACCCAGACGCTGACCATCGGCAAGGACGGCACGGTCAGCGCGCAGCAATCCGGGCAGACCTCGCCGACCCAGATCGGCACCATCCAGATCGCCACCTTCGTCAATCCGGGCGGCCTGCAAAGCGCGGGCGAAAACCAGTTTCTCGAAACCGCCTCCAGCGGCACGCCGACCCCCAACACGCCGGGGAGCAACGGCGCCGGGGTGCTCAACCAGAACTATGTCGAGACCTCGAACGTGAATGTGGCCGAAGAGCTGGTGCAGATGATTACCACCCAGCGCGCCTACGAGCTCAACTCGCGCGCCATCCAGACCTCCGACCAGATGCTCGGCCGGCTGACCCAGCTGTAAGCGAGTGAGCGGAGAGCCCCGATGCGTGCCCTGATCTGTGCATTGCTGCTCGCCGTGCTGAGCGGTTGCGCGGCGCTGGATCGCACACCCCCGACGGCAGTGCACCAGCCCATGTCGGCGCGGCCGCAGGTGGCGATGCAGATGGTGCCGGCCAATGGCGCGATCTATCAGCCGACCCACACCCGACCACTGTTCGAGGACCGCCGCGCGCGCCTCGTCGGCGACACGCTGACCATCAACCTGGTCGAACGCAACACCGCGCAGAAGGCCTCCAACGCCAGCGCCAGCCGCGAATCGTCGATGTCCGGCGGTATCACCTCGATCAACAAGCTGCCGCTCAAGGGGCTCGCCGGGCTGGGGGTCGAGGCGGGGGCCGACAGCGATTTCTCCGGCGAGGGGGCCGCCGCGGCCAACAACCTGTTTACCGGCACCATCACCGTGACCGTGATCGAGGTCTATCCCAACGGCAACCTGCTGGTCTCCGGCGAAAAGCAGGTGGCGATCAACCAGGGCAACGAATTCATCCGCTTCTCCGGGGTGGTGAACCCGGCCACGGTGACCACCAGCAACACCGTGCAATCCACTCAGGTGGCCGATGCGCGCATCGAATACAAGGGCAGCGGCTACATCAACGACAATCAGGTCATGGGCTGGCTGCAGCGCTTCTTTGTCGCGCTGCTGCCGTTCTGAGGCCTGCGGAGCACGCACATGAACCGGCACATCGATCGTTTGCGTCGCGTGGTGCTTGGCGCCGTGCTCGGCATCGCGCTGCTGGGCAGCGCGCAGGCCGAGCGGATCAAGGATCTGGCCACCATCGCCGGCGTGCGCAGCAACCAGCTGGTCGGTTACGGCATCGTCGTCGGTCTGGACGGCAGCGGCGACCAGACCACCCAGACCCCGTTCACCGTGCAGAGCATCATCAACATGCTCGGCAACATGGGCGTGCAGATGCCCACCGGCACCAACCTGCAGCTCAAGAACGTGGCCGCGGTGATGGTCACCGCCGACCTGCCGCCTTTCGCGCGGCCGGGCCAGAACATCGACATCACCGTCTCGTCCATCGGCAACGCCAAGAGCCTGCGCGGCGGCACGCTGGTGATGACCCCGCTCAAGGGGGCGGACAACCAGGTGTACGCCATTGCCCAGGGCAACGTGATCGTCGGCGGCGCGGGCGCGCAGGGGGCCGGCGCATCGGTGGTGGTCAATCACCTGTCGGCCGGGCGGATTCCGGCCGGAGCGACGGTCGAGCGCGCGGTGCCGACGGCGCTCGGGCAGGGCGACGTGATCCTGCTCGAACTCGAACGGATGGACTTCGGCACCGCCAACCGGATGGTCGAGGCGATCAACGCCGCCACCATGCCGGGGCAGGCGCAGGCCCTGGACGGGCGCACGGTGCAGGTCCGCGCGCCGGCCGATCCGTCGCTGCGGGTGGCCTTCCTCGGGCGCCTCGAAAATCTGCAGGTCACGCCCGAGCAGGGCGCGGCGACGGTGATCATCAACTCGCGCACCGGCTCGGTGGTGATGAATCAGGCGGTCACCCTGCAGCAATGCGCGGTGGCCCACGGCAATCTCACCGTGTCGGTCAATACCGAACCGGTGGTCAGCCAGCCCAACCCGCTGGCCGGCGGGCGCACGGTGGTGGCCGAGCGCGGCGAAGCCAGCGTCGACCAGGCCGGCGGGGTGCTGATGCAGGTGCGCGGCGGCGCCAATCTGGCCGATGTGGTCAAGGCGCTCAACACGCTCGGTGCCAACCCGATGGACCTGATCAGCATTCTGCAGGCGATGAAAGCCGCCGGCGCGCTGCGCGCCGATCTGCAGGTGATCTGAGGCCGCACGGCGATGACTTCCGCGCTGCCGGTCAACACCCTCGATCCCAATGCCATTGCCGACCTGAAGCGGCTGGCGCGGGACAACGATCCACAGGCACTCGAAGCGGCGGCGAAGCAGTTCGAGTCGCTGTTTCTGTCGATGGTGCTCAAGTCCATGCGCGCCGCAATGCCGTCCGGCGGCCTGATGGACAACGACCAGACCAAGCTCTACCAAAGCCTGCTCGACCAGCAGCTTGCCGCGAACATGGCGGCCAGCGGCGGCACCGGGCTGGCCCGCGCGCTGGTGCGCCAGATGAGCGGCGACCCGATGCAGGCGCCGGCCGCGGCGGAGGTGAGCGCCGGCTTCGACATTGCCAGCGTGGCGCGCCGACCGGCAAATGCTGCCGCCGCGACGCTGCCGCCGGTGGATCTTGCCGGGCGCAGCACGCCGCTTCGCCGCACGGCCACCATCGAGGCGACGCCGGCCGAGATTTCGCGCGATGCCGAGAGCTTCGTGCGCGAGCTGTTGCCGCACGCCCAGGCGGCGAGCCGCGCGACCGGCATCCCCGCCGAGTTCATGATCGCCCAGGCGGCGCTGGAAACCGGCTGGGGCAAATATCAGCTGCGCGACGCCAACGGCCAGCCGAGCTACAACCTGTTCAACATCAAGGCCGGGCGCAGCTGGCAGGGCGGCACGGTGAGCGTGGCGGCGACCGAATACGTGGATGGCCGCGCGCTGAGCGAGACCTCGCGTTTCCGCGCCTATGGCTCGTATCGCGAGAGTTTCCGCGACTATGCGCGCCTGATCGGCACCAGCCCGCGCTACGCCGAGGTGGTCGGCCAGCAGGACGCGGCCAGCTTTGCGCGCGAGCTGCAGGCGGCCGGTTACGCCACCGATCCGCGTTACGCCGAGAAGCTCACCCGCATCATCAACGGCCCGACACTGCGCGGCGCCTTCCCCGGTTGATCGGTCACGTCGCCGCCTGGATGCCGCGTGGCGGCCTTCGGGGGCGTGGTCGTGCGCCTGCGCCGTTCGTCGATTGCGCGCCAACTGGCATAAGTTTTGCAGCGTTCCAGTCGTAACAGTCTCAGCGACAAGGACTCACCATGGCAGGCATGCTCAACATCGGTATCACCGGGCTCAACGCCGCACAGGCGGGGCTCAACACGACGAGCCACAACATCGCCAACGCGTCGACCGCCGGTTTCAGCCGTCAGAGCGTGGTGCAGAGCACGCTCGATCCCTTGTTCAGCGGCGCCGGCTTCTTTGGTCAGGGCACGCAGATCGACACGGTCAAGCGCTCCTACAGCCAGTTCCTCGAAAACCAGGTGCTGTCGGCCGACACCAAGCGCGCCTCGCTGGCGGCCTACGAAACCCAGATCAGCCAGATCGACAACCTGCTCGCCGACCCCACCGCCGGGCTCTCGCCGGCCTTGCAGAGCTTCTTTGCCGGGGTGCAGGAGGTGGCTGCCAACCCGTCGAGCGTGCCGGCACGCCAGGCGATGATCAGCAGCGCGCAGGCGCTGGCCTCGCGCTTCCAGTATCTCGACGCGCGGCTGTCGGAGATCCGTCAAGGCGTCGAGGGCAACATCTCAAGCACGGTCGATACCATCAATGCCTACGCCACCGAGATTGCCGCGCTCAACCAGCGCATCGTCACCGTCGAGTCGGCCGGCGCGAGCGTGCCGGCCAACGATTTGCACGACCAGCGCAACAACCTGATCCGCGAACTCAACGGGCTGGTGCGGGTGAGCACGGTGGCCGAAGACAACGGCTCGCTCAGCGTGTTCATCGGCAACGGTCAACCGCTGGTGGTGGGCGTGCAGACCACGACCCTGAGCGCCACGCCAAGCCTCGAAGACCCGTCGCGCCTGGCGATCGGCCTGCTGCTGCCCAATGGGGCGTCGGTGCAGATGCCCGAGAGCCTGCTCAGCGGCGGCACCCTGGGCGGGCTGCTCGAGTTCCGGCGCGATACGCTGGATGTGACCCAGAACAAGCTCGGGCTGGTGGCCGCCGGGCTGGTCGAGACCTTCAATGCCCAGCATCGCCTCGGCCAGGATCTGGACGGCAATCTGGGGCTCGACTTCTTCACCCCGCTGAGCCCGACGGTGCGCGCGGTGGGCAGCGCCACCGGCACGCCGACGGTGGCCTTCGGCGATCCGGCCAAGCTCACCGGCGGCAGCTACCGGCTGACCTATACCGACACCAGCGGCGGCTATGCGCTGGTCGATCGTGCCACCGGCAACGCGGTCAGCGCGGCCAGTGTCGGCATCACCATCACCCCGCCGGGGACGACCGTGGTGGGCGAGGCCTTCGTGATCGAGCCGACGCGCCGGGCGGCCGAAGACATCCGCGTGGGGATCGGCGATACGCGGCTGGTGGCCGCGGCCGGGCCGATGCGCAGCGTGGCTGGCGGCAGCAATCTGGGCAGCGCCGCGGTGGATGCGCTGAAGGTCACCAGCGTGGCCGGCTTTGCGTCGGGTTCGCCGCATCTGGCCAGCTATTCGATCACCTACAACGGTTCCAGCCAGTACGAAGTGCGCGATGCCAGCAACACCCTGATCGGCACCGTGGCCTACAACCCGGCGACCGACTCGGCGGGCGTCACGCGCACCTTGCCGGCGCCGCTGGGCGGCATCGACATCACGCTCTCCGGGGTGCCGAGCACCGGCGACAGTTTCACCCTCGAGAGCAACACCAATGGCGTTGCCGACAGTACCAACGCGGTGGCGCTCGGGGCGCTGCAAACCGCCAAGACCCTGCTCGGCGCGGGGGGCAACCCGACCGCCAGTTATCAGTCCACGTACTCGAATCTGGTCAGCCAGATCGGTAACAAGACCAATGAGATCAAGGTCAGCATGGCGGCGCAGGAGGGCTTGCTCGAACAGGCCACCGCGAGCCGCGAGGGGCTCTCCGGGGTCAACCTCGACGAGGAGGCCGCCAACCTGATCCGTTATCAGCAGGCCTATCAGGCGTCGGCGCGGGTGATGTCGGTGGCCTCGACCCTGTTCGACGAAATTCTGAGCATTGCGCGATAGGAGACGACCATGCGAATCAGCACCAGCATGCTCTTCCAGACCGGCGTCAGCACGATCCAGAAGCAGACCGAAAAGCTGCTCCAGACGCAACAGCAGGTGGCCACCGGGCGGCGCATCGTTGCCCCCTCGGACGACCCCATCGCCAGCGCGCGGGCGCTGGAAGTGACGCAGGCACGCAATCTGAATACCGCGTGGCAGACCAACCAGGGCTATGCCACCGATTCGTTGGGGCTGCTCGAGAACAAGCTCGCCGCGGTCGAGGAGATCTACATCCACACTCGCACTCGCGCGCTCGAGGCCGGCAACGGCAGCTACTCGGACAGCGAACTGGCGTCGATTGCGATCGATGTGCGCGCCAACTTCGATGCCTTGCTGTCGCTCGCCAACAGCCAGAACGGGCAGGGCGAGTATGTGTTCTCGGGCTATCAGGCGGACACCCAGCCCTACACCGGCAACCTCAACGGGGTGAGCTTTCAGGGCGATCAGGGCCAGCGCACCTTGCAGGTGTCGCCGTCGCGGATCATGTCGGTCAGCAATTCGGGCGCGGAAGTGTTCAACGCGGTGCGTGCGCCGCAGGGCAGCTTCTTCGCCGTGCCGGGGTCGCCCAACGGTGGCACCGGCCACGTGGCCGACGCGCAGACCACCGGCAGCTACGCCAACACGCGCTACAACATCGTGTGGGACGGCACCAACTACAACGTCACCAACGCCGATACCGGCGCCGCGGTGGTCAGCCAGAGCGGTCCGACGCTGAGCTTTGGCGCCGTGCAGCTGGAGATGGGCGGCACGCCGTCGGTTGGCGATGTGTTCGAGCTAGGCCCGCGTGCCAATGTGTTCAACATGTTCACCAACATGGTCCGCGCGCTGGAGAATCCGTCGCCCACCGTCGGCATCGGCGGCGCCGTCGCGCAAGCGATCGCCGGCATGGATCAGGCGCTCGATCAGGAACTCAGCGTGCGTGCCTCGGTGGGCTCGCGGATGCTGGAAGTCGATGCGCTCGAATCCGTCGGCAGCGATCTCGACGTGCAATACGCCGAAACCCTGTCGCGGCTGCAGGATGTGGACTACGCCGAAGCGGTGAGCAACCTGACCCTGCAGCAGACCTATCTGCAAGCCTCGCAGCAGTCGTTCATGCGCATCACCAACCTGTCCTTGTTCAACTACCTGAGCTGACCATGCGCCGCGCACTCGCACTTGTCGCCCTCTGCGGCGCCGCCCTCGGCGGTTGCAGCAGCGTCCCCGGCCCCGGCGAAGGCAGCTCGCAAAGCTGGTTGCTGGCCCCGGCGGCGGCGATCGCAATCGTCGAAAACGGCTATACCGAGCTGCCCCACGTCGGTATGGCGCTGGCCACCTGGGCACTGGTCGACCCGCTCGCGCCGAACTGGCAGATCAGCGCCGCGCGGCTCGACGAACGCCACGTCCGCTTCCATCTGCAGCACAAGCTGCTGCACACCGGTGGTGAGGGCGAGGCCCGGCAGGTGCTGGCGCGCAACGCCGAGCGCATCAGCCGCGAGGAAGGTTTCAGCGAGTACGAGATCATCCGTTTCGAGGAAGGCATCGAATCCACCCGGCCGTTCGCCCGCCGGACGGTGGTTGCCGACGTGCGTCTGCTCAGGGGCCGCGCGCTGCCGGGGCTTTGACGCCGGCTTGCATGGTGCCCCGCGTGTCGACGTAGTATCGACACGTCCGCCAATGGGCGGTGGATTTCAAGGAGGGCGTATGTCTCACAACTCAAAACGTGTTGCGGTGTTCGCGACTGCGGCGTGTGCCGTGCTGTCTGTGCTTGTCGTGGGGCTGCTGGGCCTGCGCGCCGGCGCGGTCGAGGCGCAGGGGGTGATGTCGGCGCCGGCGTGCCAGTGCTCGGCGGTGACCGAGGTGCCGGGGCTGTCGACCCGCCTGGCGCATTGCATGTGTGGTGCCATGGCGTGTGTGGTGAGTCGCCACGCCGCGGCGGGCAGCGAGAACCTGATGCAGTGTGTTAAATGAGGCTTCACCGTCGCCGGCGCCGAAACGATCGGCGGCGTTTGCCGGTCTATCCCTGAACCGCGCCGTGCCCGGCCAGCGTCTTGGCGCAGCGCGGTTGCACCATTGCCGCGGGTGTGCGCGGTGACGTTTGGAGGGGCGCCGGTATGGGGTTCAGCATTCGAGTGGCAGAGAGCCGCAAGTACATTGTGTGCCGGGTGCTTGGCCCGTTTACGGTCGATTACGCGCGCACCTTCACCATCGAGCTGGACCGCATCAGTCGCGCGGAGAAGATCAAGCGTTTTCTGACCGATGTGCGAAACGCGGCCAACATCTCAAGCACCACCGAGAACTACAGGTTCGCCTACGAAGACATGCCCAGACTCGATCTGCAGCGCGATGTGCGTGCCGCCACGCTGGCGTCGCCGGGCGATCGCAGCCACGACTTCATCAAGACAGTGGCGCAGAATGCGGGGTATAACGTGCAGCTGTTTTTCGACGAGGCCGCGGCCGTCGCCTGGCTGTGCGAAGACTGAGCGCGCACGGTGCGCCGTCCGGGCCGGGCGTGGTTTCAATGACAAGGTGGCGAGAGCATGCGGGATGTTGAACTGATGTGTGAGCCGGTCGAGCTCTTCAAGATTCTGAAGTTCGAGGGGCTGGTGGGCAGTGGAGGCGAGGCCAAGGCCTCGGTGGCGGAGGGGCTGGTCAAGGTCAATGGCGCGGTTGAGACGCGCAAGCGGCGCCAGATGGTGAGTGGCGACGTGGTCGAGTTCGCCGGCCAGAGACTTCGCCTGCGCCTGGGCGCGTAGCGCGCGGCAACGGGGCGGAGGGGGGAGCGTGGACGCGTTTCAGGCGTGGTGGCCGCAGGCGATGGAAGCGCTGATGAGCGCGGCGGTGCTGTATCAGCTCGGGGTGCTGCTGGCCGGTGCCGGGCTGGCGTGGCTGTTTCACATCCTGTTCAAGGCGCGCTTGCGTGCGCGCAGCGACGGTTACGCGCGCAACGACCTGCGCCGCCTGATGCTGCGCACCGTGCAGCGGCTGCTGCTGCCGGTGTCGATGCTCGGCGGGGTGCTCGTCGGGCGCGGCGTGATGCGCTCGCTTGGCCACGACACCACCGTGCTCGACGTGGCGGTGCCGCTGCTGGTGTCGCTCGCGGCGATCCGCCTGCTGGTCTACCTGCTGCGCAAGGGCTTTCCGGTCACCCCGGCGCTCAAGGCCTGGGAGAACATCATCGCGGCCACCATCTGGGGCCTGGTGGCGCTGCATCTGGTGGGCTGGCTGCCGGCGGTGGAGGCGGCGCTCGATGGTTTCGCGTTCAACGTGGGCAGCTCGCGCGTGTCGGTGCTGTCCACGATCAAGTTGATCGCGCTGATCTCGATCCTGCTGACGCTGGCGTTCTGGATCTCGGGGGTGATCGAGCGGCGCATGCGTGCTTCGGCACACATGAACCCCTCGCTGCAGGTCGCCTTCGGCAAGTTCAGCAAGTTCTTCCTGATCGCGCTGGCCTTTCTGCTGGCGATCGACGCGGTCGGCATCGACCTGACCACGCTCACCGTGTTTGGCGGCGCGCTCGGGGTGGGCATCGGCTTCGGTCTGCAGCGCATCACCAGCAACTTCATCAGCGGTTTCATTCTGGTGCTCGACCGCTCGATCAAGCCCGGCGACGTGATCTCGGTCGGCGGCAATGACGCCAAGTTCGGGTGGGTGCAGGAGCTGCGCGCGCGCTACGTGGTGGTGCGCGACCGCGACGGCGTCGAGCGCCTGATCCCGAACGAGAACCTGATTACCTCGGAGGTGGTGAACTGGAGCTACACCGACACCAACACGCGGGTGCGCCTCCCGGTGCAGATCAGCTACGACGACGATCCCGAACAGGCGATGGCGCTGCTGATCGAAGCGGCCAAGGCCTCGCCGCGGATTCTGCCCGACCCGGTGCCGGCAGCGCGCATGCTGGCCTTCGCCGACAGCGGTATTGATCTGGAGTTGCGGGTCTGGATCTCCGACCCCGAAAACGGGATCGGCAACGTGCGCACCGATGTGAACCTGGCGATCTGGCGCCTGTTCAAGGACGCCGGCATCACCATTCCCTACCCGCAGCGCGACGTGCACTTCAAGGCCATGCCGGCGGCCGAATAGGCCGCCTCGTTTCAGGGGCGGGCGTGGACGTCGGCGGAGGCGGTGGCGGCGGTAACCAGCATCGCGAGCGGATCGGGCAGCGGCGCGCCCGGTGGGTTCGGGTCGGCGTAGGCGGCAACGATCATGGCCTGATCGAGCGGGGGGAGCCCGTGGCGGAGGCGTGCGCGGACGCACTGGTCGCTGCCCATCGCTACCGCGCGGCAGCAGCTCGGGTGGCGGCCGTGGATGGCGCACACCGCGTCGATGCCCGGCGTGCCCGCCAGCGCGATGCAGCGCGGGGTGTTGCTCGACGTGCCTTTCATCGCCACCTCGTGCAGGCGCAGCGTCTCCGTCAATTCAAGTGGCACCGTGCCGCTTTCACAGGCGGTCGTCTCCGACCAGTGAAACGCGATCCGGTACGAGGCGCAGCACACGCCGCAACCGATGCACGCATTCGCCATGATGCGAATCCGCTCCAATAAAGATATCGAAGGGCGGCGAGGGAGCCGGGTGGCTGCGCGCCGGACAACACCGGGAACCCGATGCGGGCGCGAATATAGCGCGTCGCACGATGCTTGGGAAGCGCCGCGTGTGGCCTGCGGCTCGGGTGGCGAATGATGCGGCGGCGGCTATGACGTTGCGGCGCTGGCGGGCGTGGCCGGCGGCGCATCCGGTGGCGGCGTCGACGGGTCGACCAAGACCACACCAAGCTCTTCCTCCAGAATCTGCGCCAGTTCGTGATTGGCTTCGTTGGCGCTCTGGATGAGCTGGTTCTCGTCGTGATAGAGCGCCTGCTCGCGCTTGAGCAGGGCGATGTCGTGGGCCGCGAAGCGGTCGAGAATCTGCTTCACTTTGTCGGCCGGCTTGCCCAGTTGTTCGAACACCATGCCGGTCATCTCCAGCGTCGAGCGGAAGGTTTCGCGGGCGATCAGCTCGACGCCCAGATCCATCAGCCGGTAGGCGTGAAAGCGGTTGCGCGCGCGGGCGATCACGGTGACATGCGGAAAGTGCTTGCGCACCAGCTCGGCCGCGCGCAGTGAGGTCTCGATGTTGTCGATGGCGAGCACGAAGATTTTTGCCTCGCCCACCTGCGCCGCGTGCAGCACGTCGAGGTGCGCGGCGTTGCCGTAATAGGCCTGAATGCCGAAGCGCTTCACCATTTGCACTTCCTCGTGGTCGATGTCGAGCGCGGTGAAGGGCACCTTGCGCGCGATCAGAATGCGCCCGAGGACTTGGCCGACCCGGCCGAAACCGGCCACCACGACCGGGTTGGGTGCGTCGGGCAGGGCATCGCGCTCGGGCGTCTCCACCGGGTTGGCGGCCGCGTCGCGTGCGTTGAGCCGGTCGCCGAGAATGAACAGCAGCGGCGCGAGCGCCATCGACAGCGCGACCGACAGGTTCAACTGGGCGACCATTTCCTGCGGCAGCAAGGCGTTGGCCTGCGCGGCGCCGAACAGCACGAAGGCGAACTCGCCGCACTGCGCCAGCGCCAGTGCCTGCATGCGCGACACCCGCTTGTTGCCGCGAAATGCGAGGCGCAGGCCGTACAAGCCGAAGCCCTTGACCAGAATCAGCGCAACGGTCAGCCCGAGCACATTGACCGGGTGGGCGACGATCATGCCGAGGTTGATGGTCATCCCCACGGCGATGAAGAAGAAGCCCATCAGCAAGCCCTGGAAGGGCAGGATTGCGGCTTCGAGCTCGTGACGGAAGTCGGAGTCCGACAGCAACACGCCGGCGACGAAGGCGCCCAGCGACATCGACAGCCCGCTGGCTTCGAGCAGCAGCGCAAGGCCGAGCGCGGTGGCCAGCGCGGCGGCGGTGAACATCTCGCGGCTGTTGACCCGCATCACGTGGCGGAACACCAGATCGAGCACCGGGCGGCCGATCAGGATCGCCACCACCAGCACCCCGAGGCCGACCAGCGGGGAGACGCCGGCATCCCCGCTGCCGGCGCCGAGCAGCGGCAGCACGGCGAGCAGCGGAATCACCATCAGGTCCTGAAACAGCAGGATCGCAAAGGTGCCGCGGCCGTAGCGGCTGTGCAGCTCGTGGCGTTCGGCCAGCGTTGGCAGCACGAAGGCGGTGGATGACAGGGCCAGCGTGAGGCCCACCAGAATCGCCATCGGCCAGTCCAGCCCGAAGATCAACGCGCCACCGATGAGCAGACTGCCGACGCCGAAGAACTGCAGGCCGCCCAGCCCGAACACCGGTTTGCGCAGCGCCCACAGCCGCGAGGGCTGCAGTTCGAGGCCGATCACGAAGAGCAGCAGCACCACGCCCAGCTCTGCGGTGTGGAGCAGGTTTTCGGCGTCGTGCACCAGACCGAGCCCGAACGGGCCGATCAGCACGCCGGCGGCGAGATAGCCGAGTACGGTGCCCAGCCCGGCGCGCTTGAACAACGGCACGAGCAGGACGGCGACCACCAGCAGGGCGGCAAAGGTTGCAACCGATTGCATGCAATGTCTCCTCTCGGCCGGCGTCGGGGGCGCCGGGCCAGCGGCCTATCTTACAGATCGGCGGCGTGGCGTGGCGAGGCGTGTGGCGCATAGACCCGGTCGCCCGGCGCGCGGGTTGCCGGGTCGATGTCGGGCGTGTCGGCAAGGCGCCGGTAGAGCGGCGCGAAGTCGTCGTGCATGACGGCGTACAGGTGCTCGAAGTCGGGGAGCACGAAATAGGTCTTCTGGAAGCTGTCGATCATGTAGTCGGTGCGCATCACGCGCGCCAGATCGAACCAGATGCGGTGGGGTTGCGGGCTGTCGAGCGAGTACAGCGTTTCTGCTTTCGAGGACAGCATGCCGGCACCGTAGGCGCGCAGCCCGGCGGGGGTGTCGATCAGCCCGAACTCGACCATGTACCAGTACAGCCGCGCCAGCCGCGGCAGCGCGCCGAGCGCCTCGGCCTGCGCGCCCTTGGCGCCGTAGGCCGCGAGGTAGTCGGCGAATACCGGGTGGAGCAGCATCGGAACGTGGCCGAAAAAGTCGTGGAACAGGTCGGGCTCGACGAGGTAGTCGATCTCGTCGGGGCGGCGCACCCACACGCTCACCGGAAAACGTCGCGCTGCCAGATGGGCGAAGAAGACGGCGTCGGGGATGAAACCGGGGACCGCCACCAGCCGCCAGCCGGTGCGCGCGGCAATGAAGTCGCTCACCCGCGCGAGTTCCGGAATCTCCGGCGGCGCCTGCAGCAGATCGATGCCGCGCACGAAGGCGTCGCACGCCGCGCCACGCACGATGGCGCACTGGCGGCGCATCAACTGGCGCCACACGCGGCGATCCGTGTCGGAATAGGCGGCCATGTCCTGATCGACCGTGTAGTCCGGGCGGGCGCGTGCATAATCGCCGCGCAAGGTGCTGTTCGAGTGGGCGCCGAGCATGAACCGACTCCTTCAATGGCGGTGCTGTCGACTAAGACCCGCGCGCGCAGCGGGTGTTCAGTGGCGCAAGTGTGACCTGCCCGTCGTGCGACGGCGCCGGGTTTGGTCTATGGTGACGGTATTGCCGAGGGGAGGGAGGCCCTGCTGCATGCATATTGTGAAACCCAAGCGGGTGTGCCGGGAATACACCCAGCACTTGGTCGCGCCGGTGGCGGCGGTGTTTCCGCTACTTTGCCCGGTGCGCGAGGCGGAGTGGATCGAGGGCTGGGATCCGCGGCTGGTGCTGAGCCACTCCGGTGTCGCCGAGCCTGACTGTGTGTTCGTTACCGAGGCCGGGCCGTGCGACGGCATCTGGTACATCACGCGTCACGATGCGGATGCCGGCGTGGTGGAGATGATCAAGATCACGCCGGGGGTGACGGCCTGCCGGCTCAATATCGCGGTCGAGGCGGTCGAGGGCGGCTCGGCGGCCACGATCCGCTACATGTACACCAGCCTCAGCGCGGAGGGCGACAAGTTCGTCGAGGCGTTTACCGAAACCTACTTCACCCGTTTCATGCAGGACTGGGAGGCGCGCATCAACTACTACCTCGTCCATGGCATCGCGCTGGGCGAGGTGCGCTGCGCCTGAGCGGGTCAACCGCAGGCGTCGTCCAGCCCGCGCCGCACGGTGGCGATCACGCGCGTGGCGAGCCCGGGCTGCAGGCAGTCGAGCGGCGTGAGCGCATCCCACTGCGCCTCAAACTTGCGCTGCCAGGTGAGCTGGCGCTTGGCCAGCTGGCGCGTGGCGGCAATCGACTGGTCGCGGAAGGTGGCTGCATCGGTGGCGCCGTCGAGATAGTCCCACGCCTGGCGATAGCCGACGCAGCGCATGCTTGGCAGCTCGAGGCTCAAATCATAGTGCCGCCGCAGCCGCGCCACTTCGTCCACGAATCCGGCGGCCAGCATGGCGTCGAAACGCTGCGCAATGCGTGCGTGCAGCGCCGCGCGATCGGTCAGTGTCAGCGCCACGCTGATGAAGCGGTAGGGCGGCGAGTGCATCTCGCGGCGGGCATAGCTCTCGGCCAGCGGCCGCCCGGTCAGGCGCACGATCTCCAGCGCGCGCTGGATGCGCTGCGCGTCGTTGGGCTTGAGCGCTGCCGCGGCCGCCGGGTCGCGCCGCGCCAGCTCGGCGTGCAGCGCCGGCCAGCCGTGGGCGCGCGCGGCGGCGTCGATTTCGGCGCGCAGCGCAGCGTCGGCCGGCGGCAGATCGGACAGCCCCTCGCGCAGCGCCTTGAAGTACAGCATCGTCCCGCCGGCGAGCACCGGAATGCGGCCGCGCGCAGTGATGCCGGCCATCGCCTGCAGCGCGTCGTCGCGAAAGCGCGCGGCCGAGTAGGCTTCCTCCGGCGTGCAGATGTCGATCAGGTGATGCGGGCACCGCGCCTGCTCGGCCGCGTCGGGTTTGGCGGTGCCGATGTCCATGTCGCGAAACACCTGCGCTGAGTCAACGCTGACGATCTCGACCGGCAGCGCGGCGGCCAGCGCCAGCGCGCTGGCCGTCTTGCCGCTGGCGGTCGGGCCGAGCAGCAGGATGGCGGGGGGAAGGGGTGCGGCGGACATGGGCGCATTCTAGCCTGCGCACGGAGCGTGACCTACGTCATGGCGACGATGCGAATGTGTGAAAGCTTGCGTCGGGTTTGCGATAAGGCAAAGCGCGGCCGGCGCTTTGGTGCGATCAATGATCCATCGTTATCGTGGCCACGGAGGGCGCGCAATGAACCGATGGATTGGCCGCATGGCGCGCGGCGCGCTTGTCGCGCTGGTGGGCGCGGGCCTCCCGGCCTGGGCCGACCCCGCGCTGTGGGAAGTGGCCGACGCGCGCGGTCAGGTCCGGGCCCACGTGTTCGGCACGGTGCACCTGTGCAACGCGACATGCTTTCCCTTGCCGGCGCCCGTGCGCGCAGCCTTCGAGCGCGCCGACACGCTGGCGGTCGAACTCGACATGCGCGACCCGGCGGTCGCCGCCACGCTCCTCCGCGCGGGCAGCTTGCCGGCGGGCGAGACGCTGGAGACCCGTCTGCCCGCCGATCTCTACGCCGACCTGAGCGCCGCGGCGGCGCGTGTCGGCGTGCCGGTGCAGCACGTGCGCGTCTTGCAGCCGTGGTTCGCGTCGTCCTTTCTCGTGGCGATGGCGGCGATCCAGGCGGGCTATTCGACCGACGCCGGGGTCGACAGCGTGCTGCAGGCGCGTGCCGGGCGCAGCGGCAAGGCGCTGGTTGCGCTGGAGAGTGCGCAGCGGCAGGTTGCCGCGCTGGCCGGTGGTGGCGACGGGGCGCAACATGCGGCGATGCGTCAGACCCTCGACATGATCAATCAGAATCAGCTGCCGGACTATCTCGGGCGGGTGCTTGCGGCGTGGAAGAGCGGCGATGCGGCGCAGCTTGCGGCGCTGATGTTCGAAGGCGTCGACGAAAATGCGGTGGCGCCCCTGTTTGCCGAGCTGATCGATCGGCGCAATGCCGAGATGAGCGCGCGCATCGACGCCCTGCTGGTGCATCCGGGCGTGCTATTCGTTGCCGTGGGCGGCGGGCATTTGGTCGGCGAGGGCGGCATTCCGGCCCGCCTCGCCGCGCGCGGCTGGCAGGTGCGCCAGGTATCCCCGGTCACCCGGCAGGCGCGCGGAAGCTACTGACCGCGCAGAAAGAAGCGGTCGAGTTCGGCCAGCGAGAACTGGGTCCACGTCGGCCGGCCGTGGTTGCACTGGTCGGCGCGCTCGGTGGCTTCCATCTGGCGCAGCAGGGCGTTCATTTCCGGCACGGTGAGCGTGCGGTTGGCGCGCACCGCGCCGTGGCAGGCCATGGTGGCGAGCAGTGCGTTGCGCCGCGCGGTGACCACCTGCGAGGCCGGCATGTCTTCGAGCTCCGCCAGCACGGCGCGCACCAGCTCGCTCACATTGGCCGCCGCGAGCAGCGCCGGCACGGTACGCACCGACAGCGCCTGCGGGCCGGCGGCGCTGACTTCGAAACCCATCCCGGCAAGCACCTCGGTGCAGGTTTCGGCGGTGGCCATCTCGCGCGGCGAGAGCTGGAGCACCGCCGGTATCAGCAGGCGCTGCAGCGACGGCGCGCCGTCGAGCACGGTCTTGAGGCGCTCGTACAGAATCCGCTCGTGTGCCGCGTGCATGTCGACCAGCACCAGCCCGTGGGCATTCTGGGCGAGGATGAAAATGCCGTGCAGCTGCGCCAGTGCAAAGCCCAGCGGCGGCGCCTCACCGGCCTGCTGGGCCGGCATCACGGGCGCCGCCGGCGGCGACGCGGCGGTGCCGACGCTGGGGCGTGCGGTGGCGGCGAAGTCGTAGTAAGTGTTTGCCGCCGACTCCATCGCCAGTGGCGACTGCTGCGCCGGGCGGGCGAAGCCGGCCGCCGGTGTGCCGGCCGGCGGGGAGGGCGTGTGGACCGGCGCGCCGCTGTCGGCCGTGCCGGCCTGACCCAGCGTGCGCTCCAGCGCGTGATAGACGAACTGGTGCACCGCGCGCGATTCGCGAAAGCGCACTTCGATCTTGGCCGGATGCACGTTGACATCGACCGTGCGCGGGTCGATGTCGAGAAACAGCACGTAGGCCGGATGGCGGCTGCCGTGGAGGATGTCGCGGTAGGCCTCGCGGATCGCGTGGGTGACCAGCTTGTCGCGCACGAAACGGCCATTGACGAAGAAATACTGCGCGTCGCGGCTGGCGCGCGAGTAGGCCGGCAGCGAGGCAAAGCCGGTCAGCCGCGTCGCGCCCGCGTCGGCATCGACCGCCCGCGCATGGGCCAGAAAATCGTCGCCCATGATCTGCCCCACGCGGCGCGTCATGTCGCCGGCGGGCAGGCGGTGGCTGACCCGACCATTGTGGCTCAACTGCATCGCCACGTCGGGCCGCGCCAGCGCGACGCGGCGGAAGGCGTCGTCGCAGTGGGCGAACTCGGTGCCTTCGGTCTTGAGGAATTTTCGCCGCACCGGGGTGTTGTAGTAGAGCTCCTGCACGTCGACCACGGTGCCGTGATTCAGCGCGGCCGGCACCGGCGCCTTGCCCGGCCCGTCCACCCGCCAGGCGTGGCCGGCGCCATGCGCGCGGCTGGTGAGGGTGGTGCGCGCCACCGAGGCGATGGCGGCCAGTGCCTCGCCGCGAAAGCCCATCGTGGCGACGCCTTCAAGATCGTCGAGCGAACTGATCTTGCTGGTGGCGTGGCGTTCCAGCGCGAGGGCAAGGTCGTCCTTGTCGATGCCGCAGCCGTCGTCGCTGACCCGGATGCGCCGCGCGCCGCCACCGTCGAGGCTCACTTCAATTGCCTGCGCGCCCGCGTCGACCGCGTTCTCCAGCACTTCCTTGAGTACCGAGGCCGGGCGCTCGACGACCTCGCCGGCAGCGATCTGGTTGATGAGCGGGTCGGACAGGCGGTGGATGGCAGGCATGACGGCGTCGGCGGCGAAAACGCCGATTATACGGAGCCCGGCGCGTGTCGCCTGCTCGCGCTTGCGCTCAAAGGGTGACACTGTGTGACGGCATTGTTTGGTGCACCGCATTTGGCGCAAAATATGACAAAACACATAAATCAGGTCAGACATTGTCATGGTGCTCAATCCCGAGTTCCGGTCGATTCGGCGGGTCAAGCACTATCCGTGGCGGGTGGTGCTGGTCGGCGCGTTTGCGCTGCTCGGCCTGATCGCGCTCAGCGGCTGGCTGGTGCAGGCCTTCGTTGCGCCGGGGCGCTCGGCGTCGGTGGCTGCCGACGTGGTGCGCTCTCCCGCGCCTCCCGACCGTCCGGCACCGCGCGTCGCGGCACAGCATTTGACCAGCGCGGACGCTGCGGATGTGTCCGCGACCGATATCCCGCTCGATCAGTTTCAAGCCCGCGTCGATGCCGCGCTGGCCGTGCAACCGCTGCTCTTCGACAGCCGCGGGGCGACGCTGAGCGTGGCGCAGCAGGCGTGGGTGGCGCAGCTTGCGGACGGCTTGCGTGACGGGCGCTTTCTGATCCGGGTGCGCGGCCACGCCGACAGCGCAGGCGGGCCGGAGCGCCGCTTGCTGATCAGCCGACAGCGCGCCGAGGCGGTGCGTGCGGCCTTCATCGGCGCCGGCATCGCGGCCGACCGGCTGCTGGTCGAGGGGTGGGGGGCGCGTTTGCCGGTCGCCTCGAACATGTCCGAGGACGGGCGCGCGCGCAATCGCCGCGTCGACCTGGTGTTGCGGGAGGGGCGCAGATGACCGGACTGTGGATTGTGCTGTCGCTGGCGCTGCTGGCGGCGGCAGGCATCGGCTTCTGGGTTGGCTGGCGGTTGCGTTCGGCCGACTACCTGCGCGTGCGCGGCGAACTAGACCGGCTCACGGCCCTGTGGGCGCGGATGGCGGCGTTTGAGGCGCGCACAGCGCATTCCCCCGACGTGGTCTCGATGCCGCCGGCGGGCGAGGCGACCGCGCCGAAGCGCTGCGCGGGCCAGCGCTGAGCGCGCGCCGCGACATGCTGCGCAGGCAGGCATGCGCCGAGTTGGGTATCATGCCTGCTCCCGTGTTTTTTGCGCTGCGCCATGGAACTGATTGCCACGTTCATCGACATCATCCTGCACCTCGACACGCACCTGGCTGCGTTGCTGGCAGAGTACGGCACCTGGATTTACGCGATCCTGTTCCTGATCATTTTCTGCGAAACCGGGCTGGTGGTGACGCCCTTCCTGCCGGGCGACTCGCTGCTCTTCGTGGCCGGTGCGCTGGCGGCGACGGGCGGCATGGACATCCAGATTCTGTGCGCCACGCTACTTGTCGCGGCGGTGCTCGGTGACAACCTGAACTACTGGATCGGGCGCAGCATCGGGCCGCGCGTGTTTCGCTGGGAGCAGTCGCGGCTGTTCAACCGCGCAGCCTTCGACAAGACCCACGCCTACTTCGAAAAACATGGCGGCAAGACCATCATCATCGCCCGCTTCCTGCCCATCGTGCGCACCTTTGCGCCCTTCGTGGCGGGGGTGGCGAAGATGACCTACAGCCGGTATCTGCCGCTGGACTTCCTTGGCGGTTGCATCTGGATTTTCTCGCTCACCCTGGGCGGCTACCTGTTCGGCAACATCCCGTTCATCAAGAACAACCTGAGCCTGGTGATTCTGGCGATCATCGCGCTGTCGCTGCTGCCCCTGTTCATCGGCTGGCTGCGCCATCGCCGCGAAGCGGTGGCCTGAACCGGGGTGGGACGGCACATGCGCGCCGGACTGCTGCTTGTCGCGTCTGTGAGTCTCATCGCCGGTTGTGCAATGCATGGTTCGGGCCCCGCGGCGTCGCGCGACAGCGGCTTTGCGGTCAGTGACCTGGCCAAGTCCGACATCGACAAGGTCACCGAGGTGCACCACCGCCTGATCTTTGCCTCGCTGCGTCGATTGGCGCTCAAGCTTTACCGGCGCAACCCCGCCGAATGGCGCAGGCAGGGGCACGCCAGCGCAGCGGCGGCGGTGGCCGGGCTGTTTGGCCGCGACCACCGCTGGCGGCTGGAGGCGCTCAACTACCGGCGCGGCGCCGAGGCGGTGCAGATCGGGCTCAACCCCGACTATCCCGGCGATCGCGTGCAGGCCTTCATGGTCGGGCTGGCGGGCATGGTGCAGATCGCGCTGGGCGACCGCGCGGCCTTCTTCCTGCTCGATGATGTGGACCCGCAACGCCTGTACAATGCGGCCCGTAACTTCGAGATCGCGGCCTGGAAGCTGGCTCACGCGCGCGACGCCGATGGCCGCTTGCTGCTGCTCTCCAACGCGGTCGAGCCGGTGCCCAATCTGAGCTTCGAACGCGAGTTCGGGCGCCTCATCGGTTCGCTTGACGCCCTCGCCGAAATCATGGCCGAGCGCGAGGGGCGCACCATCAGCCGTGTCATCCAGAATGCCGCCACCGCCGTTTTCCTCCCTTTGTAGACAGGCCCCCGCTCCATGAAGTCCATCGTCATCCTGATCTCCGGTCGTGGCAGCAACATGGAAGCCATCGTCCGCGCCGCAATCCCCGGCGCCCGCGTCGCCGCGGTGATCAGCAATCGCCCGCAGGCCGTGGGTCTGCGCTTCGCAGCGGACAACGGGATCGCGACCGCGGTGGTCGACCACACCGGCTTCGCCGATCGTGCCAGCTTCGACGCGGCGCTGGGCGAGACGATTGACCGTTATGCGCCGGATCTGGTGGTGCTGGCCGGCTTCATGCGGGTGCTGACGGCCGATCTGGTGCGTCGTTACGAGGGACGGATGATCAATATCCACCCCTCGCTGCTGCCCGCATTTACCGGGCTGCACACCCACCAGCGGGCGATCGACGCCGGGGCGCGGGTGGCCGGCACCACGGTGCATTTCGTGACCGCCGAGCTCGATTGCGGCCCGATCATTGTCCAGGCCTGCGTGCCCGTGCTGCCCGACGACGATGCCGACGCGCTGGCCGCACGGGTGCTGGTGCACGAGCACCGCATCTTTCCCCAAGCGGTGCGCTGGATCGTCGAGGACCGGGTGCGGATCGAGGACGGGCGCGCAACCGTCTGCGCTGCGCCGGCCACGGCCACACTCATCAACCCCGCGCTGGACGTGGCCTGATGGGTACCGCCGTCGCGCGTGTCGCTGCGCTGTGCGTGCTGCTGGCGCTGCCGTTTCATGCGTTCGCCGACGGGGCCGTCGCCGCCGTGGCCGCGTCGCGTGCGGTCATGAACTGGCCGAGCAGCGGGCGCATCGTGTTTCGCGTGTTTCACGGCGACACCGGTTTGCAACTCGGGCGCACGACCCATACCTGGCAGCACGACGCCCGCCGCTACGAGATGGAGTCGCTGGTCGAAACCACCGGATTGGCCGCGCTGTTCAAAAACTTCCGCTACGTTCAGCGCAGCGAGGGTGAGCTCACCGCCGCGGGCTTGCGCCCGGCGCGCTTCAGCGTCGATCAGAAGGGCAAGCCGCCGCAGCATGCGCGCTTCGACTGGGCGCAGGGGCAGGTTTTCATCGACCGCGGCGACAGCCACCGCGAGGCTGCGCTGGCCGCTGGCGATCAGGACGTGCTCAGCCTGTGGCATCAGCTCGCGCGCACGGCGCACGTCACGCTGCCGCTCACGCTGACCGTGGTGAGCAACAAGTCGGCAGCCTTGTCTGTGGTGCGCGACCTCGGACGCGAGACCGTCAAACTGCCGCTGGGCGACGTGCCGGCGCGCCACCTGAGCGTCAAGTCCGACGACGGCAACGTCAAGCTCGAGCTGTGGCTGGCCGAGGGGCAGCATCTGCTGCCCGTGCGCATCCGCATCGAGGATCGCCAGGGCGAGGTGCTCGACCAGCAGGCCGAGCGCATCGAGCTCGGCGCACCCAAGGCCGGCTCGTGAGCGACGCCCTCCCGCAGGCCCTGGTCGACCATGCTGGCAGCTTGCTGGCCGAGTTGATGCAGTTCGAACACCCCGCCGACCAGGTCGTGCAGTACTACACCAAGCGCCATCGCCGCCTCGGCGCGCGCGACCGCGCGCAGTTGGCCGACGTGGTTTTCGGCGTGCTGCGCCATCTGCGCCGGGTGCAGGCCGCGGCCACCGATGCGGGCGACGCCGATGTGTTGATCGCGGTGTGGCTGAGCGGTGCGTGGCAGCGCGTCGATGCGGCCGGCTTCGGTGCCGGTGTGGCCGCCGACATGCCGGACTGGCTGCTGGCCCGCTGGCCGTGGGCCGACACGCCGGCCGAGGCGCAGGCCATGGCCGAGGCCTTCAATCAGCCGGCGCCGCTCGATCTGCGGGTGAACGTGCTGCGCGGCAAACGCGACGCAGTGCGCGCTGCGCTGGCCGCCGATGGCATCGAAACCACGCCCGGGCGCTGGTCGCCGTTGGCCTTGCGGGTGGTCGGCAAGCCGGCGCTGCAGCGCCATCCGCTGATGGCTGACGGGAGCCTTGAAGTGCAGGACGAAGGCAGTCAACTGCTCGGCATGCTGGTCGGCGCGCGGCGCGGCGAGCTGGTGGTCGACTTCTGTGCCGGGGCAGGGGGCAAGAGCCTGCAGCTTGGCGCGACGATGCGCAACGCGGGCCGGGTGCATGCCTTCGACGTGTCGGCCGGGCGCTTGTCCGAACTCGCGCTGCGTGCCAAGCGCGGCGGGCTCTCCAATATCTTTCCGATGGCGATTGCCGACGAGCACGATCCGCGCCTGCAGCGCCTCGCCGGCAAGGCCGACCGGGTGCTGGTCGATGCGCCGTGCAGTGGGCTGGGCACCGTGCGCCGCGCCCCCGATCTGAAGTGGCGGTACCGCGCCGAGGACATCGCGCCGCGGGTGGCGGCACAGCAGTCGATTCTCGCCGCCGCGGCGGCGCTGGTGAAGCCGGGCGGGGTGTTGGTGTACGCCACGTGCAGCGTGCTGGCGGCCGAGAACGAAGCGGTGGTGGCGGATTTTCTGGCCACCCATCCGTCCTTTTCGCTCGATCCGGCGTTGCCGCTGCTCGCCCGGCAGGGCGCCGCGCTGCCACCCGATGCCCGCGACACCTTGCATCTCGATCCGCTGCACCATGCGACGGATGGTTTCTTCGCCGCGCGGATGGTGCGTCAGGCGTGACCGGGCGGTGATTTTCCTTTCGGCATCGATGCCCCGCACACGGACGGTGCTTGCCGCTGGCATGTTGCGCTGCAGCTTCAGGCGAGCGGCTCCGGTCACGTATAATCGTCCGGTTTTTGTCTGATTCAGGGATACGCGCTCGCATGCTTTCCGGTCTGATTGATCTGCCCTGGTGGGGCTATGTCGTGGTGGCGCTCGGGCTGACGCACGTCACCATCGCGTCGGTCACCATTTTTCTCCATCGCCACCAAGCCCATCGCGCGCTGGAGCTGCACCCCATCCCCAGCCATTTTTTCCGTTTCTGGCTGTGGCTGACCACCGGCATGGTGACCAAGCAGTGGGCGGCCATCCACCGCAAACACCACGCCAAGTGCGAGACCGAGGAAGATCCGCACAGCCCGCAGACCCGTGGTCTGAGCAAGGTGCTGTGGGAGGGCGCCGAGCTCTACCAGATCGAGGCCAAGAACCAGGAGACCCTCGATCGCTACGGCCACGGCACGCCGGACGACTGGCTGGAGCGCAACATCTACGAGAACAACTCGGTCGGCATCGGCCTGATGCTGGTGATCGACGTGGTGCTCTTCGGCGCGGCCGGGCTCACCATCTGGGCGGTGCAGATGATGTGGATTCCGTTCTTCGCGGCCGGCGTCATCAACGGCATCGGCCACTACTGGGGCTACCGCAATTTCAACTGCGTGGATGCGTCCACCAACCTCGTGCCGTGGGGCATCCTCATCGGCGGCGAAGAGCTGCACAACAACCACCACACCTTCGCCACCTCGGCCAAGCTGTCGGCCAAGTGGTACGAGTTCGACATTGGCTGGATGTACATCTGTATCCTCCAGTTCTTCGGGCTGGCCAAGGCCAAGAAGGTGATTCCGACGCCGAAGTTCGGTGCGGCGCGCACCGTGCCCGACAGCGAGATGCTGCAAGTCATCATCACCCATCGCTACGATGTGATGACGCGCTACATGCGTGCCCTCAAGCAGACCTACCAAGAAGAGATCGACGCCTTGCTGCGCAAGCACAACGATACGTTCAAGGGGCGGGGCAGCGATCTGCGCCGGCTGGTGCTGTCCGACAATCTGGCCGCGGCCGAGGCAGCGCAGCGTGAAGCCGCGCTGGCGCACAGCGCACGGCTGACCACGCTGGAGACGATGCGCGCCGAACTCGCCGCCCTGTGGGCGCGTTCGTCGGCCTCCAAGGATCAACTCCTCGCCCAGTTGCACGACTGGCTGGAGCGCGCCGAAAAGAGCGGCATCGCGCAGTTGCAGGAGTTCTCCCACCGCCTGCGCTGCTACGCGGCCTGACGCTGCCTCCGGATGCGCCGCGCGGGGTGCGGCGCATCGATCCCATGTCCCGCCTGTTGCTGTTCAACAAGCCGTTCAACGTCTTGTGCCAGTTTTCGCCCGAGGGCGCGCGCGCGACGCTGAAAGACTACATCGACGTGCCGGCGGTGTATCCGGCCGGCCGGCTCGACGCCGACAGCGAGGGGCTGCTGGTGCTGACCGATGATGGCGCGCTGCAGCACCGGATCGCCGACCCGCGCCACAAGGCGCCCAAAACCTATCTGGCGCAGGTCGAGGGGGCGGTGACGCCGGCGGCGATCGCCGCGCTGTGCGCGGGGGTCGATCTGGGCGACTTCCGCACCCGCCCCGCGCAGGTGCGCGCGGTGGCCGAGCCCGCCTGGTTGTGGCCGCGCACGCCGCCGATCCGCGAACGCAAGCACATCCCCACCAGCTGGCTGGAGCTGGTGCTGCGCGAGGGCAAGAACCGTCAGGTGCGGCGCATGACCGCCCGCGTCGGCCACCCGACCCTGCGTCTGATCCGCACCGCCATCGGCGACTGGCGCCTCGCCGGTCTGGCGCCCGGGCAGTGGCGTGAAGCCGCCGTGCCGGGCCCGGCCCCCGTGCGGCGGGCTCGGCGTCGTGACATATGAATACGCTATGCTTGGCCTCGCGCCGGGCTCAACAAGGATTGTTTTGTGACCGAACACATCATTGAGCTGCTTGCCGGCGTCGCTGTTCTGGGCGGCGCGTGCCAGTGGCTTGCCTGGCAGATGCGTCTGCCGGCGATCCTGTTTCTGCTCCTTGCCGGCATTTTTGTCGGCCCGGTGGCGGGCTGGCTCGACCCCGACGCGCTGCTCGGCGATCTGCTCTTTCCCTTCGTATCGCTGGCGGTCTCGGTGATTCTGTTCGAAGGCAGCCTGACCCTCAAGTTCGCAGAAATCCGGGGGCTCGAAAAGGTCGTCCGCCGTTTTGTCACCACCGGCATGCTCACCACGTGGTTCATCACCACGCTGGCGACGCGCTGGCTGGCTGATTTTTCGTGGGGCATGTCGATGCTCTTTGGCGCAATGATGGTGGTCACCGGGCCGACCGTGATCGTGCCCATGCTGCGCACCGTTCGCCCGACCGCCAAGGTGGCCAGCATCCTGCGCTGGGAAGGGATCATCATCGACCCGATCGGCGCCTTGCTGGCGGTGCTGGTCTACGAATTCCTGATCTCGTCCGGTCAGGGCGCCGCCTGGGTCGATACCCTGCAGACTTTCCTCAAGCTGATCCTGTCCGGCGCGCTGGTGGGTATCGCCATCGGCTATCTGCTGGGCGAGGCGCTGCGTCGCGACTGGCTGCCGCATTACCTCTTCAACGTCGCCACAATGGCCGCCGTGATGGGCGCTTTCGCGCTCTCCAACGCGCTGGCGATGGAATCCGGCCTGCTCGCGGTGACGGTGATGGGCATCTATCTGGCCAACCGCAAGGGCGTGCCGGTCGATGAGATTCTGGCCTTCAAGGAAAGTCTCAGCCTGCTGCTGATTACCGCGCTGTTCATCCTGCTCGCGGCGCGACTCGATCTGGGCCTGCTCAGGGAGCTGGGCTGGGTGTCGGTGCAGATTTTTCTGGTGCTGCAGTTCGTGGCGCGGCCGCTCAAGGTTTTGTTGACCACGCGCGGCTCCAGCCTCACCTGGCGCGAGCGCGCATTGCTGGGCTGGATCGCGCCGCGTGGTATTGTCGCCGCCGCGGTGATGGCCCTGTTCTCGCTGCAGCTCACCCAAAAAGGCTTTGCCGACGCCGAGATGCTGGTGCCGCTGACCTTCGTCATCATCATCGGCACGGTGGTGTTGCAGAGCCTGACCGCGGGGCCGCTGGCGCGTTTGCTGAAAGTGGCCGAGCCGGGCTCGGGCGGCTTTCTCATCGTCGGTGCCAACCCGCTGGCGCGCGCCATCGCCAAGGCGCTGGTGCAGCAGGATGTGTCGGTGCGCCTGACCGACACTCTGTGGGACAACGTCAGCCGGGCGCGCATGGCCGGCCTGAAGACCTACTACGGCAATCCGCTGTCGGAGCACGCCGAGGTCTACCTCGACACCGCCGGGCTCGGCCGGGTGCTGGCGCTGACCGCCGACGAGCACCTCAACGAACTGGCGTGCACCCGCTTCAAGGCCTATTTCGGCCCCAAGCGCGCGTTCGCGCTGCGGGTCAGCCCACTCGAAAAAGGGCGCAAGACGGTGTCGTCGGGGCGCGGGCAGTGGGCGTTTGGGGATACGGCCAATTTCGTCGATCTGTCGCGCCGGGTGGCGCGTGGCGCGGAGATCCGCCAGACCAACATCAGCGAGGCCTTCACCTTCGAGCAGTTCGTCGACAAGTACGGCGAGCGCGCCACGCCGCTGTTCGCAGTCGATCAGAAGTCGCGGGTCGAGGTCTTCACCACCGACAACACCTTCGTGCCCAAGGCGGGGTGGGTGGTGCTGGCGCTGGTCGATCCGGAGCGCGAAGATGCGCGTCGCGCACCGGCCAAGGCTGTATCGCGCTGATCAAGCGTCGAGCACGCGGGCGCGGCTCTGCTGCGGCAGGTGCTGGACCAGAAAATCCATCTGGTCGGCGAGGATGTTGCGGTTCGAGAGGATCAGATACTCGGCCTTGTTGGGCACGTAGGGCGCATACAGCAGCGCCATCCCGGCCTGCTCGGGGCGCCGGTTGTCCTTGCGCTGATTGCAGGCGCGGCACGCGGTGACCACGTTCATCCACACATCGCGCCCGCCGCGGGAGACCGGCTGGATGTGATCGCGGGTGAGCTGGCCGCCGGCCAGCGTGGCACTGCAGTAGGCGCAGGTGTGGCGGTCGCGGCGGAACAGTTCGCGATTGCTCAGCGGGGGAATCTGGCGCAGGCTGGCCGGGCGCAGGGCGCGCCCCTTGATGGCGATGATGCTCTGGCTGCTGAGCTGCGAACGCTCGCCGGTGAGGCGGCTGGTGCCACCGAAAATCATGAAGGCCTGTTCACCCACCGACCACGCCACCATGTCGCGGGCATGATAGGTGCACGCCGCCTGCCAGCTCACCCAGCGATGCGGCCGGCCATTGACGTCGAGGGTCAGAATCCACGGCCTGCGATGGGGTACGCCGCCCGGGCCGTGGTCCAAACCGTCGAGAGCTTCCATGATTCGCATTGCCTTCCCCCGTTGCGTCGCTCCGGTATTGTGCGCTCTGGCGGCGTTTCAATCCAAGTCGAGATGTGCCTGATCGCACCGTCCCGAAAGGCTTTGAGCGCCGCCCCGGGGCTTAGGTTCCATTGCCGGTGAGTGGTGCGCTGATGTCGAGATCGGCACTGTGAAAGCCGAACTGCGCGGCGCGCCGATCGTCGAAGAAATGTTGCAGAGTGAGGCTCACCGAGCGAAACGCGAGCGCTTCCCACGGGATGTCGGCTTCATCGAACAAGGCCACGTCGAGCGACTCTGCGCCGGCCGCGAATTCGGGACGCAGCAGGCGGGCGCGATAGAACAGGTGCACCTGGCTGATGTGGGGGATGTTGATCATCGAGAAGGGCGCGTCGATGGCGATCTCGGCGCAGGCCTCTTCGCGCGTTTCGCGTGCCGCCGCCTCGGCGGTGGTCTCCTTGTTTTCCATGAACCCGGCCGGCAGCGTCCACTTGCCGTGGCGCGGCTCGATTGCCCGCCGGCACAGCAGCACCCGCTCGCCCCACACGGCCACGGCACCGACCACGAGCTTGGGATTCTGGTAGTGGATCTCGCCGCAGGCATCGCACACATGGCGCAGTGCGGTGTCGCCTTGCGGAATCCGCAAATTGACCGTGGCACCGCAGGCGGAACAGAAATTCATGGCGTCCTCCAGAACTCACGCATTCTAGCAGGCGCACTGTTTCACCACGGTGGATACGGCTCAAGTTTCCGGGGACTATGACGTTAGTGAAAAAAAGAAACGCGCCGGGCACCACACCTCCGCCGACAGGGATCGCCGACGTACATGTCTCCACCGATTGATATCACCAAGTTCGAGCACCTGAAGGCCTCGGGAGACTTGCCGTCGCCCAAGGGCGTGGCGCTGGCGATCATTCGCCTGACGCGCAAGGACGATTTGTCGCTGGCCGAGCTGGCGCGGGTGATCAAGACCGACCCGGCCTTCGTCGGGCGCCTGGTCAAGTCGGCCAACAGCGCCGGGGTTGGCGCCCGCCGGCCGATTGCCTCGGTGCAGGATGCGCTGATGGTGCTGGGCTTGCCGGCGGTGCGCAACATGGCGCTGGGCTTCTCGCTGCTGTCCAACTACCGCAACGGCGGCTGCGCCAACTTCAATTACGAACGCTATTGGTCGGGCGCGCTGGTGATGGCGCTGGCGGCGCAGGCCATCGGCCAGCGGGTGCACTGCGCCGCGGCGGATGAAATGTTCTGCCTCGGCTTGTTGAGCCGGGTCGGCGAACTCGCGCTGGCCACGCTCTATCCCAAGGAATACAGCGCCGTGCTTGTCGAAGCCGGGGCGAGCGGGGGCGGCCTTGTCGCGCGCGAGCAGCAGGCTTTTGCGATGAACCACCGCGAGCTGACGGCGGTCATGCTCGCCGATTGGGGTTTGCCGAAGCTGTTCTTCGAGCCGGCTGCCTATTTCGAGGTGCCGGACGAGGCGCCCTTTGGCGAGGGCAGCCGTGGCGCGCAGATCGTCGCCGCGCTCAGCCTCGCCGACACGATTTGCGCGCTGTGCATGGCCGAGCCGGCGGCGCGGCACGCCCTGATCGAAACCCTGTATCTGCGTGGGCAGTGCCTGTCGCTGGATGAGGAGACGCTCAACGCGATGTGCGACCAGGTGGTCGAGGAGTGGGGCGAGTGGGGGCGGATGCTGCGCGTGGCGACCCACGCCGTGCCGCCGCTGGCCAGCGTCGCGGCGAGCGCTGCAACGTCGGCGGGCACGGTCCGCCACGAGGGCCGCGACGGGGTGGTCGCGGCCGAGGCGCCGGTGATCGCCCGCCCCAAGGGGGCTGCAGCGATGCGCGTGGTGGTGGTCGATGACGACGGGGAGGTGCGTCGCACCCTGCGCGGGCTGCTCGAACGGGCCGGGCATCTGGTGTTCGAGGCCGACAACGGGCGCCACGGCATGGAGCTGGCGCTGGAGGTGCAGCCGCAGATGATGCTGGTCGACGCCAACATGCCTGAGATGGGCGGGCTGGATCTGACCCGCGCGCTGCGCCAGACGCGTATCGGACGCACCATCTATATTTTGCTGCTGACCTCGCTGGAAGATGAAGAGCGCTTGATCGAGGCCTTTGAGAACGGCGTCGACGATTTCGTTGCCAAGCCGATTCGTCCGCGCGTGCTGGCGGCGCGCCTGCGCGCGGGCCATCGGGTCATTCGGCTGCAGCAGGAGGTCGAGCGCGAGCGCGAGGAGATCCGGCGCTTTGCCGCCGAGCTGGCGGTGACCAACCGGCGGTTGCAGGAGGTGGCGCTCACCGATCAGCTCACCGGCTTCCCGAACCGGCGCTATGCCATCGAGCGTATCGAACAGGAGTGGGCCAGCGCGACGCGCTCGCGCCGTCCGCTGTCGTGCATGGTCATCGACATCGACGAGTTCAAGCAGATCAACGACACCTATGGGCACGATGTTGGCGATACCGTGCTGCGCCAGGCGTCGATTGCGATCAAGAATGGCCTGCGTTCGCAGGACGTGGTTGCGCGTACCGGCGGCGACGAGTTTCTGGTGCTGTGCCCGGACACCGAGCTGGGTGCCGCGCTGCGCTGTGCCGAGCGTCTGCGTCAGTCGGTGCATGCAGCCAAGGTGCTTGCCGGCGGGGTGAAGCTGCGCGTGTCGGTGAGCGTGGGGGTGGCCCAGCGCGACAAGAGCATGAACGATGCCGATGCGATGGTGAAGCGTGCAGACCAGGGCGCTTACGTTGCCAAGGCGCAGGGGCGCAACAAGGTGTCGAGTGTGCAGCTGAGCGCGGTTGCCGATCCGCCGGGGGTCGTCAAAAAGTCACAAATCCAGCCGATGGGCGGCGCTCAAGTTGATGTCCCGCCTACCGCTAAAGTGAAACAGTCGCCCCAGTGAGTCATCGCTGATCATGAGCCATAATGACAATGCCGTGAGCCGCCACGATGCGCCGATTCAGGCCTTGGTGGTGGACGATTCGGAAGACGACGCCTTCTTGCTGCGCGCCGAGTTGGCACAGCGCGGCGTGGCCATCGAGTATCGCCGCGTCGATACCGAAGTCGACATGACGGCAGCTCTGGCCAATGACGAGTGGGACCTGATCATCTCCGACCACAACATGCCGGGTTTCGACGCGCTGGCTGCGCTGGGGGTGCTCAAGCGCAGCGGGCGCGACATCCCGTTCATCATCCATTCGGGATGCATGAGTGACGACATGGCGGTGTCGGCGATGTACGACGGTGTGCACGACTTCGTCCAGAAGGGCCAGTACGGGCGCATGGTGCCGGTGATCGAGCGTGAGTTGCGCGGCGCGGCAGCGCGCAACGCGGTGCGCCGCGCCGATCTGCGCATCGAACAGCTGGCGCATTTCGACAAACTCAGCTCGCTCCCCAACCAGAGCCTGTTCTGCTCCAAGGTCTCGGCCTGGCTGGAGGAGGCCGGCCGGCGCGGGCGGCTGGCGCGTGGCGCGCTGTTCGTGATCGACATCGACCGCTTCCTGCGGGTGAATGCGAGTTTCGGCTACGAGGCCGGCAATGTGGTGATCCAGCAGATCAGCGCGCGCTTGTCGGAAATCCTGCAGTCCGACGTGGTCCTCGCGCGTCTCGGCGGTGACGAGTTCGGGGTGTTTGTGCCGGGCATCGGCGAGCGTCCGAGCGCCGAGGTGTTTGCGCGCTGGATCGCCCGCGCGTTCGATGCGCCGTTCCTGAAAAACGGGATCGAGCTGTTTCTGACCCCCAGCATCGGCGTGGCGCTGGTGCCGGCCGATGGCACGCAGGTCTACGATCTGCTGATGAACGCGGAGACCGCCAGCGCACAGGTCAAGCGCAAGGGCGGCAACAGCTTCCGTTTCTACGATCGCGAGATGAATGCGGCGTCGGCCGAGCGTGTGGCGCTGGAGGCGGATCTGCGTCACGCCGTGGAGCGCGGCGAACTGTTTCTCGAATTCCAGCCGGTGCTCGACGCGCGCAGCGGGCGCATCGTCAGCGCCGAGGCGCTGGTGCGCTGGAATCATCCGCGGCTGGGGCGCGTGCCGCCGGATCGCTTCATCTCGCTGGCCGACGAGACGGGGCTGATTGTCGATATCGGCGGCTGGGTGCTCGACGAAGCCTGCCGCTGCTGCCGGGCCTGGCATCAGGCCGGTTTCACCGACATGCACGTGTCGGTCAACGTCTCGGCGATGCAGTTCGGCCAGCCGCGCCTGCTCGAGGCGGTGCGCGACGCGCTGGCGCGGACGCACCTGCCGTCGGGCTGTCTGATGCTTGAAATCACCGAGTCGTCGCTGATGGAAAACGCCGAGTCCACCGCCGGCATGCTGCGCGCACTGCGCAACATGGGGGTACGCATTTCGGTCGATGACTTCGGCACCGGCTACTCGTCGCTGTCCTACCTGAAGCGCTTTCCGCTCGATGTGATCAAGATCGACAAATCCTTCGTGCGCGACCTGTGCGTGGACGAGGAAGACGCGGCGATCGTGCGCGCGATCATCGCGCTGGCGCACAGCATGCGCCGCTCGACGATTGCCGAGGGGGTGGAGACCCAGGCCCAGATCGACATTCTCAAACGCGAGAACTGCGAGTTTTTTCAGGGCTTTTACTTCGGTCGACCGATGGTGCTCGAGCGTATCGTTGAACGGCTCGCGGCACAGGATGCGCCACCCGCCCCGAGCTGAAAAACGACATCCACTGCGCTGTTCGCTGCTGCCGGTCGCCGCCTGCGTGTAGGTCAAATTCCTACATCGCGGCGTCCGCGCCTTTGTACGTCAAGTTACCCGGCGGGCCGATACCGGCAAGGTTTGCCGGCGAGGACAATGGTCCCCACGACGCGTAAAGCGCGAACTGGTCAGGAGATTTGTGATGAAGAGCGCCGACTTGCACGAACAGATCCGGGAAATCAACCTCGCCTACCTCATGCTCGCCCAGCAGATGGTGCGCGAGGACCGCGAAGCGGCCATGTTCCGGCTCGGCATCGCCGCCGACGTCGCCGAGTTGCTCGATGGGCTGAGCACCGCCCAGGTGGTGCGCATGGCCAGCCAGCAGATGGTGTTGTGCCGCTTCCGCTTCGACGACAGCGCGATGATCGGGATGCTCACCGGCAAGGGCCGCGACGCTGCGACCTCGTCGCTTCACGCCGCCATCATCGCCGCCGCCACCCCGGTGGAAGCGCTGGCCTGAGCCGGCACGGAGCCCATCATGCGAAATAAAAGCGTTCTGGCCGAGGCTGAAGATATCCAGCGCGCGGTGGACATGATCCGCCTCGGCGCGCGCATGCAGATGCTGGAGACCGAGACCAAACTCAGTCGCGAGCGGCTGCTCAAACTCTACAAGGAAGTGCGCGGCGTCTCGCCCCCGAAAGGCATGCTGCCGTTTTCGACCGACTGGTTCATGACCTGGCAGCCGAACGTGCACTCCTCGCTGTTCATGTCCTTCTACCGCTTCATGAAAGACGAGGCCGGTCTGAGTGACCTGGACGCCATCATCAAGGGCTTTCGCCTCTACCTCGACCACATCGAAGCCGAGGATCTCGACGAAGTGCTGAGCCTCACCCGGGCGTGGACCCTGGTGCGTTTCTTCGATGCCGATTTGCTTCAGCAGGCCACCTGCACGTGTTGCGGCGGACATTACGTCGCGCATGCGTATGACCCGACGCATGAATTCGTGTGCGGCCTGTGCAACATGCCTTCGCGTGCCGGAAAGGGCCGTCGTGCGCGCAAAGGTGTCTCTGATCGTAGTGCCATGGTCTGACCTCCTCCTTGCTAAGCAAGGGGTTATATGCCGCCGGAGATTTTCCGGCGGCTTTTTTATGTGCGCCTGCCGCCGGGATGCGGTGCGCCATACCCGCCTTCGGGTGCTCAAGTTTCGCTTGGCAGGGCCGTTAGCAGGCACATGTGGCGAGGCCTTGCGGCGCGCCGCTTCGGCAGTCTTCGGCAGGGCGCTTTGAGGCGCTGCGAATCGGTCTTACAAGCACAAGGGATGCATCGATGTTTCTCATCATCGGATACGTCATCGTACTCGCGGCGTCTTTGGGGACGTACGCGGTCCACGGATCGCTGGCGGCGTTGTGGGTGCCGACCGAATACATCGCCATCGTCGGCCTGATGATCGGTGGCTTCGTGGCCAGCAACGGCATCAAGGCGATCAAGTCCACGGTGGGCGCGCTTCCGTCGGTGCTCAAGGGTTCGGCCTACAACAAGGCGTTCTATGTCGACGTGCTGGCGCTGATGTACGAGCTGCTCTCCAAGGTGCGCAAGGAGGGGCTGATGTCGATCGAAGGCGACATCGAGAACGCCGAAGGCAGCCCGATCTTTTCCAAGTATCCGAATTTTCTCGCCGATCACCACGCGGTCGAGTTCCTGACCGACTACCTGCGCATGATGGTCGGCGGCAACCTCAACGCCTTCGAGATCGAGAACCTGATGGACATGGAGATCGAGACCCATCACACCGAGGCGCATGGCCCGGCGCACGTGATGTCAAAGGTGGCCGACTCGGTGCCGGCCTTCGGTATTGTGGTGGCGGTGATGGGGGTGGTGAACGTGATGGGCTCGGTCGGCCAGCCGCCGGCGGTGCTCGGCAAGATGATCGGCGGCGCGCTGGTGGGTACCTTCCTCGGTATTCTGGTGTCCTACGGGTTCGTCGCCCCGATCGCCGGCCAGCTCGAACAGAAGGTCGAAGAGGGCGGCAAGATCTACGAGTGCATGAAGGTGGTGCTGCTCGCGAGCATGAACGGCTATGCGCCCCAGGTGGCGATCGAATTCGGCCGCAAGGTGCTGTACTCGACCGACCGCCCGTCCTTCAGCGAGCTGGAGGAAGAGGTGAAGAACCGCAAGGGTTAAGCGTCATCGACTCAGGCTTGAAATCCATAAATCATGAGTGACGATACCCAACAACCGATAGTCGTCAAGAAAATCAAGAAGGGCGGAGGCGGCGCCCACGGCGGGGCGTGGAAAATCGCCTACGCCGACTTCGTGACCGCGATGATGGCCTTCTTCCTGCTCATGTGGCTGCTCGGCTCGACCGCCGAGGGTGACATGGAAGGGATTGCCGAATTCTTCGACAATCCGCTCAAGGTCGGTATGGGCGGCGGCTCCGGCTCCGGCGACAGTTCCAGCATCATCAAGGGCGGCGGCGAAGACCTCACGCGCTCGGTGGGGCAGGTCAAGCGCGGCGACGTCAAGGGCAGGCAGACCATCAACCTCGATGCTGCCAACGATCCCTCCGCCGCGCCCAAGGGCGAAGACGCGAAGCAGTTCGAGCAGGCCGAACGCGCTCAACTGGTCGACCTCAAAGGCCAGATCGAAGCGCTGATCGAAGCCAGTTCGACCCTGCGCGCGATGAAGAACCAGCTCATCATGGACATCACCGTGGAGGGACTGCGGATCCAGATCGTCGATGAGCAGAACCGGCCGATGTTCGCCCAAGCCTCCGATCGCCTGCAGCCCTACACCAAGGAGTTGCTGCACGCCATCGGCAATGCGCTCAACAGCGTGGATAACCGCATCAGTCTGTCCGGGCACACCGACGCCAGCCGCTACGCCGGCGGTGGCGGCGGCTTCTCGAACTGGGAGCTGTCGTCGAACCGCGCCAACGCCTCGCGGCGCGAGCTGGTGGCGGGCGGGCTCGAGGACGGCAAGGTGATCCGGGTGGTCGGTCTGGCGGACATGATTCCGTTCAAATCCGACGATCCCTACGACCCGACCAACCGGCGGATCAGCATCATCGTCATGAACCGCAAGACCGAAGAGGCGGTCATGGGCGAGCGTGCCCGTCTGGATGTCAATGCAGACGCCCCGCTCGACGCGACGCGGCTGCGCGACGGCGTCAGTGCGCAGCAGGCGCCGCCGAATCCGGCGTTTGCGCTGCCGCCCACCGCAGCGCCACGCGCCGCCCCGGCGCGACGCGAGGCGTTCGATGAGCGCCCCCGCGGCCCGATACGCCCGCGCATCGTCATGCCATCGCAGCGCTGAGCTGCGCGTCCGGCCGGTGCGCCGCCCATATGCCAGAGGCGTTTTTCGTGCCCGTGCGTCAGCCCGTTCGGGCCTAAAGTCGGGCCGCCCGTTGACGATATATCGTGCACTGCAAACCAAGCGGAAAGCGTGACCGGGCATGTCGATGACACGGACTCAAATGATTCTTGCCGGCGGGGTGTGGAGCGCCGCCGTGCCGGCTGCGCTGCAGCGCATGCCGGTGCCCGGCGGCAGCATGTGGGCCGTCGCCGCGCTGGTGGCGGCAGGGTGGCTGGTGCTGCTCTGGGGCGCGGGTCGCGGGGTTGCTGTCGCCCCGGGGGATGAGCCCGAGGCGTCCGCCGACAGCTCCCAGAGGCAGGACTTTCAGCGCGCCATGGGGCACTGCGTGCGTCAGTTCGATGCCCAGTTCACGGCGGTCGACGGCGAGTTCGAACGGGTCGCCGGCGTGCTTTCCGATGCGATCGGCCAGCTCACGAAGAGTTTTCACGCCATGCACGAGCGGACTCGGCGCCAGCAGGCCGCGGCGGCCGATCTGATGTCGGCCGGGGTGACCCTCGACGACGACAGCGGTGCCGATTTCAGCGACTTCGCGGCGCAGACCACCGAGACGATGCAGAAGATCGTCGACAGCGTCGTCACCAACAGCAAGCTGGGTATGGAGCTGGTCGAGTTGACCGATGGCATCGCCCAGCGGGCGCTGGAAGTGGAGTCGATCCTCGGCGAGATCGGTGCCATCGCCAAGCAGACCAATTTGCTCGCGCTCAACGCGGCCATCGAGGCCGCCCGCGCGGGCGAGGCCGGCCGGGGTTTCGCGGTGGTGGCCGACGAGGTGCGTGAGCTGTCGACGCGCACCACCCAGTTCAGCCAGCAGATTGCGGTGGTGATGGGGTCGATGCGCACGGTGGTCACCGACACCGAGTCGGCGATCCGACAGATGGCTTCGCAGGACATGACCTTTGCGCTGACCTCCAAGAAGCAGGTCGGTACCGTGCTGGGCGCCGTGGCGCGGTTCAACGATGCCCGCAACGACGCCATTGCCGGTTTGCACACCCAGGCCAGCGCGATGGACGAGGATCTTGCCCGGGCCATCACCGCGCTGCAGTTTCAGGACATGGTGGCGCAGTTGATGGGCCACGTCGGTCATCGCCTGGACGGCATCCGCACGGCGCTCGGCGCGCTGGCCGAGGTGGCGCAGGCGGCACCGGCCGCGGCCGACGACGCCTCGCTCGAGGCGCTGGCGGCACGCACCGAGGCGGTGTGTGAGTCGCTCGATGCGATCGCCGCCTTCGGTACCAGCAATCCGGTCCGGCAGGCAAACAGCGTCGCCAGCGGTGGTGTCGAATTGTTCTAGCCTTGTGCCTCAGCCAACAGGAATCTCGCGATGGTAAAGACCATTCTTGCAGTTGATGACTCACCTTCGATTCGCCAGATGGTGTCGTTCACGCTCAACAGTGTCGGGTACGAGGTGGTCGAAGCCGTCGATGGCGTCGACGCGCTGCGCGTGGCCAAGGCGCAGACGTTCGGGTTGGTGCTCACCGACCAGAACATGCCGCGCATGGACGGCCTCGGGCTGATCCGCGCGCTGCGCTGTGCGCCCGCCTACCGCGACGTGCCGATCCTGATGTTGACCACCGAGTCGTCGGAGCAGATGAAATCGGCAGGGCGCGCGGCCGGGGCCACCGGCTGGCTGGTCAAGCCCTTCGATCCGCAGAAGCTGATCGAAGTGGTCAGGAAGGTCATCGGTTGAGTCGCGCCGCGACCGCAGGAGGGCTTCATGGCCATTGACATGACCCAGTTCTACCAGGTGTTCTTCGACGAAGCCGACGAGCACCTGGCGCAGATGGAATCGCTGCTCGTGGCGCTGGATCTCACTGCGCCCGACATGGAAGACGTGAACGCCATCTTCCGCGCCGCGCACTCGATCAAGGGGTCGAGTGGCACCTTCGGGTTCGACGACATGATGGAGATCACGCATGTCATGGAGACCCTGCTCGACAAGGTACGCAAGGGTGAGCTGGCGCTCGACACCGAGCGGGTCGACGCCTGCCTGCGCGCCGGTGATGTATTGCGCACCCTGCTCGGTGCGCATCGCGGTGGCCAGGCCGCCGACCCGGCCGCGGCGGCGCTGATCCGCGATCGGCTGAACGCGCTGTGCGCGGGAGAGGGCGCCCCGGCTGCGGCGTCGGCCACGCCGCTCGTGGCGCCGCCGGCTGTTTCAGCGCCGGCGTCGCCGGACGACGCTGAAATGCGGTCGCTGGAAGTGCGTTTCGTCCCCGAGCCGCACGTCGCCGGTCAGCGCGAGTTGATGAGCAACATGCTCGAAGAGCTGGCCCGGCTGGGCTCGGTCGAGGTGCTCGAAGAGCCGCCGCCGGATGCGCAATACGGGCAATGGCGCCTGGCAATGTGCACACGTCTGTCCGAGGCGGACTTGCGCGGGGTGATCGATTTCATGGCCGAGCCGCGCTCGGTCGTGATTCTGGCGCGCAGCGATGCTGCGGCCGCCCCGCCGGCATCGGCGACGGCCGAGGCGGCGTATGGTTTCTTCGCGCCCCGCCCGGCGGCCGCCGAGGCCGAAGTCGAGGTCGAGGCGGTGGACGAGGAGGCGGCGTTCGGCTTTTTCGCGCCCCTGCCGGCGGTTGCGCCGCCAGCGGTGCCGGCCGAGCCCGCCGACGCGGCAAGCGCGCCCGCCAAGGTCAAGGCGGACAGCTCGATCCGCGTCAGCGTGGAGAAGGTCGACCAGCTCATCAACATGGTCGGCGAGCTGGTGATCACCCAGTCCATGCTCCAGCAGTCGGCGAGCCAGATCAACCCGGTGCTTTTCGAATCCTTGATGAGCAGCCTGGTGCAACTGGAACGCAACACCCGCGATCTGCAGGAATCGGTGATGTCGATCCGCATGATGCCGATCTCGGCGGTGTTCTCGCGCTTCCCGCGGGTGGTGCGCGATCTGTCGCAGAAGCTCGGCAAGCAGGTCGAACTCAAGACGCGCGGCGAAACCACCGAGCTCGATCGCGGCCTGATCGAGCGCGTCGCCGATCCGCTGACGCATCTGGTACGCAACAGCCTCGATCACGGCATCGAGTCGCCCGAAGCCCGCCGCGCGGCCGGCAAGGCCGAGAGTGGCACCATCACCCTGGCGGCGGCGCACAAGGGCGGCAGCGTGGTGATCGAGGTGAGCGACGACGGCGCCGGACTCGACCGCGCGCGGATCCTTGCCACAGCGCGCGAGCGCGGCATCGTGGCGCCGGACAGCTTGAGCGACGCCGAGGTCTGGGCGCTGATCTTCGACGCCGGCTTTTCGACCGCCAAAGAAGTCACCGAGGTCTCCGGCCGCGGGGTCGGCATGGATGTGGTCAAGAAGAACATCGCGGCCATGGGCGGGCGCGTGGAGATCGAATCCATGCTCGGCGTGGGCACGCGCATCACCGTGCGCCTGCCGCTCACGCTGGCGATTCTCGACGGCATGTCGGTGCGCGTTGGCGGGGAAACCTACATCCTGCCGCTCAACTACGTGGTCGAGTCGCTGCAGGTCACGCGCGACATGGTGCACAGCATTTCAGGGGCCGACCGGCTGATCCGGCTGCGTGGCGAGTTCATCTCCGTGGTCCCGCTCGGCACGCGCTTTGGCGTCGCGCAGGCGCAGACCGACTGGTGCGCCGGCATCATGGTGGTGGTCGAGGCCGACGGCCTCAAGGCGGCCTTGTTCGTCGACGAACTGGGCGGCCAGCACCAGGTGGTCATCAAGTCGCTGCAAGCCAACTTCCGGCGCGTGGACGGGGTCTCCGGGGCAACCATCATGGGTGACGGGCAGGTGGCGATGATCCTCGACGCGCCGAGCCTCGTCAGCGGCGCGCGCCGGCGCTTGCAGTCCGTCGCCTGACCCGCCCCCGCGGCGGCCGCCTCTCGTCGGCGGCGGCTTAAGTCACCCCCTGCGCTGCCGTTGATCCCGGGGACAGAGACCGGGAGAGCCGAGATGCAGTTTCAGCCAGCCGCAACGCCGGGCAACGCCTGGCACGACGAAGAAATCGCGGCCGACGAATTCCTCACCTTTACGCTGGGCGGCGAGGAGTACGCCATCGACATTCTCAAGGTGCAGGAGATTCGTGGCTACGACGCGGTCACCAGCATTGCCAACGCGCCGCGTTTCATCAAGGGGGTCATCAACCTGCGCGGCACCATCGTGCCGATCGTCGATCTGCGCATCAAATTCGGCGTCGGCGAGGTGACCTACACGGCGTTTACCGTGGTCATCATTCTGAATGTGGCCGAGCGCGTGGTCGGTATCGTGGTCGACAGCGTCTCCGATGTGCTGGCCCTGCCCGCCGCGGCGATTCGCCCGGCGCCCGACTTTGCCGCCCAGGTCGGCGCGGCCTACATCCTAGGGCTGGGCACGCTCGATGCGCGGATGCTGATTCTGGTCGACATCGAGCGCCTGCTGCTCTCGCCCGACATGGCGCTGGTCGACGATGACGCATCCGCCGAGGTGGCCGCCTGATTCAAGGAGTGCGAGATGAGTGGTTCAACGCCATCAATGCCGGCAAGCAGCTGGCTCGAACGCCGGCTCGGGCGCTTCAGCCTGTCCGGCAAGGTCGGGCTGATGGGGACGGTGCTGCTGGCTTTGTCGCTGATGCTTGCCGCGTTGCTGATGGGGCTGCACTGGCAGGCCCTCGAACGGGCTGAACGCGAACAGCTGGGTGTCGACGCGGCGCGGCCGATGATCGGGCTGATCGATGCCGTACAGCGCCATCGCGGGCAGCGCAGCCGCTGGCTCAATGGCGAGCAGAGCGCCGTCGGCGACGTTGCCGCAATGCGCACCCTGGTCGACCAGGCCATCGCCCAGGCCGACGCCGGCCTCGGCACCCTCGTCGATACGCTGGCGATGCGCGAGGCGTGGGCCGGCCTGAAGACGCGTTGGGGCGCCTTGCGCGAGGCGCGCCCCAGCGCCGCGGAGGACTTCGCGCAGCATTCGGCCTGGATCGACGATGCCATTGCCTTCATCGTACTGGCGGCGGACCGCTCGGGGCTGAGCTTCCACGCCTCGGTCGATGCCTATTATCTGAAAGAAGTGGTGGTTTTCGGCCTGCCGAGCCTGATCGAAAGTGCCGGCGTGGCACGCGGGTTGAGCGCCGGGCTGGCCGCGCGCGGGCAGCTCTCCAGCGCCGAGCGCGTTCGTCTGGGGGCCGCGCTGGCGCGGCTTGATGCCCGGCATACCGCGCTGGCGGTTGCGCTGAGCAAGGCCGGTGCGGTCAACCCGCAACTGCGCGCCACGCTGGAGGCGCGCAAGCGCGCCCTTGAGGCGGCGGTTGCCGCGCTGAGCGATGCACTGAGCACCCATATTGTCGATGCGCCGACGCTTGGCATCGACAGCGCGCGCGCGTTCTCGGTGGGAACCACGGTGGTCGATGCGGGTTACGCCCTGTGGCGGGACAGTCTCGACAGCCTGGCGGCAGCGCTGGCGGAGCATGCCGGGCAGCGGTCCCGCGCGCTGCTGCAGATCGGTCTGCTGGTGCTGGTGCTGCTGATGTTCAGCGCGGTGTTGTTTCGTACGATCAGCCGCGCCATCGGCCGTTCGGCCGGAATCATCTCAAGTGGCGCGAAGCGCTTTGCGGCGGACGACCTCGACCAGGACGTGCGGGTTGCCGGGCGCGACGAATTTGCCAGCATCGCCGATTCGCTCAATCGCATGCGCAGGGCGCTGGCCGCCAACCGCGAGGCCGAGCAGGCGCTCGCGCGGGAGAACCTGCGGATTCGCGAGGCGCTGGATGTGGTGAACACCAACATGCGCATCGCCGATGTGGATGGCACCGTGGTCTACGCCAACCGGGCGATGCTCGAAACCTTGCGGCGTGAAGAGGCCAACATTGCCAAGACCGTGCCGGGGTTTTCGGCGGCCGGTTTTGTCGGCTCCAATGTGGGGATGTTCTACCCGCCGGAGATTGCGGCGTCCAAGGTGGCCTATCTGGCCGCCCTGAACGCGCCCGAACGCTTCGAGTTGGAGATCGGCGGGCGCTTGTATGCAATGACCGTCAGCCCGGTGATCGGCGAGAACGGCGAGCGGGTCGGGACGGTGGCCGAGTGGCACGACCGGACCGCCGAGGTGGCCGCCGAGCGCGAGGTGACGGGCTTGGTCGAGGCGGCCGGCGATGGCGATTTCTCGCGGCGCATCGCGCTCGCCGGCAAGCACGGCTTTTTCCGCCAGACCGCCGAGGGCATCAACCGCTTGATGGGGGTGATGTCGGCGGCGATCGAGGATGTGGCGCGGGTGCTGGCCGCGGTGGCCGGGGGCGACCTGAGCCAGAAGATCGAGGCTGAGTATCTGGGCACCATCGGCGAGCTCAAGGACAGCGTCAACAAGACGGTCGAGCAGTTGCGCGAGGTGGTCGGCCAGATCCAGCGTTCGACCGATGTGATCAGCGCCGCGGCCGGCGAGATCGCGACCGGCAACAACGACTTGTCGATCCGCACCGAGACCCAGGCGATCTCGCTCGGGCGCACCGCCAGTTCGCTCGAGGAGCTCAGCGTGACGGTGGCGCACAACGCCGACAGCGCGCGCGAAGCCAGCGAGCTGGCGGCGAGTTCGAACGCGGTGGCCGAGGCCGGGGGCGACAAGATGGTGCGGGTGGTGGGCACCATGGGCGACATCCAGGCTGCCGCGCGGCGTATCGGCGACATCATCGCGGTGATCGACGCGATCGCCTTTCAGACCAACATCCTGGCACTCAATGCCGCGGTGGAGGCGGCCCGCGCGGGTGACCAGGGGCGCGGTTTTGCGGTGGTGGCCTCGGAGGTGCGCGGGCTGGCCCAGCGCAGCGCCCAGGCGGCACGCGAGATCAAGACGCTGATTACCGAATCGGTCGAGAAGGTGGAGGGCGGTGTAGCGCTGGTGAGCGATGCGGGCCAGACCATGGATGAGGTGGTCAGCAACTCGCAGCGCCTCCGCGCGCTGGTCAATGACATCAGCCAGGCCACCCGCGAGCAGCGCAGCGGCATCGAGGAGGTGGCCCGTGCAGTGAGCGAGATGGACCAGATCACCCAGCAGAACGCGGCACTGGTGGAGGAGGCCGCGGCGGGTACCGAGGGGCTGGCGTCGCAGGCCGAGGAGTTGCGTCAGCAGGTGGCGCTGTTCCGGCTCGCCGACGGCGGCGCGGCGCAGGCGGAAATCGACGCGCTCGATGTCGACGCGGTGATCGGCACGCATCTGCGCTGGCGCCAGCGATTGAGCGCGTATCTGAAAGGGGTGGGTGAAACGCTGGACGCGGAAGAGGTTGGCTGCGATTCGGCGTGCACGCTGGGTCGCTGGATCTACGGCCCGGGCGCGCGTCTGGGGCGTGACGCCGAGATCGAACGGCTGCGCGCGGTGCACGCCCGCTTCCAAGTGTGCGCGCAAGACGTGGTTGAACGCCATCAGGCCGGCGATTCGGCGGGGGCCCAGCGGGTGCTCGACAGCGCGTTCGCGGTGCTTGCCGAAGAGGTGGTCAAGTGCCTGCGGTCCTTCAAGTCGCAAGGGGGTGAGGCCGGGCGAAAATTTGTGCGGGTGGCGTAGCCGCAGGGTGGTCAAGCTGGCGCGCAAACGGCCGTAGATACATTGAAGCCTGTCGGTGCCAGCCCAGTCGGCGCGCCGACAGACAGTACAGCAAGGGACCCCAATGAAGATCAACAAGCCGGTGACCGATCATGAGGTAGAGCTCACCGATGCGCACTCGATCGTGTCGAGGACCGACCTCAAGGGCCGAATCACCTACATCAACCGGGATTTCGTCGAGGTCAGCGGTTTTTCCGAGAAAGAGCTGATCGGCCAGCCGCACAACATCGTGCGTCACCCCGACATGCCGGCCGAAGCATTCGGCGATCTGTGGCGCAATCTCAAGGCCGGCCGGCCGTGGACCGGCTATATCAAGAATCGCTGCAAGAACGGCGACCACTACTGGGTGCTGGCCAATGTCACGCCGGTGCGCGAGCGCGGCGAGGTGGTGGGTTACATGTCGGTGCGCACGCGGGCGACGCGCCAGTCGATTGCGCAGGCCGAGACCGACTACCGGGCGTTCCGCGACGGGACCGCCGCCGGGCTGGCGATGCGCGACGGCAAGGTCGTGCGCGCGGGGTTTTCGTTCGGGCGCTGGTTTGCGCGGGTGTCGATCCGCCACAAGATGTTCGCGGTTGCGGCGGTGCTCGGTGTGTTCATGGCGGCCATCGGTGGGGTTGCCCTGGTGGGCATGAAGGGCCAGGAGCAGGCACTGGGCCACGTGTATGAAACCCGCCTGGTGGCCTTGAGTCATCTCAAGGTGGTGGCCGATGAATACGCGGTCGACATCGTCGATACGACCCACAAGGTCCGCGACGGTAACATCGCTTTCGCCGAGGGTCTGGCGCGCATCGAGGCGGCGCAGGCGCAGATTGCGATGCACTGGCGTTCGTATGTGGCCCAGCCCCACAGCGCGGCGATGCGTGCTCACGTGGACGATTCGTGGCAGTACTTGCGCGGCGCGGATGCCGCGGTCGAGCAGATCAAGGCCTTGCTGCGACGCGAAGATGGCGAGGCATTGCATGCGTTTGTAGCCAGCCGGCTGTATCCGGCGATCGAGCCGGTGTCGACGGCGGTGGGCGGACTTGTCGAGCGCGAGATCGCCGAATCCTCGGCCGATGTCAGCGCTGCGGCTGCCCGCGCGCTGCGCATCGATGGGGTCGTGATCGCCATGATCGGGCTGGGGCTCGTTCTCGCCGTGGGGGCCGGGCTGCTGCTGTTGCGGGTGGTCTTGCGGCCGGTCGACACCGCCTACGCGGCGCTGATCGAGATGAGCAGCGGGCGCCTCGACACGGTGATCGACACCACCCGGCATGACGAGATGGGGCGCATTCTCGACGCGGCCAAGTCGATGCAGATCAAGGTCGGCTTCGACATGAGCGAAGCGCGCCGGGTGGGCGAGCAGAGCCGGCGCATCCAGATCGGGCTCGACAATGTCGCCACCAGCGTGATGATCGTGAATCGCGATCTCGACATCATCTACCTGAACCGCGCGGTCGAAAAAATGTTCGCCCAGACCGAAGCCGGCCTGCGCGAGGTGCTGCCGCAGTTTTCGGCCCAGGCCTTGATGGGGGCGAATCTGGGTATTTTCGGCAGCGATGAGCTCTTTGCGCGGCGCGAGCTCGAACACCTGCGCGACACGCGCCGCTCGACGCTCGAGCTGGGCGCGCACACCTTCACGCTGGCGGTCACGCCGGTGCTCGACGACGCTGGTGCGCGGCTGGGCACGGCGCTCGAATGGGTGGATCGCACCAGCGAAGTGGCGGTGGAGAAAGAAGTGGCAGGTCTCGTCGATGCCGCTGCGGCGGGCGATTTTACCCGGCGTCTGCCGAGCGACGACAAGCGCGGCTTCCTGCGCCACCTGTCCGACGGGCTGAACCGCCTGATGGAGATCATTTCGGGCGGCTTGACCGACGTCGCTTCGGCGCTCAACGCGGTCGCGCGTGGCGACCTTACCGCCACCATCGGCACCGACTACGCCGGCACCTTCGGCCAGTTGAAGCACGACACCAACACCACGGTCGAGCGTCTGCGCGAGATTGTCGGCCAGATCAAGGAGACCTCCGAGGCGATCAATACCGCGGCGAGCGAGATCTCCGCGGGCAACGCCGACCTGTCGCATCGCACCGAAAAGCAGGCCGCTTCGCTGGAGGAGACGGCCAGCTCAATGGAACAGATCAACGCGACCGTGCGAATGAGCGCCGACAACGCGCGCAAGGCCAACGAATTGGCCCAGGAATCGAATGTGGTGGCCGAGCGCAGCGGCCACAAGATGAGCGAGGCGATGGCCACCATGGCCGAAATCCAGGCCTCCGCCAAGCGCATCGCCGACATCATCGGGGTGATCGACTCGATCGCCTTCCAGACCAACATCCTGGCGCTCAACGCGGCGGTCGAAGCCGCCCGCGCCGGTGAGCAGGGGCGCGGTTTCGCGGTGGTGGCTTCCGAGGTGCGCGGGCTGGCGCAGCGCAGTGCGCAGGCCGCCAAGGAGATCAAGACCCTGATCTCGGAATCGACCGACAAGATCGAAAGCGGCGCGGGCATGGTCAACGATGCCGGCGACACACTGGACCGGGTGGTCGACAATTTCAAACACCTCGCAGCGCTGGTGACCGAAATCAGTACCGCCAGCCGCGAGCAGGCCGAGGGGGTGGGGCAGGTCACCAACGCGGTGTCGCAGATGGATGAGGCGACGCAGCAGAACGCGTCGCTGGTTGAAGAGGCCGCGGCGGCTGCGGAGAGCCTGGAAGACCAGGCGCGCTCGCTGGTCGAGGCGGTGGCCATTTTCCGTCTTTCGGCGGATGAGGCGGAGGCACAGCCGGCGCCTGCCGCGGGCCCCCGGCCTGCCGCGCCGCGCAAGGCCAAGGTGTCGACACTGCCGCTGCGCCCGCCGCCACCGCGCACCGCACGCCACGATCAGGCCGCGCCGCTGCCCAAGGTCAAGCGCAGCGCCGGGCTCGATGATGAGTGGGAGGAGTTCTGACCGTGCCGCTTCCGCCCCGCCCTGGCGGCATACCGGCGCGCGCCGGTGCCGTCGATGCCGCGCCCCCGGCCATGCCCGCGCGCGAGTTCCAGTTCACCGCGACCGATTTCGACAAGGTGCGCAAGCTGATTCACGCGCACGCCGGCATTTCGCTGTCGCCGGCCAAGCAGGACATGGTCTACAGCCGCCTGGCCCGGCGCCTGCGCGCCTGCGGCGACCGCAGCTTCGCGGACTACCTGCGGCGCATCGAGACCGACCGCGGCGAGTGGGAGACCTTCACCAACTCGCTGACCACCAACCTGACCTCCTTCTTTCGCGAGGCGCACCACTTCGAGATCCTGGCCGAGCGCCTCAGGGCCGCCGGCGGGCGGCGCGACCTGACGATCTGGTGTACCGCGGCCTCGACCGGCGAGGAGGCGTATTCGATCGCGATCACCGCGTGCGAGGCCTTCAGCTCGCTGAATCCGCCGGTCAGGATCATCGCCAGCGACATCGACACCCAGGTGATCGCACAGGGACGCGCCGGGGTGTATCGCGACGATCGGATCGAACGCATGGCCCCGGCCCGGGTGCAGCGCTTCTTTCTGAAGGGCACCGGCACCCAGGCGGGCCAGGTGCGGGTGCGCCCCGAACTGCAGCGCCTGATCGAGTTCAAGCGCATCAACCTGCTCGATACGCGCTATGCGCTGGGCGGGCCGGTGGATTTCATCTTTTGCCGCAACGTGATGATTTATTTCGACAAGCCCACCCAGCGCGCCATCCTGATGCGTTTTGCGCCGCTGCTGCGACCCGATGGGCTGTTGTTTGCGGGGCACTCCGAGAGCTTTCTGCATTCGGCCGACCTGTTCCGTTCGCTCGGGCGTACCGTCTATGAACGCAACCATGACGTCCGCGCCTGAGTCGCTGTTCACCGAGCATCTGGCGGGCAACCGCTATTTCGACCGCAGTTTCGCGATCGACGCCGTCAAGGTGCTGCCGGGCGAATACTTCGTGACCGCGAAGAACGAGGTGCTGGTGACCGTGCTCGGCTCCTGCGTGTCGGCCTGCATTCGCGACCGCTGTCGCGGCATTGGCGGGATGAACCATTTCATGCTGCCGGTGCGCGGCGATGCCGATCCGCTGATGTCGGCCTCGGCGCGTTACGGCATCTTTGCCATGGAGGTGTTGATCAACCACCTGCTCAAGCTCGGCGCACGGCGCGAAGATCTGGAAGCCAAGGTGTTTGGCGGCGGTCGCGTGGTGGCCTCGCTCAGCGGCTGCGATGTGGGCGAGCGCAACGTTGCGTTCGTGCGTGCCTATCTGGCGCGTGAGCGCATCGCGCTGGTGGCCGAAGACCTGCTCGATGTGCATCCGCGCAAGGTCTATTTCTTTCCGCTCTCCGGGCGGGTGATGATGAAAAAACTGGTGCTCGAGCGCAACGATTGCGTCGTCGATCGCGAGCGCGCCTACGCCAGACAACTGCGCGACACGCCGGTCTCCGGCGATGTCGAGCTGTTCCGGTGAGGCGCCGGCGATGACGATCAAGGTCCTCGTCTGCGATGACTCGGCGCTGGTGCGCGTGCTGCTCACCACCGTGATCAACGCCCGGTCCGACATGACGGTGGTCGGTTGCGCGCCCGATGCGCTCGCGGCGCGGGAAATGATCAAGTCACTCAACCCCGATGTGCTGACGCTCGATATCGAGATGCCGCGCATGGACGGGCTCGATTTCCTCGAAAAATTGATGCGCCTGCGGCCGATGCCGGTGGTGATGATCTCCAGCCTCACCGCGCGTGGGTCGGACGCCGCGCTCAAGGCGCTCGAACTCGGCGCGGTGGACTTCGTGGCCAAGCCGGTGGCGACCGATCCGCGCGCATTGGCAAACAGTGGCGACGAAATCTGCGACAAGCTCCGCGCGGCCTACAAGGCGCAGGTGGCCCGCTTGCGCGAGGTGCCGGGTGCGACCGAGGCGCGCGCGACACCGGCGCTGCCCTCGCGCCTGCTCGACGAGCGCCTGATCTGCATCGGGGCGTCGACCGGTGGCACCGAGGCGATTCGCGAAGTGCTCATCCACCTGCCCGCGCAGTGCCCGCCGGTGCTGCTGGTGCAACACATGCCGGAGATGTTTACCGGCTCGTTCGCGCGGCGCCTCGACGGCGTATGCACGCTTCACGTCAAGGAGGCCGAGCACGGCGAACCGCTTCGCCCCGGGGTGGCCTATCTCGCCCCCGGCCACTCGCATCTGACGCTCACCTCCAGGGGCGGGCGGTATTGCTGCGCGCTCTCCCAGAGCGAGCCCGTCAACCGCCACCGCCCCGCGGTGGATGTGCTGTTCAATAGCGTCGCGGCGTGCGCCGGGCGGGCCGCGCTGGGCGTGCTGCTCACCGGCATGGGCAAGGACGGCGCGCGCGGTCTGCTGGCGATGCGTGCTGCCGGGGCGTGGACCGTGGCGCAGGACGAGGACTCGTGCGTGGTGTACGGCATGCCGCGCGAGGCGGCACATATCGGCGCCGCGGTGGAGGTGGCGCCGCTCAAGGACATTGCACCGCGTGTGCTCAATCAACTACTGCGCGGCGATGGCGCTTTGCGCCTCGGGCCGCGCACCGAATCAGCGACAAAAGTGAGGTGATGACATGGAAGTAACGGTGACCAGGAGCGCTGATGGCGCGCAGATCAAGCTCAACGGGCGCTTCGACTTCAACGCCCACCGCGAATTTCGCGACGGGGTTGACCGGGTCTTGAAGGAGAACGGCCGGGTGGATGTGGATCTGGCCGACGTGGCCTACCTCGACAGTTCGGCGCTGGGCATGCTGCTGATGCTGCGTGACAAGGCCAAGGGCGGGAACCGCGAGGTGCGCCTGGTCAATGCGCGCGGCAGCGTGCGCCAGGTGCTCGACATCGCCAATTTCGGCAAGCTGTTTGCCATCCCCTGAGTGCGGCGGGCGTTTGCGTCCGCAAGCCTCGCGCGGGGGTGTCACCGGCCCGGTGGCGGGAGACGGCATGGCGTGGTGTGCGCCATGCCGTTGTTTTTTCAGGCGCGCGGGGCCCCCCGCGATGGCAGGACCATCCGGCGGCGCGGTGGGCGCCGTCCCTAAAGAAAATAGCCCCCCGACCGTAATGCGGCTTATCGGCTCTCGCGTCGGCACCGGCGTCGCGATGGGTCCAACCGGAAGTGGTGGAGGAAGGAGTCATGGGGATATACCTCGTGTTGGCGCTCACGGGCGTTGCGATTGCCGCCGCGGGCATTGGCGCTGCGCTGATCGGCGGCGGGACATTGTCGGCCAGCCTGGTCGGGGCCAACCTGCTTGGCGGGGCGGTGATTGCCGCGGCCCTCGGTGCGCTGTTGCGCAGCCGGATTCTGGCGCCGCTGGCGTCGCTGACCCAGACCTTTGTGCATATGCACCACAACGGCGACCTGTCGCACCGGGTGTCGCTGGGGGCGGGACCGGTGGGGCTGTGTGGCGAGCGCTTCAATGAGTTGATCGAGAGTTTCCAGGGCATCATCGGCAAGGTCATCTTCGACGCCGACCGGGTGGCCAATACCGCCGACAAGCTGTCGGCTCATGCCAGCACCGTGGCGCAGGGCTCGCGGGCGCAGCGCACGGCGTCGGAGACCATGGCGCGCAGCATCGAGGACATGACGGCCGGCGTCAATGCGGTGGCCGAGCATGCCAGCCAGACCGCAAAGAACGCCCAACAGGCGCGCGAGCTGTCGCTCGAAGGCGGCAAGATCGTGTCGCAGGCGTCGGACGAGATTGAGCGGATCGCGCGTTCGGTAGAGCAGTCGGCGCAGGTCATCGGTGCGCTGGGCGAGCGCTCGGAGGCGATCAGCGGCATCGTCAAGGTGATTCGCGAGATCGCCGACCAGACCAATCTGCTGGCACTCAACGCGGCCATCGAGGCGGCGCGCGCCGGCGAGCAGGGGCGGGGTTTCGCGGTGGTGGCCGACGAGGTGCGCAAGCTGGCCGAGCGCACCTCGAGCGCGACCACCGAGATCAGCACCATGATCGAGGCGATCCAGGACGAGACGCAGTCCGCCATCGGGTCGATCGAGGAAGGGAGCGAGCAGGCACGCAGCGGTGCCTCGCTGGCCCGCCAGGCGGCCGATGCGCTGGAGAAGATCAATGTCGGTGCCACCGAGACGATGGAGAAAATCGACGCCATCGCGACGTCGATTTCGGCACAGAGCCGCGAGGCCGACGGGGTGGTGTGCAACGTGCGCGAGATCATGTCGATGGTCGAGCAGAACTCGACGGGCGCGTCCAACACGCTGGAAGAGGCCAAGCGGCTGGAGTCGCTGGCGGCCAATCTGCACGAGGTGAGCAAGGTGTTCCGTCTGGGGCAGGCCGGCGAGCAGGCGATGGACATTCATGGGCGCATGCCGGCGCTGGTCACCTCCTCGGCGCGGGCCGTCGGACGTGCGCTGGAGAGCGCGGTGGCGCAGGGGCGGATCGATATCGACAAGCTGTTCGACAGCAAGTATGACCCGATCCCCAATACCAAACCGCAGAAATTCAAGACCGCTTTCGACGCGCTCACCGACGAGCTGTTCCCGTCATTGCAGGAGGGCGTGCTCAGCAGCAACAGCGAGGTGGTGTATGCCATTGGCTGCGATCTGCGCGGCTATGTGCCGACCCACAACAACACGTTCTGCAAGCCGCTGACCGGCGACTACGAGGTCGACTTCGTGGGCAACCGCACCAAGCGCATCTTTGATGACCCGGTGGGCAAGCAGTGTGGCGCGCATGAGCTCGAGTTCCTGATCCAGACCTACCGTCGCGACACCGGCGAGATCATGCACGACGTGTCGGCGCCGGTGTATGTGAATGGCCGCCACTGGGGCGGTTTCCGCATCGGCTACCGCGCCTAAAGGAAGAATGGAACCATGCCGTTAGTAGTGGCGAAACCGGTTACCAATGCACCTCGCAGGCGGGCTTCCGGGCGCGCCGTCGGAGAGATGAAATGTCGGACTTGCTGAAGAACATCGATGCGCGCACCCGCCTGGCAGGCACGAACAAGCTGGAGATCCTGCTGTTCTCGCTGGGGACCGATGCGCGCACCGGGCGACGCGAGACCTACGGTATCAACGTGTTCAAGGTGCGCGAGGTGATGCGCACGCCGCCGATCACCTCGGCGCCCGAGATGCCGCCCTCCGTCGAGGGCATGGTGAGTTTGCGCGGGGTGCTGGTGCCGGTGGTGGATCTGGCCAAGTACGCCGGGATCGGCGACGGGGCCAAACGCGAAATCATGATCGTCACCGAGTACAACGGTCACACCCAGGGGTTCCTGGTCGAAGCCGTCGATACCATCCTGCGGCTGGACTGGGCGCAGATGCGTGTGCCGCCGGCCATGCTGATGGCCAAACTCGGTGGCCTGGTGACCGCCGTGACCGAATTGCCGAACAACGAGCTGGTGATGATGCTGGACGTCGAAAAGGTGCTTGCCGAGACGGCGGGCAGCGACGACGAGCACCTGTTCAAGGGCATCGAGCCGCTGGACGAAGAGAACGTCACCATTCTCTACGCCGACGATTCGTCGGTGGCCCGCAACCAGATCGCACGCACGCTCGATGTGCTCAAGGTTCGCGGCATCGCGGCGGTCAATGGCCGGGCTGCGTGGGATGAGCTCGACAAGATCGCCCGCGCCGCCGACGCCAACGGACGCAAGATGCGCGATGTGGTGCGGCTGGTGCTGACCGACATAGAGATGCCGGAGATGGATGGCTACATCCTGACCAAGAAGATCAAGTCCGACCCGCGCTTCGAAGGCATTCCGGTGCTGATGCATTCGTCCCTGTCCGGGATGTCGAACCAGCAGCTCGGGCTGTCGGTCGGGGTGGATGAATACGTGCCCAAGTTCGAGCCTCAGCGCCTGTCGTCAACCCTGCGCCGTTTGCTCGGCAAGGGCGGCGTCGACGCCGAGGCGGCTTAATCAAGGATGAGCACATGAGCAAGCTTGAGACCAGACAGCCTGGCACGACGGTGGGCGGCGCGGAAAAGACCATGCTCGACGACGTCGACGCGCGCACGAAGCTCGTCGGCTCGAATCGCATGGAGATCCTGCTCTTCTCGCTCGGCACCGGCGAGACCTTCGGCATCAACGTGTTCAAGGTGCGCGAGGTGTCGAAGACGCCGTTCATCACCAAGGCGCCGAACATGCCGGTCGGGGTCGAGGGACTGATCTCGCTGCGCGGCAACGTCATTCCGGTGCTCGCGCTGTCCCGGGTGCTGGGCCTGGCGGATCCCGGCGCGCCGCTGGGCGGCTCGATGATGGTGACCGAATACAGCAAGCGCACGCTCGGCTTCCTGGTGGACGAAGTGGACCGCATCATTCGCGTCGACTGGGACCGGGTGCGCACCCCGGAGAACGTCTCCAACGGCGTCAACAGCTTCATCACCGCGATTACCGAGCTGCCCGACGGCACGCTGGTGTCGATCCTCGACGTCGAGACCATTCTCTCCAACACCTTTGGCGAGGTGGTCATCGGCAGCATCCAGCCGCTCGGCGGTGCGACCGAGGCCAACGTGTTCTTCGTCGACGACTCGGCGGTGGCCCGCAAGAAAATCGCCGAAGTGCTCGACAAGCTCGACGTCAAGCACAAGCATGCCCAGAACGGGCTCGAAGCCTGGACGCGGCTCGAAGGCATGGCCAAGCACGCGCACGCCTGCGGGCGACCGCTGGTCGATGATGTCGATCTCATTCTGGTCGATGCCGAAATGCCCGAGATGGACGGCTACGTGCTGACCCGCAACATCAAGGCCGATGTGCGCTTCGAAGGCATTCCCGTGGTGATGCATTCATCCTTGTCCTCGGAGGCCAGCCGCTCCATGGGCAAGCGCGTAGGGGTGGACGCCTACGTGGCCAAATTCGATGCCGATCACCTGGCAGAAACCCTGCGCCCGCTCTTGATGCGCCACCGGTGAGCGGAACCGGCGCAAAGGACACACCGGAGAAAACGATGGCGGATCCAAACATGAAGTTTCTCGTTGTTGATGACTTTTCGACCATGCGGCGCATCGTCCGCAACCTCCTCAAGGAGTTGGGATTCACCAACGTCGATGAGGCCGAAGACGGTGTCGCGGCCTTGCAAAAACTCGGCTCGGCCCAGTTCGATTTTGTGGTGACGGACTGGAACATGCCCAACATGGATGGCCTGACCCTCCTGCAGACCATCCGCAAGACACCACAGTTCAAGGACCTTCCGGTGCTGATGATTACCGCCGAGGCGAAGAAGGAAAACATCATCGCCGCCGCGCAGGCCGGTGCCAGTGGCTACATCGTCAAGCCCTTCACTGCCGCGACGATGGCCGAAAAACTGGAAAAGATCTTCGAAAAAATGGGCAAGAAGGCGGCTGCCTGAACGCCGTTGGACGACAGGAGGCCGATCATGGCAAATCGCATGAAATTTGACGAGACCGGAGACTCGGACGATCTCCAGGCATTGTTCGACAGTATCGCCAGCGCCCCGGCAGAGAAGCCCAAACTCGAGGTGATTGCTGCGCAGGCCGACAGCAGCGGCGACGATGACGAGCTGCAAGCCTTGTTTGACGCCGTGGCCGATGAATTCGAAACCGCGGCCGCGGACGCCGAGGTGCCGCCGAGCGCGCCGCCTTCCGCGCCTGACGCCGTCGAGCGCCCGCAGCTGCCCCCCGATCATGGCGGCGAGACGATGTTCCGGCGCTTGGGCGAGATGACGCGCCGGGTGCACGATTCGCTGCGCGAGCTGGGTTACGACAAGGAATTGAAGGACGCGGTCGAGGCGATTCCCGACACCCGCCAGCGGCTCAACTACATCGCCCAGATGACCGAGCAGGCCGCCAGCCGGGTGCTCAACGCCACCGACATCGCCCAGCCGATCCAGGAGCGTGTGGCCACCGGCGCCGACACGCTCAAGGGGCAGTGGGACAAGCTCTACGCCAACCAACTGTCGCCGGACGAATTCAAACAGCTCGCGCAGCAGACGCGGGACTTCCTCGGCAGCGTGGCCGACGACAGCCGCGCCACCAACGCCCAGCTGACCGAAATCATGATGGCACAGGACTTTCAGGACCTGACCGGCCAGGTCATCAAGAAGGTCGTCGCGCTGGCGCAGACCCTCGAATCGCAGTTGCTCGAAGTGCTGCTCGAGACCGCCCCGGAAGACAAGCGCCCGGCGCGCAAGGACGACGGCCTGATGAACGGCCCGGTGGTCAGCAGCGCGGGCAGGGAAGATGTGGTGACCAGCCAGGAGCAGGTCGACGATCTGCTCGAGAGCCTGGGATTCTGAAACACGATGCAGCCCGTCGACAGGTGTCGACGCCGGCCGGGTGACAAGCGGAGAGAGCCAAGATGAGCGACTTCAGCGGAATGGAAGAGCTGCTGCAGGATTTTCTGGTGGAAGCCGGAGATCTGTTGTCGGACGTGGACAACAAGCTGGTCGATCTCGAGCGTTCGGCAGACGATGTGGGCTTGCTCAACGAGATCTTTCGCGGCTTTCATACCATCAAGGGGGGGGCCGGCTTTCTGGCCGCCTCGGAGCTGGTGACGCTGTGCCACCTGACCGAGAACCTGTTCGACAAGCTGCGTAACGGCGAGCTCGAAGTGACGCCGGAGATCATGGATGTGATCCTCGCCGCGACCGGCGCGGTGCGCGACATGTTCGGCTATCTCGAGCAAGCCACCCAGCCGCCCGCGGCAGACGATGCGCTGATCGCCAGCCTCAAGCAGGCGCTCGCCGGCGAGCTGGTGCTGGCCACCGGGGCAAGCGTCGACGCGGCACCGGCCGAGGCCGCCGCGTCGGCCGCCAGCGACGGCGGGCCGGACTGGAACCAGATGTATCAGGTCGTGGTCGGCACTGCCGCGCCAACGGTCGAACCGTCGCCGCCGGCCACGACACCCGCGCCGCAGCCGGCCAACCCGCCGGAAGAAGTCATCAAGGCCGCGATCGGGCGGCGGGCCAGCGACAAGCCGGGTTACGGCGGCCCGACCGGTCGGCGCGACAGTGAAAAGGCGCGAGACAACTCGATCCGCGTCGACACCACGCGCCTCGACCAGGTACTCAACCTGTCGGGCGAAATCGGCCTGACCAAGAACCGTCTCAACGCCTTGCGCAGCCAGATCCTGAACGGCGACAACGACAACGACACACTGCATTCGCTCGACGTGGCAGTCAGCCAGCTCGACCTGCTGGTATCCGATCTGCAGAACGCGGTGATGAAGACACGCATGCAGCCGATCGGCCGGCTGTTCCAGAAATACCCGCGCATCGCACGCGATCTGGCGCGCAATCTGGGCAAGGATGTCGAACTCGCGCTGGCCGGCGAAGACACCGAAATCGACAAGACCATGATCGAGGATCTGTCCGACCCGATCATTCACCTGATCCGCAACGCCGTCGATCACGGTGTCGAGGGCAATGAGGAGCGCAAGGCCAACGGCAAGAGCCTGAAGTCGACGCTGCGCCTCGAAGCGCGTCAGGAAGGCGATCACATCATCATCATCGTCGCCGACGACGGGCGCGGCATGAACGCCGAGAAGCTGCGCGCCTCGGCAGTATCGAAAGGGCTCATCACCGACGAAGAAGCCAACACCATGGACGAGCGCCAGAGCTACAACCTGGTGTTCCTGCCCGGATTCTCGACCGCCGGAGAAGTCTCCGCGGTGTCGGGGCGCGGCGTCGGCATGGACGTGGTGCGCACCAACATCCAGAAACTCAACGGCGCCATCGACATCAAGTCGGTTGCCGGACAGGGCACCACCTTTATCATCAGCCTGCCGCTCACGCTGGCGATTCTGCCGGTGCTGCTGGTGCGCCTGGGCGACCAGCCGCTGGCCGTGCCGCTGTCGATGGTGCGCGAGATCTTGCCGATCGAGGCCGAAAAGGTTCAGGAGGTCGGCGGGCGCGCCACCATGGTGGTGCGCGGCGAGGTGTTGCCCATCGTGCCATTGGCCAAGCTGCTCGGCTGGCCGCAGGAGCACCAGCCCGAATACGGGGTGCTGATGCAGACCGCGGAGCACAGCTTCATTCTGGCAATCGACAGTTTTGCCGGTCGCGAGGACGCGGTCATCAAATCGCTGGATGACTTCCGCCCCGAAGGGGTGGCCGGCGTCACCACCCTGTCCAATGGCCAGATCGTCCTGATTCTGGACATGAAGGAGTTGCTCGGCTCGCCCGGCGAGCGTCACGGCGTGAGCCGCGCCACACTGATCAAGCGCGAGCGCCTGGCCGCCTGAAGCTATTGATTTCGTTCGAATAATCCCGCCCGCCGCGCGTGCGAGTCGCCCGGCGGGCGTTGGCGTTGTGTGACATCTGCGCCTTGTTTGCATCGCCCCGTCACCGTAGGATCGGTGTGCAAACCGTAATTTCGGGGAGGGCGCCCGGCGTGTCCGATTTCGATTTTGAAGCCTGGAGCACACTCGCACGACGCAGTCCGTCGGCGTATTTTCGCGCCCGCGAACGCGCCATCGAGCGCCTCATCAACAGCTACCCGCCCGACGAGGCGGCGCGTCTGCGCGAGTTTCAGGTGCAGATCGACAGCGTGCGCGCGCTGGCTGGCTCGCCGGCCAAGGCCACGCGCGAACTGGTCGGCATGATGGAAGACCGCCTCGAAGCCATGAGCGCACGTATCCGTGCCCTGCAGCGCTCGTCGCAGGCCATGCAGCATCTCAAGAATCACCTCGTCGACCTGCATTCCGACCAGCGCAACTTCGACGGCGACAATTGAAAAAGCCACCGCAGGGTGGCTTTCGCGCGGGTGTTGCGGTGGCCCTCAGGCGGTGACCGCGAGCAGCTTGGCAAACGCCTCTTCAAACTGCCCCAGTCCTGCCACCTGCAGCGATTCGCCGACCGCGTCCATGTCGATGCCCAGCGCCGCCAGCGCCGCGTAGTGCGCGGTGGCGTCGGCGAGGCCGTCGGTCAGCGTGGCGGCGACCGTGCCGTGATCGATCAGCGCGTCGAGGGTTGCGTCGGGCAGGGTGTTGACGGTTTCCGCGCCGATCAGCGGCTCGACGTAGAGCAGGTCGCTGTAGGCCGGGTTCTTGGTGCCCGTGCTGGCCCACAGCATGTACTGCGGACGCGCGCCGCGGGCCTTGAGATCGGCGAATTCGGGACCGTGAAAACGCGCCCGGTAGGCCGCGTAGGCCTGCTTGGCGGTGGCGTTGGCCGAGCGGCCGCGCAGCGCCAGCGCGTCGCCGCCGATCGCGTCGAGGCGGCCATCGACCAAGGTATCGACGCGGCTCAGGAACAGGCTGGCGACCGAGAACACACCGCCGACATCCTTGCCCGCGTCGGCGCGGCGCTGCAGCCCGCGCACGTAGGCGCCGGCCACCGCATCCACATGCGCCAGCGAGAACATCAGCGTCACGTTCACGCTGATCCCGTCGGCGATCAGCCGCTCGACCGCGCGCACCCCGGCCGCGGTGGCCGGCACCTTGATGAGCACGTTGTCGCGCGCCACCGCGGCGTGCAGGCGATGCGCCGCGGCGACCGTGCCGTCTTCGTCGTGGGCCAGCGCGGGCGACACTTCCAGGCTCACATAGCCGGCATCGCCGCCGGCCGCCTGCCAGGTCGGGCGCAGCACGTCGCAGGCCGCCTGCACGTCGGGAATCACCAGCGCTTCGTAGCGCGCCTCGGCGCTCAGATCGCGTGCCTTGAGCGCGGCGAGGTCGGTTTCGTAGTAGCGGCCGTCGGCGATGGCCTTCTGGAAAATGGCGGGGTTGGTGGTCACGCCGGCCACGCCGTCATCGTTCACGAAGCGCGCCAGATGGCCATCGCGGATGAGGCTGCGGGAGAGGTTGTCGAGCCAGATTTGCTGGCCGAGTTTGCGCACTTCGAGCAGTCGGTTCATGGGGTGCATGCGGTGGTGGATTCAAACCATGCATTGTGCCTTCAATCGATGACAACCGGAACCCGCCGTTCAGGCGCTGAAGCGGGCGACGAAGCGCCGGTCGATGCGGTCCTTCCAGCGCCACACCCAGTCGCCCCACCAGGCCAGCGGCCCCCAGGCCGCCAGGGCATGGCGATTGCCGGTGCTGATCAGGTACAGCGCGCAACGCTGCGCCCGCCACGGCGTGAGCGCCTCAGTGCCGATCGCCGCGCGCAGATTGGCCGCGAGCGGTGGACCGGCACGCACCGCAAAGACGCCGGATTTGGGGCGAGGGTCGCTGTAGCGGGCGATGTCGCCGGCGGCGAACACGAAAGGGTGCGAGGTCGAACGCAAGCTGGCGTCGACGCGGATGAAGCCCCCATCGTCGCAGGCCAGCCCGGCGGCAGCGGGCCACCGCGGCGCGGCCGCGCCGGTGACCTGCAGCACATGGCGGGCGGCGATCCGCGTGCCATCGTCGAGCGCGACGCCGGTGGCGTCGACCCTCTGCGCGCGACGGCCGCCGTGCCATGCAATGCGGCGGTCGGCGAGCAGCGCGTTCGCGCGGTGCTGCAGTCGCCGCGGCAGACCATCGAGCGGCCGGGCGGCACTGCCGATGAGGCTCAGCCGGGCGTCGGGGCAGCGCTGGCGCAGGGCAAAGGCCAGCTCCACGCCGGCCGCGCCACCGCCGATGATGGCCACCGCCAGCGTGGGTGTTTCGGCGGCTTCGGCGAGCAGGCGCGCGATGCCGTCGACAAAGCTTTCGATCGGGCGCACTGCCAGCGCGTGCGCGTCGGCACCGGCGATGCGATGGCGCGCGGTGGTCGGGCCGGTGTCGATCGACAGCCAGTCGAAACCGATCCGCGCGCCGTCGGCGCACAGCACGTCGCGCGCGGCGAGATCGAGCGCGATGGCGCGGGTCTGGCGCAGCGTGCAACCGGCGCGCGCGGCCAGCGGCGGCAGGGCGATCGCGCAGGCGTCGAGCGGGTAGTGGCCGGCGATCCAGCCCGGCAGCATGCCGGAGTAGATTTGCTGCGGGTACGGTGAAACGAGCGTGACTTCGGTGTCGGGCAACGGTGCGCGGGCGAGGGCGTCGAGCACGTGGACATGCGCGTGCCCGCCGCCGAGCAGGACGAGGCGCTTCACTGCGCGGCGGGTGTGCGGTGAAACGCAACCGGCTGCTTGGCGCGCATCCCGAAGGGTGGCGCCGGTACGGCGAAAGCCGGCAGGCGCGTGGGGCTGGGGGGTGGCATGGTGCGCTCCGGAGGCGGTGGCAACGGCGGGTGTGACCCGGGCGCTGCCACCGTGTTCCCCAGAAAAACGTCAGGGCGCCAGGCGCTGGGCGATGGCGGCGTTGAAGTCTGCCAGCGCAGACAAGCTCATGCGCGCGGTGGCGGGGCCGTCGAGATCGACCGCCATGTCGACGCGCTTGCTGCTGTTGCCTGCACGTCCGGCCAGGTTGTTCAGCGCGTTCATGGCGACCGCGACGCCGTCGGTGCTCGAATCCCAGCCACCGGTTTCGCGGAAGGTGGAGAAGTTGCCGTCGATGGTGACCGCGTCGCTCAAGCGCACGCTCATCGCGTTGGCGTGGCTGAACAGGACGGCCTTGTCGGGCGGCGGGCCGCTGATCGACATTGCCGCGCCGGCGTTGGCGCTGGAGCTGCGGTTGAGAATCGACGAGCCCGAGCCAGAGCTTTCGAGCGCCGCGATGTTGATCGTCACCGCCACTGAAACCGCCTCCAGATTGCCCTTCACCCAGTCCATGCGGGTGCCCATGTTGCCCGCGCCAAGGCCGGCAAAGCCGCGCGACAGCTTTTGCATGCCGGTGGGCGACATGACCAGGAATTTGCGCTCCGAGTGGCCCTGGTTCTGTTCGACGAAGACCGGTGCGCCGGGCTGGCTGGCGTTTTCGTAGTCGCCGTAGACGACGCCATTCTGGGCGACAAAGTCGGCCCGGTTCTCGAGCGCCACGCCTGCGGCGGCGAGGCGGGCGGTGAAGTCCTGCCACGAACGATCGGTGATTGCCTGAAACGCGGCGATGTCCAGGTCCGGCACCTCGTATTTCACGCGCACATGCGTGGCGCCGTAGTCGCGGCCGGGCAGGTAACCGGCGCGCGTGCTGGCACTGACTTCGCCGGCGACATCGAAATACACCAGATATTCGGCGATGTAGTAGCGCTTGCCGGCAAGGTTGAAGTTGCCCTCCAGCGGCAGCGATTTGCCGGCCGGCGTGAGTTCGGCGCCGACGATGGGCGCGATGCTGGCTGCGTTGAGCGGCGTGCCGCCCGCGGCGGGCAAGGGTGTCGGCGCGGCCGACAGCGCCGCAAATTCGGCGGTGGAGAGCGGTTTGCCGGTGCGCGACGGATCGTCGGTGCGGCAATCGCGCGCCAGTGCCAGTCTGGCGAGGAAGTCCTTGCGGGTTTGTGCCTGCGCAGCGCGTTCGATCGTCGCAGCGTCGGGCGCCATGTGCGCCTCGGCGCTTTGCTGGGCGACCGCGCCGGCTACTTTGCCGACCACCGAGCCCAGCGCCCCAAACAGCCCGCCCACGCTCTGTGCGACGGCGCCGCCGGCCACCTGGCCGCCGACGTTGGCCGCCGTGCCGGCGGCGGCTTTGCCGACCGCGCCGGCTTGCGGGTCGCCGGCCGCGATGATTGCGTCGAGCCGACTTTGTTCGGCGTGAATGTCGCTGCAGGCAAGGGCCTGGTCGCCGGGCATCACGCGGGCGATCTCGTCGGCCAGTGCGGCGCCGGTGGCGCCGGCGAGGGCGGCGCAGAGCAGTGCGCGTCGCAGGGTTGGATTCTTCATCAATGCATCCTTCCGGTTGTTGTTGTGGGTTCGGATGTTGCCGTTTTCGGGGCGTTGCGCCAGGCCTGAAAAAACCGCGCGGGGGCGGGCCCGGTGCGCGGCTGAATTCAGGGTGTGGCTTGACGCTTCAGGTGTGTGCTGCCACTGGCCGGGGGTTCCCGCGGGGGTGGCGCGACACCGGGTCAGCATGCCGCATCGGCGCGGTGCCTGACAAGCCATGAGAGCCACCTGCGGGCGGGCATGGATCACACTTTGGTGAGGATTCCTGTGGCGCGCAGTCGGGCGAGATCGGCGGGGCGGTCCACGTCCCACACGGTGGCCGGCGCCGACCAGCGCAGCGCGCCGCGTTTGAGCCGTGCGCGGGTTTGCGCCATGACCTGTGCAGACCCCCAGTCCACGCCAGCGAAGAGTCCGGCCTGCGCCGCACGCAGACCGACCAGCGCGTAGCCGCCGTCTTCGGCCGGCAGAAACACCGCATCCTCGCCGGCGTGCAGCGCCCGCGCGCAGGCGCGCAGCAGCGCCGGTGTGAGTACCGGGCAGTCGGCGCCGATGAGTAGCGTGGGCGCCGTGGGCGTGAGGGCGATGAAGGTGTGGTGCATGCGCGCGCCGAGGTCGTGGCCTTGCTGGACGCGGATCGCGATGTCGTGGCTTGCGGCCAGGGCACGAAAGAAGCGATGCGAGGCATCGGGCGTACACCACAGGCTGACCGGACCGAGCGCGGCGGCCTGTGCGGTGGCGATGGCGTGACGCACCAGCAGGCGGTGCAGCCGTGCGGCGCCGGCCGGGCCGAGCGCGGGGATGAGGCGCGTCTTGGCCGTGCCGGCGACCGGCGCCTTGGCGAAGATGGCGATGTTGACGGCCTCAGGATTTGCGCGGGGCATAGCCATAGCGTCGGGCGAGATCGGCCGGGTCGGCGCCCAGGGCGTAGGCCGCGCGCAGGCGCCACATCAGCACGATGGTGCGCATCACGCCGTGGGTCTCCCAGCGGCGGCCGGCGGTGGTCACGCGCGGGCGCAGGCAGGCCGGGCGGCCGAGCGCCTTGAGCGCGCGCGACAGGGCGATGTCTTCCATCAGCGGCAGGTCGGCAAAACCGCCGATCTCGGTGAAGGCGGCGCGGGTGACGAAGATCGCCTGATCGCCGGTGGCGATGCCGGTCAGGCGCGAGCGCAGATTCATCATCGCCGCCACCACCTTGAGCAGCGGATGGCGCCCGTCGATGCGCACATCGAAGCGGCCCCAGGCATGGGTCGCCAGTGCGTCGTAAATGGCGGCGATGGCACCGTCGGGCAGGCGGGTGTCGGCATGCAGGAACAGCAGCCGGTCGGCCCGCGCCAGCGCCGCGCCGGCGTTCATCTGGCGGGCACGGCCGCGCGGTGCGGTGACGACGCGGTCGCACAGGGGCGCTGCGAGCGTTGGCGTGTCGTCGCTGCTGCCGCCGTCGACCACGATCAGCTCGACATCCCCGGTGCGCTGCGCGTGCAGCGTTGCCAGCGCTGACTCGATGCGGCTGGCTTCGTTGAGGACGGGCAGGATGATCGACAGGGCAGGCGCGGACATGGCTGGACTCAGCGCGCCGGGCAATCGGCCAAGGCGACCGCTTGCAGCACCGCGCCGCTGCGCAGGTCTTCGACAAAGGCCGCGACGCCGCCGGGTTTTTCCGCCGGCAGAAAATGGAACTCGGCGTTGAGCGGAGTATTGGCCGGCAGCGTGCGTGCCGTCCAGTCGCGCACCACGAAGTCATGATCGAGCGTCGCACCGCGGTTTTCGCCGGCCTTGACGCGGCTCTGGTGACCGTTTTCATACCGTGCCACGACGAGCTGTGTGCGCGGCCCCGCCGGGGCCGTGGCGCGCACGCTGACGGCAGTGCCGGTGGACGTCTGGCGGGTGGTGAGCTCGATGTGTGCCAGCGCCGGCGCGCGCGCTGTGTCGCCCAGCGGGTTGCCGCCGCGCCAGGCGTGGCTGTCGTGCCCGTTGATCATGATCTGCGGTGTGTAGACGGTGCGCCCGCCGGCAAGGCTGACCTTGTCGCGCTGTCGTTTGCTGTTGCGCGGCGCGGCGAAGCGGTCCGCCCAGCCGATGTAGTCCCAGTAATCGACGTGATAGGCCAGTGCCACGGTGTCGTCGGCGTGCTTGAGGCTGTTCAGCCAGCGCTCCGCCGGCGGGCAGGAGCTGCACCCCTCCGAAGTGTAGAGCTCGACCAGCGGGGTCTGCAGCGGGCCGCTGCGGGCGGTGCATTCGGCGGCATGGGCGGCCGGCGTTACGAGAGCGAACAGCAGCAGCGCCTGCGCAGTGCGGGCGGCCAGGGGCGATTCAAAGGTGTTCATGACAAGACTCCTCGATCCGGCGCACTCCCATCGACAAACAATATTGGCGACGGCAATGACGACGGACTATGCTTGAACGGCTATTCCGGAGGGGTGATCGATGCGACTCGAAATTTTCCGTGGCGCGTTTGGCGCGTTGCTGGCAGCGCTTGCAGGCATGGCGGCGGCACAAACGGCCGAGCTGCCGACGCCGGATCAGTTTGTTGTGGGTGAGCGTTGGGAGTGGCGACGGGTGGATTCTCGAACCAAAGTCGAGATCAGCACGCCGTGGCGTCAGGTGGTGACCGAGGCTGGCGAAATCAAGTTCCAGTTCGATTCCGGAGAGGTTATGCCTCTGAGTACTCTTTTTCTGGGTTTTCCGACCAACAAGAAGCCTTGGCGGGTGTGGCCGCTTCAGGTGGGTGCTGAATGGGAGTTTGAGGCCGATTGGACGAGGCCGGACGGCGTCAGCGGTAATACCCGGCAAGACGTCGAAGTGGTGGCCTACGAGGAAGTGAGCGTGCCGGCTGGCACCTTCATGGCATTCAGGATAGAGCACAAGGGCTGGTACAGGAATTCCCGGGGCGGCTCCGGAAAACAGCACGATACGTATTGGTACGCACCGGAGGTCAAGGCTGACGTCAGGCGAACGCGCAACGACGGATACAACTACTGGGATCAGGAGTTGGTCAGCCACACTCGGCCCAACTAGTGGGGGTCGCGTTGCGTTGAGTGCCAGCATCATGACTGGCCCCGCCGCCAGGCATGAAAGCGCGCCACCCATTCGAGCAATGTCTGCGGCGCGTGGGCGCGTTTCCATTCGCCGGCGGCGTATTTGTTGGCTTCGGCCAGGGTCGGGTAGATGTGGATGGTGCCGAGGATCTTGTTCAGGCCGATGCCGTGCTTCATCGCCAGCACGTATTCGGCGATGAGGTCGCCCGCGTGCTCGCCGACGATGGTCACGCCAAGGATACGGTCCTTGCCCGGCACGGTGAGCACCTTCACGAAGCCGTGGGCTTCCGAGTCGGCGATGGCACGGTCGAGGTCGTCGATGCCGAAGCGGGTGACCTCGCAGGCGATGCCTTGTTCTCTGGCGTCGGCTTCGTTCAGACCCACGCGCGCCACCTCCGGCTCGACGAAGGTCGCCCACGGAATCACCGAATAGTCGGCCTTGAAGGTCTTGAACGGATCGAACAGCGCGTTGACTGCCGCGTACCAGGCCTGGTGGGCGGCAGTGTGGGTGAACTGGAAGGGGCCGGCCACGTCGCCCGCGGCGTAGATGTTGGGATAGATCGTCTGCAGGAAGTCGTTGGTCTGCACCGTCTTGGCGGTGGGGATGCCGAGTTCTTCGAGCCCGAAGCCGGTCAGGTTGGCGGCGCGGCCGACGGCCACGAGCACGGCGTCGAAGGGGATGTGCACATCCTCGCCACCATGCTCGGCGATGAGCACCTTCTCGCCATCTTCGACCACGAATTGCTTGGCGCGGGTGCCGACGCGCACGTCGATGCCTTCGGCGATGAAGCGGGCCATCACGGCTTCCGACACGTCTTCATCCTCGCGCGCCATGATGCGCGGCAGCATCTCGACCTGGGTGACCTGGCTGCCGAGACGGGCGAAGGCCTGGGTCAGCTCGCAGCCGATCGGGCCGCCGCCGAGCACCAGCAGGCGACGCGGCTGCTCGCGTAGTTCCCACAGGTTGTCCGAGGTCAGATAGCCGACCGCCTCGATGCCCGGAATCGGTGGCACGAAGGGACGCGCGCCGGTGGCGATGACGATGGCGCGGGTGGTGAGCGTCTCCACGCGACCGTCGTGGTGCGTCACTTCCACGCTCCACGGCGAGGTGATGCGCGCCGAGCCCTCGACCACGTCCACCCCGAGCCCGGTGTAGCGCGCCGCCGAGTCGTGCGGTTCGATCGCCTTGACCACTGACTGCACCCGCTCCATCACCTTGGCAAAGTCGAGGCGGGCCTCGGCGGCGTCGATGCCGAACTCATTGGCGCGCTCGACATGGGAGAGGAACTTGGCCGAGCGGATCAGCGCCTTGGAGGGCACGCAGCCGGTGTTGAGGCAGTCGCCGCCGAGCTTGTGGCGTTCGATCAGCGTCACCCTGGCTTTCACCGCCGCGGCGATGTAAGAGGTCACCAGGCCGGCCGATCCGCCGCCGATGACGACGAGGTTGCGGTCGAAGCGGGCGGGCTTCTGATCCGCCCATTTCGCGTACACCTTGCGCGCCTGCACCGCCGCCACGATGCGCTTGGCGATCAGCGGGAAGATGCCCAGCAGTACGAAGGAGCCGAGCAGGGCCGGCGAGAGGATGCCGGCGAGCGAATCGATCTGGCCAAGCTGGGTGCCGGCATTCACATACACGATGGTGCCGGCGAGCATGCCGAGCTGGCTGACCCAGTAGAAGGTGCCGACGCGGATCGGGGTCAGACCCATCAGCAGATTGATGACGAAGAAGGGGAAGGCCGGCACCAGGCGCAGCGTGAACAGGTAGAAGCCGCCTTCCTTCTCGACGCCGGCGTTGATCGCCTTGAGGCGGTCGCCGAAGCGCTGCTGCACCCAGTCGCGCAGCAGAAAGCGCGAGGCCAGAAAGGCCAGCGTGGCGCCGATGCTGGAGGCGAAGGAGACGATCACCAGCCCGGTCAGCAACCCGAAAATCGCGCCGGCGACGAGCGTCAGCACCGCCGCGCCGGGAAAGGACAGGGCCGTCACCGCGACATAGATGGCAAAGAACATGCCCGCGGTCGCCCACGGGTGAGCCGCGCGGTAGGCCTCGATGGCCGCATGCTGACCCTTGAAGTAGTCGAGGCTGAAAAAGCGCCCCAGATCAAACAGGAAATAGCTCACCACGAGGGCGGCAATCAAAACGAAGAGTCCGAGTTTTTTCTTGTTCATGGCCGTGCGGCGCTCCGCGGGGGAATGGAAGGTGGCGTCCGGGCGGCTTTGCCCACCCTGTGCAGACTCTGACCGCACAGCCTGGCAAAACCTGACACGTGCCCGCGATTTGCGTTCGGGCCGCCTTTGTGCTTTGCACAAAATTCCCGTAGAATGAAGACCTTAATGCAGCCGAAATTTGCGTTATCATACTCGGCTAACTATGCGCAGGCCGTCACCGGTTGGGCTCCGGCCGGGTCGTTTCGGCGCCTGCGTACATGGGATTTTCCGCGCATCCGCCGATTGGCGAAGTGCGTTGCTGTGCTCTGCTTCAAGGCCGGGTGTGGCCGGAAGCACAGACAGCTCAAGGAGAGCAGATATATGGCGAAAGAAGATCTGATTCAGTTCGAAGGTGTGGTTCAGGAAGTACTGCGCGACGCGCGTTTTCTCGTCAAGCTGGACAATGGCATGGACGTGGCGGCCTACGCGTCCGGCAAGATGCGCAAGTTCCGCATCCGGATTCTGGCTGGCGACCGCGTGACGCTGGAGATGTCTCCCTACGATTTGTCCAAGGCGCGCATCAGTTTCCGCCACAAGGAAACCCGCCGCCCGGCTGGCGCGCACTAACGCGCGCTGTTGCGATGAGGCAATGCCGGACCGGTGGTCCGGCGGGGCGCGGCGGGCGCATGGGCGCAGACGCATTGAAAACCCGGGATTGACCGGGTTTTTGCGTTTACGCGCGTGCGGTGGCTGAGCCCGGGATGTTTGGGGGCGTTACGCGGCGATGCGCAGGCGGTGGCCGATGGCGGTGCGTGCGCCGCCGTCGATGAAGCGCCGGATCAGGGCGGTGTCGGCACTCGGTTCGAGTTCTCGCGGGCTGCCGACGCGGCCGGTCTGGCGCGCTTCAAGTGTGCCGTGGGGGCCGGTGGCGAGGGCGTATTCGCCGCCGCAGTTGCGACAGTGCAGCGTGTCGCCGGCGCCCTGGCCGCGCCGTGCCACCAGAATCGGACCGCACATCGTGCAACTCAGCAGCGGTACGCCGTCGTCGCTGTGTCCCACAATATGCTCGAGCACGCCGCTGCCCGAGAGGGCGAGGAAGTGTTCGCCGAAGCGGCGATCGAACTGGGTGCCGATGCCCTGGCGGATCGCCGCCATCGCTTCGGCGATTGTCATGGCTTTGCGATACGGGCGGTGGCTGGTCATGGCGTCGAAGGCGTCGCATACGCTGATGATGCGTGCGTCGAGCGGGATGTCTTCGGCCTTCAGCTTGTCGGGATAGCCCGTGCCGTCGGGGCGTTCGTGGTGCGAGCGCACTGCATCGAGGGCCAGCGCGGCGAGAGGATGGCTGGCCAGCAGGCGTGCACCGACCGAGGGGTGGGTGTGGATGATGTCGTACTCGTCATCGTCGAGTGGCCCGGTTTTGCGCAAAATGGTGTCGGGCGTACCGATGTTGCCCAGGTCGTGCAGGAAGCCGCCGATGGCAACCCGGCTGACGTCGATTCCGCTCAGGCCGGCGCGACGGGCGAGCACTTCGGCCATCCGCGACACGCGCCACAGGTGGCCGCCGGTGTAGGGGTCACGGGCTTCGACGGTCCACGCCATCACCAGCAGCGTGGCCAGCACGTCTTGCGAATTCTGTTGGGCGGCGTTTGCGTCTTTGCCAAATGGCCAGAGTGTCATGCGCTGTTCCTCGACGCGCGGGCGGCGCGAAATATCGGCTTCAGGGGCGGCCCATTTCGGGTGCCACTGGCGATAAATCGTACGCTGGGCCGGCGATGATCCGCGTGGCGTAAGACACATCGGGCGCCGAGTTTTCGGGCCGAATGCGGGCAAAATGCCTCATCTGGCGTGGATGCTTCCCGGACCGCGGCCGGGCTGTGTCAGGCGCGGCTGACGGTGGCTGTGCCGCGTCCCTGGCCGAGCGCCAGCGGCAGCAAAAAGCCGGCGGTGCACAGCGCCAGGCCGTACAGGTTGGTGCCCAGCAGCAGGCCGTATTTGCCGCTGCCGATGGCCCAGCTGGCGGGGATTGCGCCGGCGGCGAGCAGCACGCCGAGCGTCATCCCGGTCCAGAACGAGAGGTGAAACGCGGCCGGTGAGTGGTCGACCCAGCGCGACAGCAGGAACACCGGGGCGAGGCCGATGACCATCGTGCCCGACAGCGTCGTCGCCTTGAGGATGTCGGCACCGGCGATCATCGGCAGATTGCCCAGCAGCGCGAAGGCGATCATGGTGAGCACGCCGTTGCGGATGGCGCGCTCACCCGGCGTGCGGCCGGCCAGCAGCGGCAGTTCGTGCGCGACCGACTTGGACAGCGAGGTGAAGGTCGAATCCAGCGTGGAGGCGGCCGAGGAGATCATCACCACACTCATCGCGAAGAAGCCGGCCACGCCCATCGCCCGGGCGACCTGCGCCGGCGCGTTGCCGGCTGCGGCGATGCCTTCGAGCCGCGCATGCACGCCGACCAGGCTGAAGGCGAGGATGGCGAAGAAGCCGAGCACGCCGGCGACCACGAAGGCGCGCAGCATGGTCTTCTCGCGGGTGATGAAGCCGCGATCGGTGAGCACCGGGTCGTGGAAGGGGTAGGAGAGCACCTGCAGCAGCGCCACCAGCAGCAGATCGGCACCCGCATCGAGCGCGAAGCGGCCCTCGCTGAGCAGCGCCGCCGGGCCGTGGGTCGGCACGATCCACACCAGCACCAGCGCGAGGAACAGCACGAACACCACGGCCTGGATCACGTCGGTGAAGATCGAGCTGCGCAGCCCGCCCTTGAGGCTGTAGAGCAGTACCACGGCGGTAAACAGCAGCGCCGCGGCGATGAAGGCGACGCTGCCGGCATCGCCGTAGTAGCCGCCGACCACCGCGGTGTTGCTCCACACCTCGTTGTAGAGGCGCACCAGAATCGCCGCCGAAAATGCCAGTGCGGCGAGGCGGCCGTACTTGCCGACCAGAAACGGCACCAGCCCGGTGGCGCCCTCACGTGTGCGCAGGCGGTAGATCACCCAGCCGGCAAACGGGATCGACAGCCAGTAGGTGGCATAGGCCAGCCCGCCGACGATGCCGTAGGCGGCGCCGAGGTTGGCCGCATTGGTGACCGACTTGGCGAAGATCCAGCTGATGAAGATGCTCATCGTCAGTGCCCACGCCGAGGCCGGTCGACCGGTGGCGTCGGTGCCGCGGAAGAAGCCGCCTTCGTCCTTCGCGGAAGGCGAGACGAGCACCATCACGATGCCGAAGAGCACCAGAAAGCCCCAGAAAAACACGCCCTGAAAATCGATCGGGGAAGTCATGCGCAGTCCTTGTTCTTGTCGTGTGCCGACGCTCAGTCGAGCGCGCCGCCGCAGCTCGACCCCTGGCCGGCGGTGCAGCCGTAGCAGTGGCCGGCGACCTTGATGGTGCCGCCTTCGAGCGCGGCGGCGGTGACGTCGCGCAGATGCAGCGCGCGGCCGCTGGCGTCGTCGGTGGTGAGCCCGAGCATCTGGTTGAAGTCGCAGTCGTAGAGATTGCCGCGCCAATCGACGCTGATCTGGTTGCGGCACATCACCCCGTCGAGATTGGCGTCGCGATGCGCGGCTTGCAGCACGTCCATGTAGGCGTTGAAGCGGCCTTTCGAGAGCAGGGTCGAGCCAAAGCGCTGGATCGGCATATTGGCCAGCGTGAACAGCTGGTTGAAGACGATGCCGAAGTGTTCGCCGAGGTGCTGCTTGTAGGCCGACTCCAGCGCCGCCTGCGGCGGAGGCAGTGTTGCGCCCTGCGGGTTGAAGACCAGGTTCAGGGTGAGACCGCTGCCGGCCCGGCCGTAGCCCAGCGCGTTGAGCTGACGCAGGCCCGCGATGCTCGCTTCGAAGACGCCCTTGCCGCGCTGCGCGTTGACGTTGTCTTCCAGATAGCACGGCAAGGAGGCGACCACGTCGACGCCGTTTTCGGCCAGAAATGCGGCCAGCGTTTCCTGCCCCGGTTCGCGCAGGATGGTCAGGTTGCAGCGGTCGATCACGGTGCAGCCGCGCGCCCGCGCGGCCACCACCAATCGCCGGAAATGGGGGTTGAGCTCCGGTGCGCCGCCGGTCAGGTCGAGCGTGCGCACCGCCGGGTTGGCGTCGAGGAAGTCGATCAGCAGATCGGCGGTGGCTGCGTCCATTTCCTCGGTCCGGTTCGGGCCGGCGTTGACGTGGCAATGCACACAGGTCTGGTTGCAGCGATAGCCGAGATTGACCTGGAGGGTGTCGATGCGGCGGCGGGTGAGCGCCGGGAACGTGGTTTTGCGCAGCAGCGGCAGGGTGGCGAGCATGCCGGTTCCTTCTCGTTGTGGCGCGCCGTCAAGCAGGCGCGGATGGTTCGTGAAGCGGGGGTGTGGTGAGACAGACCGCCGGGTGGCGGGGATTCTTACAGACGATGATTCGGCGCGGTGCGCAGCGTCACGAAAACGTAACCTGCGCGTCATCGCGCTGCGCTAAAGTCTCGTCAGACGCTCGACCCAAGAGCGCACCGGGCGGACAAGGAGACGTCAACAACCGTCGGCAGTGCGGCTGCCCCAAGGAGTGTCAGATGTTCCATCTACAACAGGTTCGGGCCCAAATCAGCCAACCCGAACACAGCGAATCCGGCAAGGTTTTCCGCGACCTGCTCAGCGCCCTCGAGGGCGGCAGCAGCTTCGACTTGTCGCGTCTCGACGGCCTGTCCTACAAAGAGTTCGACACCGCGGTGGAATGCATCCGCGAATGGCGCTCGCTGCGCTACATTCAGGCCGACGATCCGGTGTATTCCTTCCCGCTGCACGGCTGATCCAGCGCGCCGGCCCAGCCCAGTGCGGCGAGGAGGGCGGAAAATTCCGGTTCGAGCGGGGCACGCACGGTGATGCGCTCGCCGTTCACGGGATGCGTGAAGCCCAGCGCGGTGCACGCCAGCAGCATTCGCGTGCAGCCGAACCGGGCCGCGAACATGCGGTTGTGACGGCCTTTGCCATGCGTCGCGTCGCCGATGATCGGGTGCGCGATGTGCTTGAGATGACGCCGGATCTGATGGCGCCGACCAGTTTCGGGCACCACCGACAGCAGCGCGTAGCGACTGCTTGGGTAACGGTCGACGCGAATCGGCAGCTCCACGGTGGCGAGGCGGCGGTAATGCGTGCGTGCGGACTGTGCGGGGCGGGTGTCGCCCTCCACGGCGTCGTCCTGGCGTGTCAGCGGATGGTCGATCACGCCGGCCAGCGGTGGATGGCCGCGCACGACGGCCAGGTAGCGCTTGGCCACGGTCTGCGCCTCAAACTGCTTGCCGAGCGCTGCGGCGGTGTCCGCGTCGAGCGCAAACAGCAACACCCCGGAGGTGCCGCGATCCAGCCGGTGCGCCGGCCACACGCGCTGGCCGATCTGGTCGCGCAGCAGCTGTACCGCAAAGCGCGTGGCGTGACGGTCGAGCGCCGAGCGATGGACCAGCAGGCGCGGCGGTTTGTGGACCGCGATGAGTTGTGCGTCGCGGTACAGGATCTCCAGCGGCGCGTCGGCGTCGTGATCGACGGCTGCGTTCAATCGTCGTCGCGCGGTGTGTCCCGCGTGAGATAGCCGCGGCACGCCCGGCGCAGAAAATCCATTTGGGCGCTGAAGTTGGTGCAGCCCTTGCACACCATCAGGTGCAGCTTGAGCTGCATCGACTCGGTCAGGCTCAGCTTGCGGTCCTGCGCCTCCGACAGCAAATGGGTCACCTCTTTGCAGCTCAGCATGTGGCGCATCCCGAAGCGGTAAACCAGTTGCCCTGCAGGCAGGTGCGCAGCGCATTGCGCGCGCGGTGCAGGATCACGTGACAGTTGCTCATGCTGATCGACAGATCCTCGCAGATCTCCCGGCTGCTCAGTTCGAGCACCTCGCGCATCATGAACACCCGCGCGGTGTTGGTTGGCAAGTGTGCCATGCAGGCTTCGAACACCGTCCAGAACTGCTGGTCCTGCAGCGCATCTTCGGGGTCGCCCCATGCGACCGGGCGCGTCGCCGGGCTCCAGTGCGCGTTGTCCTTGAACAAGGTGTCGAAAGCGGCGTCCAGGCTCTCGCCCTCCGCGGTGTAGGCGCTGGCGCTGACGGTGCGCGCGCGCAGCTTGATGGCGTCGATGATGTTGTTGCGCAGGATCGTGAACACCCAGGTCTTGACCGATGCGCGGCCGGCGAACTGATCCGCCTTGTTGAGCGCAGTGAGCATGGTGTCCTGCACCATGTCTTCAGCCAGGTGCGGATCGCGCAGCTGCAGGGTGGCAAAGCGCAGCATGTCGGTGCGCAGCGCCGCCAGCGTTTCCGGTGTGACGCGCGGCGACGATGGAGAGTCGGAGGTCACGGACTGTCCTTGTGGTGACGTATCGGGGCGATTTCGCGTTCGCAGTGTAGCAAAGCTGCCCCTGCGGCAGCGCGCGGCGGTCAACGAAAAAGGCCGCAGCGCAGGGCTGCGGCCTGAATCGTCGGCGAACGGCGTCGCTCAGGCGAAGTTCTGTGCGGCGAAGTCCCAGTTCACCAGACTCGCCAGGAAGGTGGCGACGAAATCCGGACGGCGGTTGCGGTAGTCGATGTNNATGTAGTAGGCGTGCTCCCACACATCGATACAGAGCAGGGCCTTGTCGCCGGTGGTCAGCGGGGTGCCGGCCGCGGTGGTGTTTACGATGTCGACCGAGCCGTCGGCCTTCTTCACCAGCCACGTCCAGCCCGAACCGAAGTTGCCCACGGCAGAGGCGGTGAAGGCCTTCTTGAAGTCTTCGACCGAGCCCCACTTGGCGTTGATCGCGGCGGCCAGCGCCCCCGTCGGCTCACCGCCGCCGGCCGGCTTCATGCTGTTCCAGAAAAAGGTGTGGTTCCACACCTGGGCGGCATTGTTGAACACACCGCCGGCCGGCGCCTTCTTGATGATGGCTTCCAGATCGAGCGCGTCGTATTCGGTGCCCTTGACCAGGTTGTTCAGATTGGTGACATAGGCCTGATGATGCTTGCCGTAGTGAAATTCCAGCGTTTCAGCCGAAATGTGCGGCGCCAGGGCATCCTTGGCGTAGGGCAGTTGGGGCAGAAGATGTTCCATGAATCGCTCCTTGTGTTCGCAATGGGACGGAAGGCTTTAACCCGACAATTCTAGTCGGGATTGAGGGGTGCTGACAACCGCAGGGCGGGTGGATTCACCTTGCGCTGCATCAAGCCGTTGAATCGCCGGGCGGCTGGCATGTGTTTACCGTGGCGTCGAGGGCGCCGCGCTGTACGCGTACCGTGATGGCATCGCCGGGTGCGAGCGTTGCCGCGTCGCGCACGATGCGTCCGCGGGCGTCGCGCGTGATGCTGTAGCCGCGCGCCAACACCGCGTCGGGACTGAGATGTTCGAGGTGGGCGGCCAGTGCGGCAAGGCGCGCGTGGCGCTGTTCCAGGTGACGCGCCAGCGCGCTGTCGAGGCGCTGCTCAAGGCGCTCCACGCGCGGTTGCAGACGGGTCACGTCGGGGCGCCGGGCGTGCAGGCTGTGGGCCAGATGGCGGACATGGTGCGCGGCCAGCGTGCGGCGCTGCGTCATGACGTGTTCGAGATGCTGGCCCAGCGCGTCGACCTGCTTGCGGCTGCGCGCGAGGCGCTCGCGCGGATGGATCAGGCGCAGCGCACCGCGGTCGATGCGCTGGCGCGCGGTGTCGAGGTGGCGCTGCATGGCGCGGCTGAGCATCGTCTCGAGATGCGTCAGCCGGCCGGCGGCGTCAGCGAACCCGGCGCTGGCATGCTCCGCCGCCGCCGTGGGCGTGGCGGCGCGCAGATCGGCGGCGAAGTCGGCGATCGTTATGTCGGTTTCGTGGCCGACGCCGCAGATCACCGCCACCGGGCAGGCGTGGATTGCGCGCGCGACGCACTCCTCGTTGAAGGCCCACAAGTCTTCCAGCGAGCCGCCGCCGCGCACCAGCAGCACCACGTCCGGCCGTTGAGCCTCGGGCTGCGCCATCAGCGTGCCGAAGGCCGCGGCGATGCGCGCGCCGGCACCGTCGCCCTGCACCGGGGTCGGCACCACCTGCAGCGGAATGTGTGGTGCGCGCCGCGCCAGCGTGGCCAGCACGTCGCGCAGCGCCGCCGCCTGCCCGCTGGTGATGATCGCGATGGATTGCGGATAGCGCGGGATCGGGCGTTTGGCTGCGGGGTCGAACAGGCCTTCACTTTCGAGTTTGGCCTTGAGCCGCAGGAAGGCTTCGTGCAGCGTGCCGAGGCCGGCGTGACGCAGGCTCTCGACGTTGAGCTGGTAGTCGCCGCGCGGCTCGTACAGGCTCACCGTGCCGCGCGCTTCGACGCGCATGCCGTTGGCCGGGGTGAGGCTCAGCCGCTGGGCGCGCGTACGCCACAAGGTGCACCGCACCTGGGCGCTGCCGTCCTTGAGCGTGAAGTACAGGTGGCCCGAGGGGGGGCGCGACAGGTTCGAGATTTCGCCGCGCACCCACAGCGGCGGAAAGCGCGATTCGAGCGCCTCGCGGGCGAGACGGTTGAGTTCGGCGACGCTGAGCGCGACATCGGGGGGCGGCAGTGCGGTATTCATTGGCGCTAGTGTAACGGGAATCCACACCGATGCTGCTTTGTCAATACTTGGTGCGACGCACCATGCGCGGACTTTGATGCAGGCTGGCGCTGCTTTGCAAGCCATTGATTTAAAACGGTTTATATTTCTGCTCAATTTTTGGTCGGCGCAGGGAAAAGCCTTTTATTCAGCGGAGTTAGCGTCGCCCCCGCGGGCTCATCCACAAAGTTATCCACAGATATTGTGGATGGTTGGCGCAAGGCCTTGTGGCGAGCCGGGTTTGCACCGGATTGCGTGAGCTTTATTGCACTGTGCTAGACGAAGTTGTCGCTCGGGGCTAGAGTTTCGCCTTTGATAAATTGCGGGGCGGAGACGCGTGTTCGAGATCATCAAGGCGGCGGGCTGGCCGATCTGGCCCTTGCTGTTTGCATCGGTAATCGCCGTGGCGCTCATCATCGAGCGTTCGATCACGCTTCGGCGCAGCAAGATCGCGCCGCGTGGCCTGCTCGAAAAGGTGGTGATCGACCTGCGCCGGCATGGCGTGAGTGCCGAAATGATCCAGCGCGTGTCGGCCCATTCGCCGCTCGGCCAGGTGCTGGCGGCGGGCTTGCGTAACGTCAAGAGCTCGCGCGAAGTGATGAAGGAGGCCATCGAGGAGGCGGGGCGCACGGTGGTGCATGATCTCGAACGCTTCCTCACCACGCTGGGCACGATTGCCTCGATCAGCCCGCTGATGGGCCTGTTCGGCACCATTGTCGGGATGATCGAGATCTTCGGCTCGCAGACCCCCGGCGGGGCCAATCCGCAGCAGCTCGCGCACGGCATTTCGGTGGCGCTGTACAACACCGGCTTCGGTCTGATCATCGCGATTCCGGCGATGATCTTCTGGCGCCACTTCCGCGCGCTGGTCAACAGCTTCGTGCTCGACATGGAACAGCAGGCGGTCAAGCTGGTCGAGGTGGTGCACGGCGAGCGCCGCGGCTGATCCGCCCATGCGCTTTCAGTCCAACCGCCGTCAGGAAGAGCCCGAGATCAACCTGATTCCGCTGATCGACGTGCTGCTGGTGATCATCATCTTCCTGATGCTCACCACCACCTACGCGCGCTTCGCCGGGCTGGAGCTCAAGCTGCCTTCGGCCAACGCCGAACTTGTCGACGCCCAGCCCAAAGAGCTCAATATCGCGGTCACCGCCGATGGCGACGTGCTGGTCAACGGTGGGCCGGTGGTCGGGCGCGATGTGGATGCGATCTCGGCCGCGCTGGGCCGCGCCGCGCCGGCCGGCGAAGATCCACCGCTGGTGATCATCAATGCCGACGCCAAGGCCACCCACCAGCGCGTGATCGACGTGATGCAGGCGGCGCAGCGCGTCGGCCTCGCACGCATCACCTTCGCCACCCGCAGCGACAACTGAGCGCGGGCCCGCGATGCCCGCCACTGCGCCCCGCTTCTGGTTCGACCGCGGCTGGCGGGCGTGGCTGCTGCTCCCGTTTTCGGCACTCTTCATGATCCTGTCGGCGCTGCGCCGCTTCGCCTATGCGCGCGGCTGGCGCGCGTGCCACACGGTGGGCGTACCGGTGATCGTGGTCGGCAACATCGCCGTCGGCGGCAGCGGCAAGACGCCGGCGGTGGTCTGGCTCGCCGCGCAACTGGCCGAAGCCGGCTTCACCCCCGGCATCATCAGCCGCGGCTACGGGCGCCGCGATGATGCGGTGCGCTGCGTCGATGCCGCCGCCTCCGCCGTCGAGGTCGGTGACGAGCCGCGCCTCCTCGCCAGCCTCACCGGCTGCCCGGTCGCGGTCGGGCGCGACCGCCCCGCGGCCGCGGCGTGCCTGCTGCGCGCCCATCCGGCGGTCGACGTGATCCTCAGCGACGATGGCTTGCAGCACCTCGCGCTGGCGCGTGCGGTCGAGGTGGTGGTGGTCGACGAGCAGGTGCTCGGCAATCGCTGGCGCTTGCCGGCCGGGCCGCTGCGCGAAGGGCTGGGGCGCCTGCGCCGCGCCGATCTGGTGCTCACCCACGGGGCGATTTCACCCGCGCTGCACGCTGCGCTGGCGGGGGTGACCACCGCGCCGATGAGGCTGCGTGGCGCGCATTTCGAGCGCCTTGCCGATCGCAGCGAACGGCGTAGCGCCGCCGATTTCGGCGACACAAAAATCCATGCCATCGCCGGCATCGGCCGGCCGCAGCGCTTTTTCGATCAGCTCCGCGCGATGGGGCTCGACATCGTGCCCCACGCGTTTCCCGACCATCACGCCTTCAGCGCTGCCGATCTGGCCTTTGCGCCCGGCGCGGCGCGGATTATGACCGAGAAGGATGCGGTAAAATGCGCCGACTTCGCACCGCCCGATACGTGGGTCTTTCCGGTGCGTGCCGATATTCCCGCGGCTGCGCTGCAGCCCGTTCTGGAGAAACTGAGCCGTCATGGACGCCAAACTGCTTGAGATTCTGGTCTGCCCGCTGTGCAAGGGCCCGCTCGACTACCGCAAGGCCGACGCCGAACTGGTGTGCAAACCGTGCCGGCTGGGGTATCCGATTCGCGACGGCATTCCGGTGATGCTCGAAGACGAGGCGCGTCAGATGGACGCGGGCGAGGGCGAGGGCGACGCGGCGTGAGCCCGTTCAAGATCGTCATCCCCGCGCGCTACGCTTCCAGCCGCCTGCCCGGCAAACCGCTGGCCGACATCGCCGGCAAACCGATGGTCGTGCGCGTGGTCGAGCGGGTGGCCGACGCGGGGGCCGACGAGGTGTGGGTGGCCACTGACCACGCGGGCGTTGCCGAGGCGGTGCGCGCGGCCGGCGGGCAGGTGGTGATGACCCGCGCCGACCACCCCACCGGCACCGACCGGCTGGCCGAAGTGGTCGCCGCACGCGGCTGGTCCGACGACACCATCGTGGTCAATGTGCAGGGCGACGAGCCGCTGATCGACCCCGCGCTGGTGTGCGGCGTGGCGCAGGCGCTGGCGGACGATGCGCAGTGCGCGATCGCCACCGCCGCGCACGCAATCGACGATGCGGCCGAGCTGTTCAACCCGAATGTGGTCAAGGTGGTGACCGACGCGCGCGAGCACGCGCTGTACTTCTCGCGCGCGCCGATTCCGTGGGCGCGCGATGCCTTTGCCGATGCGCGCGACGCGCTGCCGGCGGGCCTGCCGGTGATGCGTCACATCGGGCTCTATGCCTACCGCGCCGGCTTCCTGCGCCGCTACGCCGGCCTCGCGCCCAGCCCGCTGGAGCACTGGGAGGCGCTGGAGCAGCTGCGCGTGCTGTGGCACGGCGAGCGCATCCGGGTGATGACGGTGGCGCAGGCGCCGGCCGCCGGTGTCGACACCGCGGACGATCTGGCGCGGGTGCGGGCGCTGTTTGACCGTCCCGGGCTTTGCAGGTAACTTCACTTTTTTTGCCACCAGCGGCGTTCGACCGCGCAACAGGCTAGACACGGGAGGGTGTATGCGACTGATTTTGTTGGGGCCACCGGGAGCGGGCAAGGGAACCCAGGCCAACTTCATCAAGGAAAAGTTCGGCATTCCGCAGATTTCTACCGGCGACATGCTGCGTGCCGCGGTCAAGGCCGGTACGCCGCTGGGCCTCGAAGCCAAGAAGGTGATGGATTCGGGCGGTCTGGTATCCGATGAGATCATCATCGGTCTGGTGAAGGACCGCCTGCAGGAAGACGACTGCAAGGCCGGCTACATGTTCGACGGTTTCCCGCGCACGCTGCCGCAGGCCGACGCGCTCAAGGATGCCGGCGTGCCGGTCGACGTGGTGTTGCAGATCGACGTGCCCGATGGCGAGATCATCGAGCGCATGAGCGGGCGCCGCGCCCATCTGCCCTCGGGCCGCACCTATCACGTCAAGTACAACCCGCCCAAGGTCGAGGGCAAGGACGACGTCACCGGCGAGCCGCTGGTGCAGCGCGACGACGACAAGGAAGCCACCGTCCGCAACCGTCTCGACATCTACCACGCGCAAACCAAGCCGCTGGTGGAGTACTACACCGCCTGGTCGGCCTCCGGCGAAGCCGCCGCGCCCAAGGTCAAGGTCATCTCCGGCATGGGCTCGGTCGATGACATCACCGCACGGGTGTTCGACGCACTGGGTTGATTGACGGGGCGCGCCCCACGAACAACGCGATGGCGACCGGTACGCTCCGGTTGGCCATCGCGTTTTTGTTTGCCGCGGAGAAGGGATGAAGCCGAGAAACCTGCTGTATGCGCAGTCCGGCGGCGTGACCGCCGTCATCAACGCCACCGCTGCCGGCGTGATCGAGGCGGCGCGCATGCACGCCGATTCGGTCGGCCGGGTGCTGGCGGCGCGCCACGGCATCCTCGGCGTGCTCGACGAAGATCTGGTCGATTGCTCCGGCCTCGACGACGCCGAACTGCTCGCCTTGCGCCAGTTGCCCGGCGGCGCTTTCGGCTCGTGCCGCTTCGACCTCGACGCCCCCGCGGACAACCCCGCGCAGTTCGACCGTGTGCTTGCCGTGCTGGCCGCGCACAACGTCGGCTATTTTCTGTACAACGGCGGCAACGGCTCGATGGAAACCGCCATCAAGATCTCGCAGGCGGCGCGCGCGCGGGGCTATCCGCTGACCTGCGTCGGCGTCCCCAAAACCGTCGACAACGATCTGGAGGGCACCGACTGCTCGCCCGGTTTCGGCTCGGCGGGCAAGTATCTGGCCACCTCGATGCGCGAAGCCGGGCTCGACCTGCGCGCCATGGCCGGCCGGCGCGGGCGCATCTTCGTGATGGAAGTGATGGGGCGCAACTGCGGCTGGCTGGCCGCCTCCACCGTGCTCGCGCGGCGCGCGCCCGACGATGCGCCGCACATCGTGCTGTTCCCCGAAATTCCGTTTGACGAAACCGCCTTCCTGACGCGCGTCGAGCGTTGCGTCGCGCGCCTCGGCTACTGCGCCATCACCGCATCGGAGGGCATTCGCGGCGCCGACGGTTCGTTGTTGATCGAGCAGGGGCACGACCTCAGCGGCCACGTCCAGCTCGGCGGCATCGGCCAGTGGCTGGCGCGACTGGTCCACGCGCGGCTGGACTACAAGTATCACTGGACCGTGCCCGACTACCTGCAGCGCGCGGCCGGCCATCTGGTGTCGGCCACCGACCGCAGCCAGGCCGAGGCGGTCGGCTGGGCGGCGGTGCAGTACGCCATCGCCGGGCGCGATTGCGTGATGCCCGGCATCCGCCGGCGCAGCGATGCGCCTTACCGCTGGGAGGTCGAGCCGGTCGATCTGGCGCCGATCGCCAACCAGGAGCGCCGCGTGCCGCGCAGCTTCATCGACGCCGACGGCTTCGATCTGAGCCCCGCCGGCCTGCGCTGGCTCGGCCCACTGATCGAGGGGCAAGCGCCGCCGCCCTACCTCAACGGTTTGCCCGACTATCGCCTGCCCGACTGCCCGCCCGTCGCGCGCCGGCTCGGGCCGTATTGCGGATGAGAGCGGCCGCCGCCTGCCTGCTGGCGCTGTGGTTGAGCGCCGCCGCGCACGCCGCGCCGGCCCAGCCCGAAGCGGCCACCGGCTATGCCGCCAAACCGGCGCGCAGCGCCGGGCGCCACATCGCGGTCACCGCCAATGCGCACGCCACCACGGCGGCGCTTGAGGTGCTGCGCGAGGGCGGCTCGGCCGTCGATGCGGCGATTGCCGCGGTGCTGGTGCTCAACGTGGTCGAGCCGCAATCGTCGGGCATCGGCGGCGGCGGATTCCTGCTCGCCTACGACGCAGCCCGCGCGCAGACCCTCGCCTACGACGGCCGCGAGCGCGCGCCCATGGCGGCCGACGAGGCGCTGTTCCTGCAACCCGACGGCACCCCGCTGAAGTTTTACGACGCCGCGATCGGCGGGCGTGCGGTGGGCGTGCCGGGCTTGTTGCGGATGCTCTCGCGGGCCCATGAACGGCACGGAACGCTGCCCTGGGCGCGGCTGTTCGCGCCGGCCGTGGCGCTGGCGCGCGATGGCTTTGCGGTCTCGCCGCGCCTGCATGCGCTGATTGCCAAGGACCGCTTTCTGGCGCGCGACGCGCAGGCGCGGGCGCTGTTCTACCGCGCCGACGGCGCACCGCTGGCGGTGGGTGCCACGCTGCGCAATCCGGCGCTGGCGGCGGTGCTGGCGCGCGTCGCGCAGGACGGGCCGGCGGCGTTCTACACGGGGGAGATCGCGCGGCGCATCGTCGCGCGGGTCCAGACCGACGCCCATCCGGGGCGTCTCACCGAGGCGGATCTGGCGGCCTATCGGGCACGCGTGCGCGCGCCGCTGTGCGGGGCATACCGGGCGCATCGCGTCTGCGGCATGCCACCGCCAAGCGCTGGCGGCGGGACGGTGCTGGCGATGCTCGGCCTGCTGTCGCGCTTCGACCTGCCGGCCTTGCGCCCCGGTTCGGCCTTCACCGCCCACCTGTTCGCCGAAGCCGGGCGCCACGCGTTTGCCGACCGCGACGCGTGGTACGGCGATCCGGCGGCGATGACGGTGAGCACGGATGAACTGCTCGCGCCCGCCTATCTGGCGCAGCGCGCGGCGCGGATCGATCCCGCCGCGGCCAGCGCCGACAGCGTGGCGCCGGGGCATCCGCGGGCGGGGCTGCCGGTGGCGGCGGGTGAATCACCCGAGCGGCCGTCGACGACCCATCTGTCGATTGTCGACGCGCGGGGCAACGCGGTGGCGCTGACGGCGTCGATCGAGGACGCCTTTGGCAGCCGCACGATGGTCGACGGTTTCCTGCTCAACAACCAGCTCACCGATTTCGCGTTTTCGCCCGAGGGCGTCGCCGGCGCGCACCCCAACCGGGCGGGCCCCGGCAAGCAGCCGCGCAGCTCGATGGCGCCGACGTTGGTGTTCGACGCGGACGGACGCCTGCACGCGGTGCTCGGCTCGCCCGGCGGCAGCCACATCATCAATTACGTGGCGCAAACGCTGGTTGGTTTGCTCGACTGGCAGATGGCGCCGGACGCGGCGCTGGCGATGCCGCGCGTGAGCAACCGCAACCGGCTCACCGAGATCGAGGCGCGCCCCGACGGGCAGGCGCTGGCCGATGCGATGGCGGCGCTGTTTGGCCACCGCAGCCAGGTGCGCGACCTGACCAGCGGGCTGCACGTGATCGTGCGCGACGCCCCCGGCGGGTGGGTCGGCGCGGCCGATCCGCGCCGCGAGGGCACGGTCGGCGTCGATTAGCGCGCGCTCAGGCGGGGACGGCGGGGTTGAGGCTGTAGGTGACGGTCAATGCGGCTTCGGCGAGCACGTGCCCGGCGATGGCGTCGCGCACCTGCTGACCGGTGAAGCGGCCGTCGACCGGGCAACTGGCCAGATCGATGGCGTACAGCGTGAACACGTAACGGTGGCGGATGCTGTCGTTCCACGGCGGGCAGGGGCCGTCGTAGCCGTAGTAGTCGCCCGCCATGTCGGCGTCGCCGGCGAACCAGCCGGTGTAATCGTTGATGCCTTGACGCGTGGCGTGCGGCGCCGACGGGCCGGCCTTGCCGCGCGCGGTCACCTCCGACGAGAACGCGCCTTCGGCCACTTCGCCCAGCCCCGGGTCGAGGTCGACCAGCACCCAGTGGAAGAAGTCCACCCGCGGCAGGCTGGCGGGCACGCTGCGCCCTTCCTGGTTGACGTCGTCACCGACGCTGGGCACGTCGGGGTCGTGGCAGATCAACACCAGGCTGCGCGTGCCGGCCGGCAGGGCGGACCACGCCAGATGCGGGCTGAGGTTGGCGCTGAGCTGGACATGGCCCTCGGCGGCGGGCACGCCGAAAGCGTACTTGCCGTCGACCGGCGCGCCGTCGGTGAGGCTGTGGCTGGTGAGTTTCATGGCGATCCTCCGTGAGCGTGGCAAAGCGTGGTCGGCCCCATTCTAGGCTGCGCGGCGTGAAAAATCGCGCGGCCGGAATCCGAGCGCAAACAGGGTGGCGAAGTAGGCCAGCGCGCCGGCCAGCACGATGCCGCCCAGCCGCAGCGCGCGTGTCCAGCCGTGATCGAGCGTCCACGCGGCGTCCGGCCCTTTGCCGAACCACATCACCGCGCCGAGCACGGCCAGCGCGATGGCAATCTTGAACGCGAACCGCGCCCAGCCCGGCTGCGGCACGAACACTGCGCGCGCGCGCAGGCCGCGGTACAGCAGCGCGGCGTTGAGGCAGGCGGCCAGACCGATCGACAGCGCCAGCCCGGCATGCTTGAGCGGGCCGATGAAGGCCAGGTTCATCAACTGTGTGGCGGCCAGCGAGATGAGCGCGATCTTGACCGGCGTGCGGATGTCCTGCCGCGCGTAGAAGCCCGGGGCCAGCACCTTGACCAGAATCATGCCGGTCAGGCCGACGCTGTAGGCGATCAGCGCCGGGCGGGTCTGCATCACGTCGCTGGCGGCAAAGGCGCCGTAGTTGAACAGGGTGGCGATCAGCGGCACCGCGAGCACCGCCAGCGCGAGCGCCGCGGGCAGGGTCAGCATCAGCGTCAGGCGCAGCCCCCAGTCGAGCAGTTCGGAGAACTGCGTCGGGTTTTCGTCGGCGTGGTACTTGGCCAGACTGGGCAACAGGATGGTGCCCAGCGCGACCCCGAGCAGCCCGGCCGGGAACTCCATCAGCCGGTCGGCGTAGTACAGCCACGAGACGCTGCCGCTGACCAGAAACGAGGCGAAGATGGTGTTGATGAGCAGCGAGACCTGACTGACCGACACACCCAGCAAGGCCGGCGCCATCAGCTTGAGAATGCGCCGCACGCCGGGGTCGCGCGGCGCCAGATCGAAGCGCGGCAGCATGCCGATGCGCGCCAGCGGGCGCAGTTGCAGGATCAGTTGCAGCGCCCCGCCGATGAACACCGCCCAGGCCAGCGCAAGCACCGGTGGGTCGAACCACGGCGCGGCGAACAAGGCCATGCCGATGAAGCTGAGGTTGAGCAGCACCGGGGTGAAGGCCGGAATCGCGAAACGGCTCCAGGTGTTGAGCACGCCGCCGGCAAGCGCGACCAGCGACATGAAGAAAATGTAGGGGAAGGTGATGCGCGTCAGCTCGACGGTGAGCGCGAACTTTTGTGCGTCGGCCGAGAAGCCCGGTGCCGAGATGTAGATCACCCACGGCGCGGCGAAGGCGCCGAGAATGGAAAGCAGGAGCACCGCAACGCCGAGCAAGGTGGCCACCCGGCTGACCAGATGATGCGTCTCTTGCGCGCCGCGGCGGTTCTTGTATTCCGCCAGAATCGGTACGAAAGCCTGCGAAAACGCGCCTTCGGCAAACATCCGGCGCAGCAGGTTGGGCAGGCGGAAGGCGACGAAGAACGCGTCGGTGGCCACGCCGGCGCCGAAACTGTGGGCGATGACGAAGTCGCGCACGAAACCGAGAATGCGGGAGAGCAGGGTCATGCCGCTGACCGTGGCCAGCGCGCGGAGCAGATTCATTCGGAAGCCGGTCAGGTGAGGGCGTTGCGCAAATGCCGAATGATACTGTGTTCGCAGGCGTGGGGCCGTCGAGAAATCAAGGCTTGCATCAGCGTTGTCGGGGCGATACAATCGCGGGTTTTCAGCACTCACCAAACGGACGAACATCTATGGCCAATACGGCACAAGCCCGCAAGCGCGCCCGCCAGGCAACCGCTGCCCGCGCTCACAACGCCAGCCTGCGCTCGCGTTTTCGCACTGCGATCAAGGCTGTGCGTAGCGCGGTGGCGGCAGGGGACCAGGACGCTGCGCGCGCCCTGTTCAATGCTTCCCAGAAAACGATCGACAGCATCGCCGACAAGAACATCGTTCACAAGAACACGGCCGCCCGCTACAAGAGCCGCCTGTCTGCAGCGATCAAGGGAATGTCGGCTGCCTGATCTTGGCGGTAGATGACCAAAAAAGGCGACCGCCGAGGTCGCCTTTTTTGTTTGTCATGGGCTGCCGATGCGCGCTGCGCAAGGCGGTGGCGGTCAGACCGCGCTGTGTTCGGCGTCGATGGGTTCGACCTTGAGGTTGTTGTCTTCGGCGAAGTTGACCAGAAACTTGTAGGCCAGCGGTTCGACATCGTGCAGGCGGCCATCGACGACGACGCTCTTGTCGCCCTTCAGCGTGCATCCGGGGCGGACGTAGGGTGAATACATCATCCGGTTGTCCGAGCCAAATGCAGACATGATCCCGCACAGGCGGTCGGCCCAGTCGCTCGGTCTGAATTTCTTGTCTTCCCGCGTGACGCCGATGATGACAAAGCTGTCGGTTTTATTTGTCATGTTCTTGTGTCTCTACGGGGTGGCCCGGTTGGGCAACCCCTCTCCCGAGCGCGCAACGGCGATGACATTCTGAAGGTCGGCGGCGGCGTTGCGCGAAAACGCGATTCTAGCAGAAATTGTGCTTTCGCCGATGCGCCGATACGGCCTGGAATGGCGTGATTCAAGGCGATGCGCGGTGCCGATTGGCCGGATCATATGTACATCAATCCGTGTTTCACTTACCATCGACAGCCTGAGGGTGGAACGGCGGCGGCGGCCGCCGTATGTGTTTTGCGGGCAACAAAAATGCAAGGTAGGGCACGATGTCGCATGTAATGCAAACCTACGGACGCTTGCCGGTGGCTTTTTCTCACGGCCAGGATTCGTATCTGTTCGATACCGACGGCAAGCGCTACCTCGATGCGCTGTCTGGCATCGCCGTGTCGACGCTCGGGCACAACCATCCGGTGCTGGTGCGTGCGCTCGCCGAGCAGGCCGGCCGTGTGTTGCATACGTCCAATCTGTACCAGATTCCCGCCCAGGAGGCGCTGGCCGACCGCCTGGCGGCGTTGTCGGGCATGAGCGAGGTGTTTTTTTCCAACTCGGGCTGTGAGGCCAACGAGGCGGCGATCAAGCTGGCGCGCTACTACGGTCACAAGCGCGGTGTCGAGAAGCCGGCCATCGTGGTGATGGAGCAGGCGTTTCACGGACGGACGTTGGCGACCCTGTCGGCCACCGGCAACCGCAAGGTGCAGGCCGGCTTTGAGCCGCTGGTGTCGGGCTTCGTCCGCGTGCCATTCGATGACGTCGGGGCGATCGAGCAACTGGCAGTGAGCAACCAGAGCGTCGTGGCAGTCTTGCTTGAGCCGATTCAGGGCGAGGGCGGCATCAACGTTGCGCATACCAAGTATTTGCAAGCCTTGCGCCGGGTGTGCGATGCGCACGGCTGGCTCTTGATGGTCGATGAGGTGCAGTGTGGCGTGGGCCGGACCGGCAAATGGTTTGCCCACCAGTTGGCCGGTATTACGCCCGACGTGATGACGCTGGCCAAGGGCTTGGGCTCGGGCGTGCCGATCGGCGCCTGTCTGACGGCGGGGGCGGCGGTGGGCGTGTTCGGGCCGGGCAATCATGGCTCAACCTTTGGTGGCAATCCGCTGGCGTGCACGGCGGCGCTGACGACGCTGGAGGTGTTGGCCAGCGACGATCTGCTGGCCAACGCGGTGGCGCGCGGGCAGCAGATTCGCGACGGCCTGGCCGCTGCGCTGGCGGGGGTCGGGGCGCTGGTGGCGATTCGCGGCGAGGGGCTGATGATCGGTGTCGAACTGGACCGCCCCTGCGGCGCGTTGGTGGGGCAGGCACTTGAGGCCGGCGTGCTGATCAACGTGACCGCCGAGCGGGTGGTGCGTCTGCTGCCGCCACTGACTTTCAGCGAAGCGGATGCGACGGCTCTGGTCGAGACGCTGGTGCCGTTGATCCGGAATTTTGTTACCGCATAATCCACAACAAAGAGCGTGCGATGGACGCGATCAAACATTATCTTCAGTTCAAGGATTTCACCCGGGAGGAGTACGCTTACCTGTTTGAGCGTGCGCGGTGGATCAAGGAAAAATTCAAGCGCTACGAACCCTATCACCCGTTGTTCGATCGGACCCTGGTGATGATTTTCGAGAAGGCCAGCACGCGCACGCGTCTGTCCTTCGAGGCGGGGATGCACCAGCTGGGCGGGTCGGCGATTTACCTCAATACCCGCGATTCGCAGCTCGGGCGTGGCGAGCCGGTCGAGGATGCGGCGCAGGTGATCTCGCGCATGAGCGACGCGGTGATGATCCGCACCTTCGAGCAGACCGTGATCGAGCGCTTTGCCGAGAACTCGCGCGTGCCGGTCATCAACGGGCTGACCAACGAATATCATCCGTGCCAGATTCTGGCCGACATCTTCACCTTCATCGAGCATCGCGGCGATATTCGCGGCAAGACCGTGGCGTGGATCGGCGACTCGAACAACATGTGCAACACCTGGCTGCAGGCGGCGGAGTTGCTGGACTTCAACGTCCATGTGTCCACCCCGCCGGGCTACGAAGTCGAAGCCGAGCGCGCCGGGCTCTACGGTACGAATCACTTCGAACAGTTCGACGATCCGATGGTCGCCTGTCAGGGGGCCGATCTGGTGACCACCGACGTGTGGACCTCGATGGGCTTCGAGGCCGAGAACGAGGAGCGCAAGGCCGCATTTGCTGACTGGTGCGTGGATGCTGACATGATGGCGGTGGCGGCGCCGGATGCGGTGTTCATGCACTGCCTCCCGGCACATCGTGGCGAAGAGGTGACTGCCGACGTGATCGATGGTGCGCATTCGGTGGTGTGGGAGGAAGCGGAAAACCGTCTGCATGTGCAGAAGGCGCTGCTTGAGTATCTGGTGGTCGGGCGAATCGAGAGCTGATTCGCCACCCGCGTGAAACGGCCGCGCGATCCGCGGCCTGGAATTTGGTCAGGAAACGTTATGAGCAATGCAAACAAGGTGGTGCTCGCCTATTCGGGCGGGCTGGATACTTCGGTGATCCTGAAGTGGCTGCAAGATACCTACAATTGCGAGGTGGTGACCTTCACCGCCGACCTCGGGCAGGGCGAGGAGCTTGAGCCGGCGCGTCAAAAAGCGCTCAAGTTCGGCATCAAGCCGGAGAACATCTTCATCGACGATCTGCGCGAAGAGTTCGTGCGCGACTTCGTCTTCCCGATGTTTCGCTGCAATACCGTGTACGAGGGCGAGTACCTTCTCGGGACCTCGATCGCCCGCCCGCTCATCGCCAAGCGCCAGATCGACATTGCGCGTCAGACCGGTGCCGACGCGGTGTCGCACGGCGCCACCGGCAAGGGCAATGACCAGGTCCGCTTCGAGCTCGGCTATTACGCGTTGATGCCCAACGTCACCGTGATCGCCCCGTGGCGTGAATGGGATCTGCTGTCGCGCGAGAAGCTGCTCAAGTACGCCGAAGACGCCGGCATTCCCATCGACATGAAGCACCGCCAGGGGGGCGCGCCGTACTCGATGGACGCCAACCTGTTGCACATCTCCTACGAAGGCCGCCACCTGGAAAACCCGTCGGCCGAGGCCGAAGAGTCGATGTGGCGGTGGACCGTGTCGCCCGAAGCCGCACCGGAGACGGGTGAGTATCTGGACCTCGAATTCGAAAAGGGCGACCTGGTGGCCATCAATGGCGAGCGCATGAAGGCGCACGAACTGCTCGCCAAACTCAATGCCGTTGGCGGCAAGCACGGCGTCGGGCGACTGGATCTGGTCGAGAACCGCTACGTCGGCATGAAGGCCCGCGGCTGCTATGAAACGCCGGGCGGCACGATCTTGCTCAAGGCGCATCGCGCCATCGAGTCGGTGACGCTCGACCGCGAGACCGCGCACCTCAAGGATGACCTGATGCCGCGCTACGCGAGCATCATTTACAACGGTTACTGGTGGTCACCCGAGCGTCTTGCCCTGCAAGCGCTCATCGACCAGACCCAGCAGACCGTCAATGGCTGCGTGCGGGTCAAGCTCTACAAGGGCAACGTGATCGTGGTCAGCCGCGATTCGGCAACCGACTCCCTGTTCGATCCGACGATCGCCACCTTCGAGGACGACGAAGGCGCTTACAATCAGAAGGATGCGCATGGCTTCATTCGGCTGAATGCCCTGCGCTTGCGAATTGCGGAGAATGCGCGCATCAAACGGCGTTAGGAGTAAGTCATGGACAGCGGACCGATCCTGTTTGGCCTGACCGTAGCGGAGTTCGAAGAAATCTCCCTCAAGGTCTGTTTTGCCGGACTGATCCTTTACATGCTGTTCATCATCGGCAACTTGGCCAAAGAGTCCAAGGCCGGAAAGTACGGCACGGTGTGGATGTTCCTGGCGCTTGGTCTGGGGTTTGTCGGCTTTGTCGCCAAGGGTTTGATCGCCCGCCTGATGGGCATCGAATGAACCTGGGTTGAGGACGAGGGAGATACAAGAATGACGCTCAGCGCACAGATTGAAGGCGTGACGGTGGCCAAGGAAGCCAGTGTGTATTTCAGCGGCAAATGCATTAGCCATGCATTGACGCTGCCTGACGGGGGGCGCAAATCGGTCGGGGTGATTTTGCCCGCAACGCTCACCTTCAACACGGCGGGCCCCGAAGTGATGGAGATTGTCGCCGGCAGTTGCAGCGTACGCATGGGCGGCGAGGCCGAGTGGCGCTGCTTTGCGACCGGGCAGAGTTTTGAAGTGGGGGCCAATTCGAGTTTCGATATCCAGGTCGTCGGCGTGCCGCTGCACTACGTCTGCCACTACGGTTGAACTGAATCCGGACCGGGGTCGCGTTCGCGCGGCCCTTTTCAATTGTGTGGAGATGGACATGCCCAGCTTCGATATCAGCTCCGAAGTCGACATGGTTGCCTTGCGAAATGCGGTCGAGGGCGCCAACCGCAAGATCACCAATCGCTACGATTTCAAGGGGTCGAACGCGGTCGTCGAACTCGCGGATACGCTGCTGACCCTGCATGCCGACAGCGATTTCCAGATCGAACAGATGATGGGCATCCTGCTGCCCGAGATGACGGCCAAGAAGATCGACGTGCGCTGCCTCGATCAAGGCGCATTGCAGAAGGTGGGCGGCAACAGGGTCAAGCAGGAAATCCGCGTCAAAGTCGGCGTGGAGCAGGATCTGGCCAAGAAGATCGTCAAGCTCATCAAAGACGGAAAACTCAAGGCCCAGGCCTCGATTCAGGGCGACTCGGTGCGGGTCACCGGTAAAAAGCGCGACGACCTGCAAGACTGTATCGCCCTGGTCCGCAAGGAAATAACCGACTACCCTTTGCAGTACGGCAATTTCCGCGACTGAGTGCATCATGGACGTATCTTCCGTTTCGGCCGCATCGCTCTCCCAGATCCAGGCGCAAGTCGCGACTGCGGTGCAGGGCAAGGCGCTCGACATCCAGGCCGCAACGGCCCGGCAACTGGTCAACAGCCTGCCCGCAGTTCAACCGGTGCCGGACCCGAGTGCCAGCGTGGGGTCCCGCGTCGATATCTTCGTCTGAGTGTCGGCCTGCGTCGGCCTCCGGCCGGTGTGTCCGGCCGGTGCCCGATGCGTCGTCGGCACGGCTCCGGTCCTCCCCCTGATTGTTCGCATGCACGCGCCTGCATCTGTCATGGCGTTGTAAAGCCCTCGGCGGTTACTATGGGCAGATTCAATGGAGGCGGAGCGATGGGTGTGCGCGAGATGATCCGAGGCGTCCTGAGTCTGGTGCTGATGTTGCCGCTGCTGGCGGGTGCCACAGAGGTTGCCGTTGCCGGCATTTTCGGCACCAAGGCGGTATTGGTGATCAATGGCGGTCAGCCGGTCACGGTTGCCGCGGGGCAGCGTGCCGTGCAGGGGGTCAGGGTCGTGTCGATTCGCGGCGAGCAGGTGCTTGTCGATATTGATGGCGACCGCCGTACCCTGCGTCTCGGCCAGCGCGTGGTCAACGCGGCCACGGCATCCGGCGCCGGAGAGACGGTGACGCTGGCCGCCGATTCGCGCGGCCATTTCCTGACCTCCGGGACCGTCAACGGGACTACCGTCCGCTTTCTGGTCGACACCGGCGCGACCATGATTTCGCTGGGGCGTGCCGAGGCGGCGCGCGCGCGGATCGACTACCTCAAGCAAGGGCGGCCGAGCATGACGATGACCGCCAACGGCCCGGTGCGGACATGGGTCGTGAAGTTGAACACGGTACGCATCGCGGGGGTCACAGTACACAACGTGGATGCTGCCATTCATGACTCGGTGTTGCCGGTGGCGTTGCTGGGCATGAGTTTCCTCAACCGCATGGAAATGCAGCGTAGCGGCGACACCCTGATTTTGCGCAAACGGTATTGATCGTGGCCGACATCGAGTCTTCTCCGTCCGTCCGTCCGCTCAGCGCGGCGTGCCTGCGCCAGCGTTTCTCGGTTGCCACCGGGGACGGCGCCGTGGTGCGGGACGATGGCGCGCCGGCCAATCTGCGCCCGGCGGCAGTGCTGGTGCCAGTGGTTGATCGCCCGGAGGGGCTGACGGTCTTGCTCACGCAGCGTACCGACCACCTGCATCACCATCCCGGCCAGATCAGTTTTCCCGGTGGGCGCGTCGAAGCACGCGACGCCAATCCGACGATGACTGCACTGCGTGAAACGCACGAGGAAATCGGCCTCGCGCCGGCCTTGGTCGAACTGCTCGGCCAACTCCCGGACTATCACACCGGCACCGGCTTTCGCGTCACGCCCATTGTCGGTCTGGTGCGCCCACCCTTCGAGATCACCCCCGACAGCTTCGAAGTGGCCGAAGTCTTCGAGGTGCCGCTGGCCTTTCTCATCGACCCGGCCAACCGCCGCCGCGAACGGATCATGATCGAAGGCCGTCTGCGCACCTATTACGCAATGCCGTGGCAGCACTATCACATCTGGGGTGCGACCGCCGGCATGCTGGTGAGTCTGGCGCGGTTTCTCGGCGAAGACGCGTGACGACTGGTCGGCCAGCTTGCACCGCGCGGTGCGCCGTGTCCGGAGCCCGTGTGTGACGCCGCTTGCGATCGTGCTCGCCTTGCTCTTCGAGCATCTGAGGCGCTTGCCCGCCGGCGGCACGCTCGACACGCCGGCCTCCCGCTTTGCCGCCGCGCTGGCCGAGCGCTACAACGACGGCCGGGCGCGCAGTGGTCGACTGGTGTGGCTGGGCGTGGTTGGCGGCGCGGTGGTGGTTACGCTGACGATACACGCGCTGTTGCTGTCGCTCGACCCCATGGCGGCCTTCGGCTTCAACGTGATCGTCCTGTGCGGCACGCTCGGAGCGCACCGGGAGAGCCGCATTTTCCGCGAGATCCACGTCGCCCTGCGTCTCGGTGAACTCGCCCGTGCACGCCAGATGCTGGGCGTCTGGCGTGGCGCCAGTGTCCCCAGAGCCAGTGAGGCCGAGGTCGTCCGGCTGGCAATCGAACACGCGCTGATCAGCGCGCACCGGAACATTTTCGCAAGCGTATTTTGGTTTACCCTCTTGCCGGGACCGACAGGTGCTGTAATGTATCGCCTTGCCGCCGTGTTCGACTCGACGTGGGGCGTGCGGCAAGATAGCGATTTTGGTCGCTTTGGCGTGTTCGCGCGGCAGGCGTTCCAAATGGTTGACTGGGCCCCGATCCGGCTCACCGCAGCGACGTTTTCAGTGGTTGGAAATTTCGAGGATGCGGTGCTGTGCTGGCGAACGCAGGCACGGCAGTGGATGGAGTACAGTTCGGGTATATTGTTGGCTAGCGGGGGTGGGGCGCTTGGTGTGCGCCTCGGTTTGCCGATCCATGAACACGGGCGAAGCATTGAACGCCCCGCGTTGGGATGCGGTGAAGAAGCCCGTGTCGAGTTTATGCAGGGCACAGTCGGATTGATCTGGCGGGCTCTGTGTTTGTGTCTTCTGGTGCTGGCGCTGATGGCAATTGCTGGCTGAGACACACCTTGAATTTACTGGAGGGAGTACAGATGGCAAATCGTGAAGTGGTGGTGTTGAGCGCAGTTCGTTCCCCAATCGGCACCTTTGGTGGCTCGCTGGCAGACTTCGAAGCATCGGAGCTGGCCGGCATCGTCATGAAAGAGTCCGTCGTTCGTTCGGGCGTCGACCCCCAACTCATCAACTACGTCACCGTCGGTAACTGCATGCCGACCGATGGCCGCTACGCCTATGTTTCACGCGTCGCATCCATTCAGGCCGGTCTGCCCATGGAATCCGTGGCCATGCAGGTCAGCCGCCTGTGCTCCTCGGGGCTTCAGGGCATCGTCACCACCGCACAGAACATCCTGCTCGGCGACGCCGACTACGGTATCGGCGGCGGTGTCGAGGTGATGTCGAAGGCAGCCTACATGCTGCCGGCGCTGCGTTCCGGCGCCCGCATGGGCGACACCCAGGCAATCGACAGCATGGTTGCCGTGCTGACCGATCCGTTTGGCGTCGGCCACATGGGTATTACCGCCGAGAACCTGGCGGCCAAGCACGGCTTCTCGCGTGAAGAACAGGACGCGCTGGCCGTCGAGTCGCAACGCCGCGCCGCGGTGGCCGTCGACGAAGGCCGCTTCACCTCGCAGATCGTGCCGATCGTCAAGAAAACCCGCAAGGGCGAAGTCGTGTTCGACACCGACGAGCACCTCAAGCGCGGCACCACCATGGAAACGCTGGCCAAGATGCGCCCGGCCTTCAAGAAGGACGGTACGGTGACCGCCGGTAACGCCTCGGGCATCAACGACGGCGCAGCCTTCTTCGTGCTCGCCGACAGCGACGCCGCAGCCAAGGCCGGCCACAAGCCGATGGCCCGGCTGGTGTCCTACGCCGTTGCCGGTGTGCCGAACGACATCATGGGTGAAGGGCCGATCCCGGCGACTCGCCTGGCCCTCAAGAAAGCAGGTCTGACGCTCGACCAGATGGACGTTATCGAGTCGAACGAAGCCTTCGCGGCACAGGCGCTGACGGTTGCCAAGGTGCTCGGCCTCGATCCGGCCAAGACCAACGTCAACGGCGGGGCCATCGCACTGGGTCACCCGGTCGGCTGCTCCGGCGCCTTCATCGCCACCAAGGCCCTCTACGAACTGCAACGCACCGGCGGCCGTTACGCGCTGGTGACGATGTGTATCGGTGGTGGCCAGGGTATCGCGACGGTGTTCGAACGCCTCTGAGCCTGACCTTGGCGCAGCACAAAAAACCCGCTTCGGCGGGTTTTTTGTTGCTTGCCGCTTTACCAGCCTTTGGCCTGACGCTGCGCGCCGGCGATCTCGTCGCGCAGCAGGCGATAGTGTTCAAAGCGGCGCTCGGCGATGTCGCCGGTGGCCACCGCGGCATGCAGCGCGCAACCCGGTTCGTGTTCGTGGCGGCAGTCGCGGAAGCGACACTGCCCTAGCAACGGAGCGAATTCGCGAAAGCCGGCGGCGAGCTGGTCCTGACTCAAATGTGCCAGCCCGAACGCCTGAACGCCGGGGCTGTCGAGCAGCGCGCCGCCACATGCCAGTGGGTACAGCCGGGTTGCGGTGGTGGTGTGCTTGCCGGTGTCGAGGGCGTCCGAAATCTCGCGTGTCGGCGCGTTTGCGTCGGGAATGAGGGCGTTGGTGAGCGTCGATTTGCCCATCCCCGATTGCCCGACAAAAATCGACGTTTCCCCGGTGAGGATCGATGCCAGGGCCGACACGTCCTGGTGGGCGGCTAGCTCGATGAGCGGGTACCCGAGGTTTGCAAACAGGCGCAGCCGCTCGCGTGCATTGGCCAGTCCGGCGACGATGTCGATTTTGTTCAGGATGATCCGCGCGGTGAGGCCCTGGTCCTGCGCGGCGCACAGGCAGCGCGAGATCAACTCGTCGCTGAAGCCCGGTTCGGTGGCGACGACGATGAGGATCTGGGTCACGTTGGCGGCGAGCAGTTTCTCGCGGAAGGCGTCGGAGCGATGCAGCAGGCTGCGCCGTGGACGGGCCGACTGGATCACCCCGTGGCCGTCGCTGGTCGGTTTGAAGGCGACCACGTCGCCGCACGCAAAGTCGGTCCGCTTGCCGCGGGTCACGCAGCGCCAGCGATCGCCGGTGTCGGTCAGCACTTCGAATTGGCGGCCAAAGGCCGCAACGATGGTGCCGTGGGTCATCGGAGGGGCGGTCGGCCGGTCATGCTAGTGCGCGCCGCGCAGGTGGTTGATGCGGATCGCTGCGGGAGGATGGGAATCATAGAACCGGGAGTACAGCGGATCGGGGGTCAGGGTGGCGGCGTTGTCGCGATACAGTTTGACCAGTGCGCTGGCCAGTGCGTCCGGCCCGGTGTGGGCAACGGCGTAGGCGTCAGCCTCGAATTCGTGCTTGCGCGACCAGGCGCTCATCACCGGTGACAGAAAAAAGGTGAACACGGGCAGGGCGAAAACGAACAGCGCGAGCGCCATCGCGGTGCTCTGCGACTGCGCACCGAGCCCGGCATAGAACCACCCGGCACCGAGCAGCTGGTCGAGCCCCCATAGCAGCGCGAGCATGCCGGCCGCCATCACGAGCAGGCGCTTGACGACGTGCCGGCGATGAAAGTGGCCGAGTTCGTGGGCGAGCACGGCTTCGACCTCGTCGGGCGTCAGGGTTTCGAGCAGCGTATCGAAGAAAACGATGCGCTTGCTGCTGCCGAAGCCGGTGAAGTAGGCGTTGCCGTGGCCGGAACGGCGCGAGCCGTCCATCACGAACAGGCCGCTGCTGCGAAATCCGCACCGCTGCAGGAGCGCTTCGATCCGTGTGCGCAGGCTGGCGTCCTGCAGCGGTGAAAAAGTGTTGAACAGCGGTGCGATGAAGGTCGGCCAGATCAGCAACGCGAGCAGATTGAAGCCCATCCAGAACAGCCACACCGCCCACCACCAGTGCCCGCCCAGTGCATCCATCATCCACAGCACCAGCGCAATCACCGGGATGCCGATTGCCGCGCCGAGGGCGGCGCTCTTGAGGGTGTCGGTCAGATACAGCGCCGGGGTCATCTTGTTGAAGCCGAAGCGCGCTTCGGTGACGAAGGTGCGGTACAGCGAAAGCGGCAGCTCGATGGCCCAGCCAAGCACCGCGGTCGAGCTCAGAAACGCGGTGCCGTGGGCGAGCGTGCCGGCATCGAACGGCGTCAGCCAGGCGTCGTGAAGCCATTGCAGCGCGCCGCCGAGCGTGAGCGCCAGCACCCACAGTGCGCCGATCACGATGTCGACCCGTCCCAGGCGCGTGCGTGCGCGCGTGTAGTCGGCCGCCTTGTGGTGGGCAGCGAGGCTGATGCGCTGCTCAAAGTCGGCCGGTACGCGGTCGCGCGCGGCGGCGACGTGCTGCGATTGTCGAAGCGACAGCCACAGCTTGAACGCGGTGGTTGTGATGAGCAGCGAAAGGAACAGTCCGGTCAGCAGGGCAGGGGTCATGGGGGTCACGGGTTTGAGCGGCAAGGCGGTGCGAGGGGCGGGGGTGGCGGTGGCAAATGCCGCCCCGCTGCAACTGTGACACAATGCGCGTTTCCCGGTTCGCGACAAAATTATGGCACAGGACGCACAGCATCTGATCTGGCTCGACATGGAAATGACCGGCCTCGACCCGGACCACGACCGCATCATCGAGGTGGCGATCGTGATCACCGACAACCAGCTCGAGACGGTCGCCGAGGGGCCGGTGCTGGCGGTTCATCAGCCGGATGCAGTGCTCGACGGGATGGATGAGTGGAACACCCGGACGCACGGCCAATCGGGCCTCACCGACCGTGTGCGCGCGTCGACGCTCGATGAGCGCGCAGTCCAGGCGCAGCTGCTGGCTTTCATCGGCGAGCACGTGCCGCAGGGCAAGTCGCCGATGTGCGGCAACTCGATCTGCCAGGACCGGCGCTTCATGGCGCGCCACATGCCGGCGCTGGAGGCGTGGTTCCACTATCGCAATCTGGACGTCTCGACGCTCAAGGAGCTGGCCCGTCGCTGGCACCCGGAGGTTGCCAAAGGGGTGCAAAAAACCGGGCGCCACGAGGCATTGGCGGATATCTACGAATCCATCGAGGAGCTCAAGCACTATCGTGCCCGGTTCCTGCGTCTGCCGGACTGAGCCGCCGCCTGTCAATCCAGCGTGAATGCGCGCGCGTAGAGGCGCAGGTCTTCGCGCTTGTCGCCCCCCCCGCGCTGGTAGTGCCAGCGCTCGCGCCAGCGGCTGTCGAGTGCTGTCGGGCGCTGTTCGCCATACACCAGCACCCAGTCGCAGCGTCCGTCGGGGCCGGCGAAGGGGTGTGTGCGCAGCTGCGCAAAGTAGTCCAGATTTACACGCAGGCTGCGCGAGATGTTGATGCGTGCGAGGCAGGTCGGGGTTTCGCCGGCCAGTGCCGCGGCCAGCGATGCCACCGCCGGGCGATAGCGTTTGCCGTGATCGAACCACGGCTCGAGCAGGATCACCGCCAGACACCACAGCATGGTCATCCCGGTCGCCCAGCTGATTGCGCCGCGATACGGGCTGCGTTTTGCAGTAGCAAGGCGCGCGATCCACGCTGCCGTCAAGGCGAGGCCGATCAGCGATGGCATCAGCGGATCGCCGAGCAGGAAGTTGGGCGCGATCTTGTCGAGATGGCGCGTCAGACCCGGCGGCCACGCCAGCGTCATTGAGGTCCACGCCAGCCACACCAGCAAGGCGAACGCGGCAAAGCTCATCCCCGCGAACCAATCGAAGGCATTGGCTGCCCCACGGCGCAGCGTGGTCACCCCGGCCGCGGCGATCAGCGCCAGCGGAATCAAGACCGGCAGGGCGTTGGCCGGCCGCAGCGGGCCGGTCAGCAGCGTCACGGCCAGCGCCAGCGCCGCAGCGGCGCACAGGATGCGCCAGCGCGCCTGCGCCAACTGGCGGCGCTCGCGCCACAGCGCCCAGCCTGCAATCGGCCAGAGCGGCCAGGTGAACCAGCCAAGCAGGCCGAGCAGCGCCTCGGCGTCACGGAGCTTTTCAGCGTGCAGCGCAGCGTTGGCCAGATTGCCCTGCCACCATTGCGCCAACAGTGCGGGTTCGGCCTGCCAGGTTGGAATCAGCCACGCGCTCGCCGTGGCGCCGGCGACCATGGCCGCAAGCAGGCTCGGTGCAATGCCGGGGAGGAAGAGCAGGATCGGCGCGGTGGACAGTGCGCCACTCACGCCGTTGGCGAGAAACGCCAGACCCACACCGAAACCGGCCGCGGCCGCGCCGCCGAGCGGTCGCGTCAGCGTCACCGAGGCGCCCCACAAAACCACGGCCTGTGCCGCCATCAGCGCCAGCAGGGGCTGGGTTTCGTGGGCATGGACGACGAGCCCGAGGGTGCCCAGGACGAGGAGAATTGCCGCCGCCCCGGCATGGGCGCCATGCACCCGCTGCGCCGCGCCGGCGGTCAGCGCGAGGCTCAGCCCGAGCAGCACCGCACTGGCCAGGCGCGCCGCATCGTGCAACGGCAGCAGCCAGCCGCTGAGCGTGGCGGTGAGTGCGCCGACCCAGTAGTAGAGCGGGGGATAATCGAGAAAGGGCTCGCCGGCGATGTGCGGGATCAGCCACTGCTGATCGTTGAGGATCGCCAGCACCGGCCCGAAATGGCGGGCGTCGTCGCCACGCCACGGATCGTGCCCGACCAACCCCACCAGCAGGTAGACCAGCACGAGCGCCCAGACCAGCCCCGGGCGCGGGGGGTGGGGCGCTGCCGGGGCGAAGGGGTCGGGGCGCGGGTTCATTGTGTCGGGGCAGTTCCTAGGCTGCGGATTCTACGCCACTTGCCGCACCGCCGAAAACTGCAGGTGCGGGGGCGGTGCCGTGGGGACAGGCAACAAAAAAGGCAGCTCGCGCTGCCTTTTTCTGAGTGTCGGCCCGATCAGCCCAAGCGTTGAACGCTGCCGAACTTCTGGCGGAAGCGCTCGACGCGACCTGCCGTATCGACAATCTTCTGCTTGCCGGTGTAGAACGGGTGGCATTCGGCGCACACTTCCACAAGCATTTCGGTCTTGCCGATGGCTGAACGGGTCTTGAAGGTGTTACCGCAACTGCAGGTAATCGACACTTCGTTGTACTTGGGATGGATGTCCGCTTTCATGATTGTCTCGCCTAGTTCGCGGGTGGCGGTTGTGACCACCCTCACTCGATAAAAACGAGTATTATCACTGATTGCGTCAGTTGAATCAAGGGCGTTTGGTGGTGTCGATTCGCCTGGCGCACGCGCGGTTCTGGGCCGCTCAGTCGAGCAGGCTCAGTACGTTTTCGGGGGGCCGGCCGATCACCGCGCGCTTGCCGCGTACGGCGATGGGGCGTTCGATCAGTCTGGGATGGCTGGCCAGCGCGTTAAGCCAGCCGTCGGCGTCGAGCGCCTTGCCTTTGAATTCGGTTTTGAAGACATCTTCGCCGGTGCGCACCAGCGCCTTGGGTTCGATGCCGAGCGCGGCGACCAGCGTGGCGATGCGTTCGCGCGACGGTGGGGTCTCCAGATACAGCACAATCTCCGGTTCGACGCCGTTTTCCTGCAGCAGCGCAAGTGCGGCGCGGCTCTTCGAGCAGCGCGGATTGTGATAGAGCGTGATGGTGTCAGTCATGGGCAAACGGGCGATGGGTGAGAAAGTGTCGATTCTACTGTGTCGTATCGACCGCGGTGGCATGCGCGTGTGTCCGGTGTGTCGGTACGCGCGGCAATGAAACTCTATCTGGCGCCCATGGAGGGGCTGGCCGACGAGTCCTTGCGTCGTGTGCTGACGGCGCTGTCGCGCTACGACCTGGCGGTGTCGGAGTTTGTGCGGGTGTCCACCACCGTGTTGCCGCAGCGTGCGTTCTTTCGCATCAGCCCCGAGCTTGGCAACGGCGGGCGCACGCGCGCGGGCACGCCGGTGCAGGTGCAGTTGATGGGCAGCGATCCGCAGATGATGGCGCGCAACGCGGCGCGGCTGGTGCAGTGGTCGCCGGCGGGTGTCGATCTGAACTTCGGCTGTCCGGCGCCGCTGGTCAATCGCCATCGCGGTGGCGCGGTCTTGCTCGATGAGCCCGAAACCCTGCACGCCGTGGCGGCGGCGGTGCGCGCGGCGATGCCGCTGGGCGGCCCGCCGCTGAGCGCCAAGATGCGGCTCGGCGTCAAGGATCCGCGACGCGCGGTGGAATGCGCCCAGGCGCTGGCCGATGGCGGCATCGAGCGGCTGGTGGTGCACGCGCGGACCAAGCTCGACGGCTATCGCCCGCCGGCGCACTGGCCGTGGGTGGCGCGCATTGCCGAGGCGGTGCGTATTCCGGTGGTCGCCAATGGCGAGGTGTGGACCGTGGCCGATTGGCAGCGCTGTCGCAGCGAGAGCGGGGTGGCCGACGTGATGCTCGGGCGCGGCGCGGTGGTCGATCCGTTCCTGGCGCGCGACATTCGCGCTGCGCGGCAGTGGGAGGCAGGCGATCCGCGCGCCGGGGACTGGGCCGCGCTGGTGCCTGAGATTGCCGCGTTCTGGGCCGATGTGCGTGGCCGGCTGGCACCGCGCCATGCGCCGGGGCGGCTCAAGCAGTGGCTCAATCTGCTGCGCCGGCGCTTCGCTCAGGCCGAGGCGCTGTACCAGTGCGTACGCCCGGTGAACGATGCGCGCCAGATCGACGCGCTGCTCGTGGCCCGCGGGATCCACCCCGCGGCGCGGGCCGCTTGAGGACGCTGCATGACCTACGCCAACTCCCGCATTCCCCGCAGCGCCCAGCAGGACGTGCACGACAAGCTCGTTGCGCGCGTCGTCAAGCACCGCGAAACGATGTTCCGCAAGCCGTGCACCGATTACAACCGCGCCGCGCTCGCCGATGCGCTGGCCGGTTGGGATGGCGCCGCGCCGTTGATCCTCGATGCCGGCTGTGGTGTCGGGCACAGCACCATCGCGCTGGCGCGGGCCTATCCTGACCACTGGGTGATCGGTGTCGACCAGTCGGCCGACCGGCTCAATCGTCGCAAACCCTATCCGGCGGCGCTGATGCCGACCAACATGGTGCTGGTGCGTGCCGACCTGGTTGATTTCTGGCGTCTCTTGCTCGAGGGCGGCCATCGCCTGGCGCGGCACTATCTCCTGTATCCCAACCCGTGGCCGAAGATCGGTCACCTGGGTCGGCGCTGGCATGCGCACGCCGTGTTCCCGGTTATCCCGCGCCTCGGCGGTGTGCTCGAGTGTCGCACCAACTGGCAGGTCTACATCGCCGAGTACGCGTGCGCGCTGAGCATTCTGACCGGCCGCGATGTGTGTTGGGAAACCTTTGAGGCGACGGTGCCGCTGACGCCGTTCGAGCGCAAATACCGCGACTCCGGGCAAGCGCTGTACCGCGCGGTGGTGGATCTCGACGCTGCGCCCTGACGCGCTTGCGGCGGCGGGGCGCTTCGGGCATGCTGCGAGCGCTGGCGATCGCCAGCGCCCCTCGCCGGAGAACCTCGCATGACCCAATCCCCCGCTGATTCCTGCCTGAGCGAGGAAGAGCTCGATTCACTCGAAGCGCTGCTGGCCTCCGACAGCGTTCCCGACGACTGCATGAGCCTGGAAATGCTCGACGGCTATCTTGCCGCGGTGGTGGTTTCGCCCGAGCCGCTCGCGCCCGCGCAGTGGCTGCCCTCGGTGTGGTCGGAGACCGACGAGGTTGCGGTGGGGCCCGGCGTTCAGCGGGTGCTGTCGCTGGTCCTGCGCTATCACGACGAGTTGGTCGACACCCTCGGCGACCCGGAGGGGTGGGAGCCGTTCTGCTACGCCGGCGACGACGATGAAAACGGCACCCGGCTCGGGGACGAGTGGATGACCGGGTTCGAGCTCGGGCTGGAGGTGTGGCCCGAGGGCTGGCAGACGCGCCTCGATTCGCCCGATGTCGAGACCTTCGAAGCGCTCATCGAGCGAGCCGCCACGCCGTGGATGAGCGCGGAGGTCGAGTTCGCCGACGACGCCCAGCGCATCGAGTGGCTCACCGCCACCGCCGCAGCGGTACGCGCTATCCACCATCTGCGCGAGGCCTGCGCCTTGCCGCCGGTGCCGCACGCGCGGGAAGTGCGTGCCACGGCGCGCCCAGCGGGCGAGGGGCCCGGGCGCAACGATCCATGCCCCTGCGGCAGTGGCGAGAAATACAAGCGCTGCTGCGGCGCGCTCGCCTGAGCGCGGTGCTCAGGCCGGCTCGGCGACGGTGCGCAAGGCGTTGAGCGGGCCGGCGGCCTGAAGCGCTGGCAGCTCGGCCGATGACTTGATGAACAGCGAGCCGGCAAAGCCCAGCGCGTTGATCGACATCCCGCTCCAGTGCTCCGCGCGACGCGGAATCAGCCACATCCACCCGCGCGTGACAAGCAGGTTGTAGGGCCGCAGCGGGGCCTGGTCCGGCGCGATGTCGAGGCGGGCCAGGCATTCGCGATAGCACGCCGCCAGCGCGGCGCCGCGATCGCCGGGCGCCCAGTGGCCGGCGTTGAGGGGTGCAAAGGCGTGGCGAAATCGCAGCGCCACCGACGGGTCGGCGAGCAGCGCCGGCAGCACGCGTGCCATTGGCGGCAGTGCCGGAATCCATTGCACGTGCTTGTGCGGTTGGCTCGCGCCGGCCACGTAGCCGCCGTTGTAGAACCCCAGCCCGCCTTGCGTGCGCATCACCGCGGCCAGTGCGGCGAAGTCCCCCGCGCCGAGCGGGTCGGTCTGGGCCTCGAACTCGCGGGTGACAATCAGCAGGTGGTGCGCCATCACTGGATATTTGTTGAGCAGCACGACATGCGCCGGCGCCAGCGGGCCCAGCGTGAGCGCCGGGTCGGGCGGCAGGAAGGGGTTGTGGTGTCCGCCGCGGGCGGGTTTCGACGGGTGCGGGCGGGGCGTTGCCGAGGACATCCACTTGATCACGAAGGGCACGCCGGCGTCTTGGGTGGTGATCTGGTCGGTGGCAATTGGCTGCAGCGCGCCGCGGTGCAGCGCGGCGTCGGTAAAGCGGGCGAGCTCGTCGGGTGAGGCGCTGGTTGGACGCATCGCGGGGCCGCTCAGGTGGTTTTTTCTCGCCGCCGGGCGAGGTATTCCCACACCAGCCCGCCGGGCAGATCCTTGCCGGTGAGGACGTAAACCAGGGTGTGTTCGTTGTCGACAGTGAGCGCGAAGTCGCGCCGTGCGGCGAGGCGGCCGACCAGCAGCAACCGGTCGCCGGGGCGGATCAGCGTGTCGAGGCTTGGCGCAACGATGTGGTCGCTGTCGTCGCGGTGCAGATACAGCGCTGCGGCGTCGAGCGGTTGCTTGCGGTCGTGCGGATTGCGCAGCAGGTCGCCGAGCCGGACGTGCGCCGAATTGCGCATCAGGTGGCGATACAGCGCCGGCGCGTGCGACACGTTCAGGCGCACGCTCCACACCGTTGGCACGTCCCAGCCAAAGCGCTCGATCAGGCCGTCGAGCAGGTTTGCCGACCACGCGTCGTCGCGCGCGCGGACCGCTTCGAGGAAGGGTTCGAGCAGCGGGGTGGTCAGCACCGCCAGGCATTCGTTGGCGATGATCTCGCTCGGCACCACGGTGACGTCGGACTCGAAGGCGTCGAACAGGTCGTGGTTGGCGTACTGGTTCATGCGCAGGATGACGAACAGGTCGGGGTTGAGCTCGCGCGCGGTGACCGCGATCGACAGGTTGTCGATATCGTTGCCGGTGCTCGCCACGATCCCGACCGCCTGGGCGATGTTGGCGCGTTCGAGGATGTTGCCGCCGGTGCCGTCGCCACGCACCCAGCGATGGCCCGGTCCCTCGGCGGGGGCGCGGTCGATGATGGTGACCGGCACCTCTTCGCGGTCGAAGGCCTCGACCAGCACCTTGCCGAAGCTGCCGTAGCCGCACAGCACCCACTTGCCGCGCGGCGGATCACGGTGGCGTTCGATGGTGGTGCCGGGCCGCCCGGTCAGCCAGGTGAGCAGGTGGTAGGCGTTGGGCGCGTGCAGCGCCAGCGCGAGGTATTCGGCAAACTTGGCATAGGGCTCGATGATGTGGCGCGTGCCGAAGGAGGCCATGTTGGCCGCCACTTCAGCCGACTCGGCACGGCACAGCGCGGGAATCTTGGGTGCCAGCAGACGGGTTGAGATGGCGATGGCGAGGTTGGCGTTGTCGTCGTTGGTGAGCGCCAGCACGCCGCGGCAGTAGCGGCTGGTCAGGCCGGCCAGACGCAGGTTGGCCGGTTTGCTGGCGTCGGTCACCAGCACCGGCAGGTCCGACACGTAGTTGTGCAGCTCCAGCTCGCCGGCGCGGCCGGAATTGGTTTCGAGCACCACCGCGCGCTGCCCCATGCGGTCGAGGGTCCGGCAGACCAGGCGCCCCGTTTCGCCATAGCCGCACACCAGGTAGAAGGGGGCGTGGATGCGTGCGACCGCGCGGGCGAAACGTTCGGTTTCGACCGCGGCCTGAAAATTCCGGTCCTGCAGCAGCGCGAAGACCGAGGCCAGCGTGTAGGCCCAGCCGACCACCGCCATGTAAATGCAGATCAGCACCCACAGGCGCTGTTGTTCCGAAAACGCGAGCGGGATTTCGCCAAAGCCGATGGTGGTGGCGGTGTAGCTGATGAAGTAGAACGCGTGGAAAAAGCTCATCGACTGGCCGCCGGGCCCCGGCGCGATGGTGAGGCCCAGCACGGACACCGAGAAAATGACGATCAGCGTAATCAGCGGCGCGCGCAGGCGCCGCATGGCGAGGAAAAGTGTGCCGTGGTGCGAGGCTTCTTTCATCGACGCTGCATGATGGTTTCGGCGATCAGGATGATGACCGACACCACGTTGGCCAGCATCGCGCCGCCGGACAGCGAGACCACTTTGGCGGTGTATTCGGGCGACATGCCGACGCCGGCAATATGCACCCCGTAACCCCACACCATGGCCGCGGCGATGAGCTGCAGGTCGGCAACCAGTGAGGTGGAAAGATGGACCGCGCCGATCTGCGTCCGGTCGCCGAACTTGAGCACCGTGGCAATGAAGTTGACGACAATTGCCGCGAACAGCTCGTAGATGTCGTGGTGCGCCGGGTCGTCGAGGTCGCCGACGAAGAAGCCGAAGTTCAGCGTTGCCGCGAGAACAATGAAGAAGCCGAAAATCACCTTTTCGAGATTCATGCGTGCAGCGCCCCCTGGTCGGCGGAAAACCCGATTATAGGCAGCATGCGGGTGCGCTGTCAGTCGGGCTGGATGGCGCCGTCGACGTAATACCAGCGCCCGTCCTCGCGCACGAAGCGGCTGAGTTCATGCAGATGGCAGGCGCGGCCGTGCACACGGTAGCGTGCGTCGAACTCGACGGTGGCGCGTTCGCCGTCCGCCGGCGGGGCCGCGAGCACCTGCAGCCCGATCCAGCGTGGGCTGTCGGTGAGATCCAGCGTCGCCGGGCGGGTACTGGCGTGCCAGGTGGCGCACAGGTAGTCGGCCGCGCCGAGCACGTAGGCGCTGTAGCGCGAGCGCATCAGTGCTTCGGCGGTGTCGGCGTGGCGCTGGCCGGCAATCAGCGGGGCGCAGCAGCGCGCCAGCGTGGCGGGGCGGCCGCAGGGGCAGGGTTTGGCGAGGGCTTTCTTGTTCACGCGGATGCATCACAAACGCCGGGGCGCTCAGGGTAGCGGCGTCCGGCGGCGGTGTGAAGCGTGCGTCGCTCAGTCGGCAAGAATCTCGCGCAACACGTAGGGCAGAATGCCGCCGTGCTGGAAGTAGGCGACCTCGACCTCGGTGTCGATGCGCGAGCGCAGGGCCACGTCGTCGTGGCTGCCGTCGCCGCGGTGAATGCGCAGCGTGAGCTGCTGGCGTGGGGCGAGGGCCTCGCCGAGGCCGTGGATGTCGAAGCGCGCGTCGGCATCGATGCCCAGCGTCTCCCAGCTGTCGGCCCCTTCGAACTGCAGCGGCAACACCCCCATGCCGATCAGGTTGGAGCGGTGGAT
>JAGRFQ010000028.1:142675-151073 GCA_020445945.1 Rhodocyclaceae bacterium
AGTCGCGCGACGAGCCGGTGCCGTACTCCTCGCCGGCGAAGATCAGCGTCGGCGTGCTGGCGGCCATGTAGCGCGTGGCGGCGTCGAAGACCGTGGTCTGCTGGCCGTCGAACAGTGTGAAGCCGCCCTCGATGCGCGATCCGTCGGCGCCGGGCGGGAGCATCAGGTTCCTGATGCGCACATTGGCGAAGGTGCCGCGCATCATCNNTCATCACCTCGTGGTTGCCGCGGCGTGCGCCGTAGGAGTTGAAATCCTTGCGCTCGACGCCGTGCTCACGCAACCACGCGCCGGCCGGCGTGCGCTCGCCGAAGGCACCCGCCGGCGAGATGTGGTCGGTGGTGACCGAGTCGCCGAGCAGCAGCAGGGCGCGCGCGTCGGTGATGTCGGCGACCGGCGCGGGGGCCATGTCAAAGGCATCGAAAAAGGGGGGCCTGGCGATGTAGGTTGACGCGGGCCAGGGGTAGACCGCGCCCTCGGTGGCCGAGATGCCGGCCCACAGGTCGTCGTGGTCGGCGAAGTCGGCATACAGGCGCTTGAAGGTGGCCGGGTCTTGCGCGTAGGGGAGCACGGCGTTGATCTCGTCGGTAGTCGGCCACAGGTCCTTGAGAAACACCGGCGTGCCGTCGGTGGCGCAACCGAGCGGCTCGGTGGTGAGGTCGATGTCGACCCGGCCGGCCAGCGCGAATGCCACCACCAGCGGCGGCGAGGCGAGGTAGTTGGCGCGGATGCTGGGATGGATGCGCGCCTCGAAGTTGCGGTTGCCCGACAGCACCGCGGCGGCGATGAGGTCGTGCTCGGCGATCGCTGCGTTCAGCGCGGGGGCGAGGTCGCCCGAGTTGCCGATGCAGGTGGTGCAGCCGTAGCCGGCGAGGGCAAAGCCCAGTTCGGCCAGGGCGTCGAGCAGCCCGGCACGGTCGAGGTAATCGGTAACCACGCGTGAGCCCGGGGCGAGTGAGGTCTTGATGTGCGCTTTGACCCGCAAGCCACGCGCCACCGCCTTTTTGGCCAGCAGTCCGGCGGCGATCAGCACGGCCGGGTTGGAGGTGTTGGTGCATGAGGTGATGGCCGCGATGAGGATGTCGCCGTGGCCGATGTCGGCGCCGTCGGGCCCGCTTGGATAGCGCGCGTTGCGGGTGTCGGCGGGGCGGTTGAAGCCGCCGTCGGCCGAGGGCTTGACGAACAGATCGTCGAACACGCGGCGCATCGCGGGCAGGGCAATGCGGTCCTGCGGGCGCTTGGGGCCGGCCAGCGAGGGCACCACGCTGGCCAGATCGAGCGTTACCACGCGGGTGTAGTCGATGTCGCCGGCACGCGGGATGCCGAACATGTTCTGGGCGCGGAACCAGGCCTCGAAGCGTTCGCAGTCGGCTGCGCTGCGGCCCGTGGTGTGCATGTAGGCGACGGTTTTTTCGTCGACCGGGAAGAAGCCCATCGTGGCGCCATACTCGGGGGCCATGTTGGCGAGCGTGGCGCGGTCGGTGACGGACAGGCTGGCGGTGCCGTCGCCGAAGAATTCCACAAAGGTGCCGACCACTTTTTCGCGCCGCAGCATCTCGGTGACGGTGAGCACCAGATCGGTGGCCGTGGTGCCTTCGGGCAGCGCGCCGCGCAGCTCGACGCCGATCACGTCCGGGGTGAGGATGTACACCGGCTGGCCGAGCATCGCCGCCTCGGCCTCGATCCCGCCGACGCCCCAGCCAACCACGCCGAGGGCGTTGATCATGGTGGTGTGCGAGTCGGTGCCGACCAGCGTGTCGGGGTAGTAAACGCCGTCCTCGGCGCCCCCGCGCAGGCCGTGGAACAGGTGTTCGAGGTTCACCTGGTGGACGATGCCGACCCCCGGCGGAATCACCTTGAAGGTGTCGAAGGCCTGCATTCCCCATTTGAGAAACCGATAGCGCTCGCGGTTGCGCTCAAACTCCAGCGCCATGTTTTTGGCAAGCGCATCGGGGCTGCCGAAGTGGTCGACCTGCACGGAGTGGTCGACCACCAGGTCGACCGGCACGCGCGGCTCGATGCGCTTGGGCGGTTTGCCCATCGCGTCGGCCACGCTGCGCATCGCGGCCAGGTCGGCGAGCAGCGGCACGCCGGTGAAATCCTGCAGCACCACGCGCGCGACCACGAACGGAATCTCTTCGGTGCGCTCGGCGTTGGGCTGCCAGTTGGCGAGTGCGGCGACATGTTCGGGTGTGACGCGCACGCCGTCGCAGTGGCGGAGCACCGCTTCGAGCACGATGCGCAGCGACACCGGCAGGCGCGCAACGCCCGCGAAGCCGGCGTCGGCCAGGGCGCCCAGCGAGTGCAGTCGACCGCGATGGCCGGCGGGGGTGGTGAAGTCGGTGAGGGTGTCGGGTAACGGCTGGGGCATGGTCGGGGTCCTCGTCCGGGGGAGACAAACCGCTGAGTGAAACCGCTGAGTGTGCCTCGGTCGGACCGCGTGGCGCGGCGGGTGTTCCTCCGCGGGTTACGTGAGCGGAAAACAGGAGTACAATTTTTTCTCCCCGCGCGCGTGTTTCTGCTATGTGGACCATGTGTGTAAGTCAGCCGTAAGTCGCCCACGCCAGACTAAGTCTTATAAAAGATATATAATTAATGAATCCGTCCCGTGTTTCGCTGCGGGACGCCCAAGTCACTGTGTAAGAGGAAGGATGTCACCGTGCTAGAAGCCTACCGTCAGCATGCCGCCGAGCGCGAAGCGCTTGGTATCCCCGCCCTGCCGCTGAACAAGCAGCAAACCGAAGAACTGGTTCAACTCCTCGTGAGTCCGCCTGCTGGCGAAGAGGATTTTCTGGTTGAACTCCTCACCTACCGCGTGCCTGCCGGTGTGGATGATGCCGCCAAGGTCAAGGCCGAGTTCCTTGCCCAGGTCGCCAAGGGCGAAGTTGCCTGTGGTCTGATCTCGCGCGCCAAGGCCGTCGAGCTGCTGGGCACCATGCTCGGCGGTTTCAACATCAAGCCGCTGATCGACCTCATCGACGACGCCGAAGTTGGCGGTGTGGCCGCCGAGGGCCTCAAGAAAACCCTGCTGGTGTTCGATTTCTTCCACGATGTCAAGGAGCTGGCCGACAAGGGCAGTGCCAACGCCAAGGCCGTGATGCAGTCGTGGGCCGACGGCGAATGGTTTACCAGCCGCCCCGAAGTGCCGGCCTCGATGAAGATCACGGTGTTCAAGGTCACCGGCGAAACCAACACCGACGACCTCTCCCCGGCGCCGGACGCGTGGTCCCGCCCCGACATCCCGCTGCACGCGCTGGCCATGCTCAAGAACCCGCGCGCCGGCATCACCCCGGAAGAGCCGGGCGTGCGTGGGCCGGTCAAGTTCATCGAAGACATGCGCGCCAAGGGCAACCTGGTGGCCTATGTGGGTGACGTGGTCGGCACGGGTTCGTCGCGCAAGTCGGCCACCAACTCGGTGCTGTGGTTCACCGGCGAAGACATCCCCTTCGTGCCGAACAAGCGTTTCGGCGGCGTGTGCCTGGGCTCCAAGATCGCCCCGATCTTCTTCAACACCATGGAAGACGCCGGCGCGCTGCCGATCGAGATCGATTGCGGCGAAATGAACATGGGCGACGAGATCGAGCTCAAGATCGACCACGCCACCGCCCAGGTCACCGCCCTCAAGAACGGCAGCCCGGTGGCCGAATCGCAACTCAAGACCCCGGTTATCCTCGACGAAGTGCGCGCCGGCGGCCGCATTCCGCTGATCATCGGTCGCGGCCTCACCGCCAAGGCGCGCGAAGCGCTGGGCCTGCCGGCCTCCACCCTGTTCCGCCTGCCGCAAGACCCGGCCGACACCGGCAAGGGCTTCTCGCTGGCGCAGAAGATGGTCGGCCGCGCCTGCGGTCTGCCGGAAGGCCAGGGCGTGCGCCCGGGCACCTACTGCGAGCCGAAGATGACCACCGTGGGTTCGCAAGACACCACCGGCCCGATGACCCGCGACGAGCTCAAGGACCTCGCCTGCCTCGGCTTCTCCGCCGATCTGGTGATGCAGTCCTTCTGCCACACCTCGGCCTACCCGAAGCTGGTGGACGTCAAGACCCACCGCGAACTGCCGAGCTTCATCTCCACCCGCGGCGGCGTCTCGCTGCGTCCGGGTGACGGCGTGATCCACTCCTGGCTCAACCGCCTGCTGCTGCCCGACACCGTCGGCACCGGCGGCGACTCGCACACCCGCTTCCCGATCGGCATCTCCTTCCCGGCCGGCTCCGGTCTGGTGGCCTTTGCCGCCGCCACCGGCGTGATGCCGCTGGACATGCCCGAATCCGTGCTGGTGCGCTTCAAGGGCGAGCTGCAGCCGGGCGTCACCCTGCGTGACCTGGTCAACGCCATTCCGCTGTACGCCATCCGCCAGGGGCTGCTGACGGTCGAGAAAAAGGGCAAGAAGAACATCTTCTCCGGCCGCATTCTCGAAATCGAAGGGCTGCCCAACCTCAAGGTCGAGCAGGCCTTCGAGCTGTCCGACGCCTCCGCCGAGCGCTCCGCCGCCGGCTGCACGGTGCACCTCGACAAGGCGCCGATCGTCGAGTACATGAACTCGAACATCACGCTCATGAAGTGGATGATCGCCAACGGTTATCAGGATGCCCGCACGCTCAAGCGCCGCATCGCGTCGATGGAAGAGTGGATCGCCAAGGGCGAGCTGCTCAAGGGCGACGACAATGTCGACTACGCCGCGGTGATCGACATCGATCTGGCCGACATCAAGGAGCCGATCGTTGCCTGCCCGAACGACCCGGATGACGTCAAGCTGCTGTCGGAAGTCTCCGGCACCAAGATCGACGAAGTCTTCATCGGCTCGTGCATGACCAACATCGGCCACTTCCGCGCCGCCGCCAAGGTGCTCGAAGGCAAGTCGGACATCCCGACCCGCCTGTGGGTTGCCCCGCCGACCAAGATGGACGCCATGATCCTCACCGAGGAAGGCTACTACTCCACCCTCGGCAAGACCGGCGCGCGCATGGAAAGCCCGGGCTGCTCGCTGTGCATGGGTAACCAGGCACAGATCCGCAAGGGTTCGACCGCCATCTCCACCTCGACGCGTAACTTCCCGAACCGTCTCGGTATCGACACCCAGGTCTTCCTCGGCTCCGCCGAGCTGGCTGCGGTGTGCGCCCTGACCGGCACCATCCCGACGCCGTCGGAATACATGGCGCAGGTCGAGTCGCTCAAGGCCCAGGCCGGCGAAGTGTATCGCTACATGAACTTCGACCAGATCGATGCCTTCAAGGAAGTGGCCGATACGGTTGAAGCCTAAGCCGTACGCCTGATCAGGTCAGCCGAGGTTGACCTGTCGTAGCAGCAATCAAAAAGCCCTGCCATTTTGGCGGGGCTTTTTTTTGGGCAAAATTATCCTTGTGGATTGCGTTATGAACGCGTTTAGTTCGGTTGACTGAGTGCGAGCCAGCCACTAATCTAATTTCGTGATAATTCCGTTATCGAGGACTGGATTATGGCGCCCAAGACCCTGTCAAAAGAAGCCGTGTTGCGTGCCCGGTCGCGCTTGGAGCCGGAACTCGGGCGTATCAACCTGCAGCGCTTCGACACAGTTGCCGGCCTCCTGGATGTGCGGGGCCGGGCGAATCTTGGCGCCATTGTCGAGCAGTTGTATCCCGACCAGCAGAAGGCGTCAGCGTTGAGCAATTTTCGGCAATTTCGGCGTCTCTTGCGGGAGGGCGCCGCGTCCGCAGGCATCAAATTGTCACTTGAAACGGATGGCAAGACCCGCTCAGAGCCGGAGGCAAGAACCTGCTGGTTTGAAGGCGAAGATGGCGCCATTGAGGCAGTGACGCGCTTCGTGAAAGCGGAGGTAAGCGATGCCGAGCGTACCGGCCAGGATGTCATGGAGCTTGTTGATTCAGAAGCGCCGCCCATCGTGCGGTTCTTTGTTTCCTACGCGCACGAGGATGCTGCGGATGTAGGCAACTTGCTCAAACCGCTTCGCCATTTGTTGAGCGCCGCAGCCAACTACCGTTTCGAGCATTGGATGGACACGAAAATTCTCCCCGGTGAACGTTGGCGCAAGGAAATCGCGAGTGCCTTGAACGACTGTCACTTTGGGCTGCTGTTTGTGAGTCCAGCGTTTCTTAACAGCCCTTTTATCTCCGAACAAGAGTTACCGCATTTTGTCCCTCGTGACGGCGACGACTCGGGTGCGCGAAAGTACGCAATTCCGGTGGCCCTGCATCGGTTTCCACTGGATGGCAGCATCAGGCTCAAAGGGCTTGAACCGCATCAGATTTTCTTTGATGCGAAGGGGCGTAGCTTCGAGGAGCGCAGTACCGACAAAACACGGCGCGACTTTGCGCACGCGCTTTTTACGCGGCTCCTCGCGATTGTCGCAAAACAACGTGCCGCGGTCCCGAAGCCGATGGCGGCCAAAAAGCACGGTGGACCTTCCCGGCGTGCAGGCGCGTTGGAGTCCCATTTGCGCGCTGCGGTTGCCGACGACGAGGACGCCGCCTGCTTCGTTCGCACGCGGGGCTTTGTCGGCAGTCTGGACAAGCTCGAAGAAGACGCAGAAACCAAATCGGAAGCTCCGCGCGCGGATGCCATTGAGTATCTGGGCAAGTGGGTCAATGACCCCAGTGCGCCACCCTACTGTGCGCTGCTCGGTGAGGTCGGTATGGGCAAAACCACCACATGCCGTGCCTTCGCAGCCCACCTGTTGCAACACCGCGAGCACACCCCGGCCGCGGCGCTGCCGATCTACCTCGACTTGCGTTTGCTCGGTGAGCGCGCCAAGAGTGAGCCTGTACTCAGCGATATCTTGACGCAGGTTCTCGCGCGTAGCTGGAAAGGTGGCCATGTCGATCATGCGGTGCAGGCGCAAGAATTGATCCGGCTAGTGCAGGAAGAAGGTGCTTTAGTCATTTTCGATGGTCTGGACGAGGTGCTGGTTCACCTCACCCCAGCGCAAGGCCAGCAATTCGCCCGCGAACTCTTCCGGATCTTGCCGCCAGCGAACAAGCGTGAACCAAAATCCGACGGAATCCGGCGTGGCCGTCTGCTGATCTCCTGCCGTACGCACTACTTCCGCACGCTGCGTGATCAAAAGACCTTTCTGACCGCTGAGGGGCGAGATGGAGTCCGCCATGAAGACTACCGCGCCCTGGTTTTATTGCCGTTCAAAGAGGACCAGATTCTCAGCTATTTGGCCGAGGCCTTGCCCGAGGAGGACCCCGCGCGCGTCATGGATGTCATCCGTTCGGTGCACAATCTGTCGGAGATTGCCGAGCGGCCCTATACCCTGAGCCTCATCACCCAGCACTTTCATCAGATCGAACGCTGGAAGGCCGAGGGGCGCAAGGTTACCGGGCTCATGCTCTACCGTCACATGGTGCTGTCCTGGCTCGAACGGGATATGGGCAAACATCAGCTGTCGCCCGACCACAAACAGGCGCTGATGGAGTATTTTGCCGCCGAGTTGTGGCGTTCCGGAAAACGCATGTGGCGGGTCGGCGAAGTCGAGCAGTGGCTGATCGATTTCCTCGAAACCAATCCGCGCATTGCCGCGCACTACAGCGAAATCAACCGGGAGCTGTTGAAGGAAGACCTGCGCACCGCCACCTTCCTGGTGCGCGAAGGTGAGGACGGCTTCCGGTTTGCGCACACCTCTTTGCTGGAGTTCTTTCTCGCCGGGTTCTTGCGTCGTGCCATGGTGCAAGGTGACGAAGACGCGCTGAATCTGCCGGCCGTCAGTCGTGAAACCCTTCATTTTTTCGGCCAGTGGCTGGAAGAAGACGAACAACATGACGCCGCACTGGCGACCCTCGCCCGCATCCGCGATGCCTACCGACCGCTGGTGAGCGAGCTGGCGTTCGAATACACGCTCTACGCCGCAGCGCATGGCCTGCCCGCGCCCTCGGCCGTGGGTTTTCAGTTGCCGGGGGCCGATCTTTCCGATCGTGTATTCGGCGCCGAAAGCGCCAGTGGAATGCTCAACCTCTCGCGTATCAATCTGACGGGCACCACACTTCGCCGTACACGCTGGCATGGCGTCAATCTGGAATCGGCGGTGTTTGTCGACGCCCGGCTTGCACAAGCAGAATTCCTTGGGTGCCGGCTGGTCGGCTCGCAGTGGGCGGGTGCTGAGCTCCCCGCAGCGGTGTTTCGCCAGTGCAATGCCGCGTCGGCCGACTTCGGTGCGTCCATCTGTTTGAGCACTCACTGGTTGAGTTGCGCGCTGGCGGGTAGCCGCGGTCTGCCCAACGCACATCGCGCTGCCTACTATGCCGGCAATAGCGGCTGCAGCGCACAGCCAGGCTTGCCGCCAGCGCGCGGTGCAACCGAACCATGGATATTTCCTTCCCACTTGTTTTCGCTCTGTGTCTCCTGGTCGCCGGACGGCAGCCGGCTGCTCTCGGCCGGGTACGACGGCACGCTGCGGGTGTGGGACGC
>JAGRFQ010000029.1:0-43213 GCA_020445945.1 Rhodocyclaceae bacterium
CGCATCAACAACACCTTCAAGCGTGCCGACGAAATCCAGTGGGGCCGTGGCATCAACCCGGGTGACGAAGGCTTTGTCGACTACTTCCTGCCGATCGTCGCTGACGCAGAAGCCGGTTTCGGTGGCGTGCTCAACGCCTTCGAACTGATGAAGAACATGATCGCCGCCGGCGCCGCCGGGGTGCACTTCGAAGACCAGCTCGCTGCGGTCAAGAAGTGCGGCCACATGGGTGGCAAGGTGCTGGTGCCGACGCGTGAAGCGGTCGAAAAGCTGACCGCCGCGCGCTTCGCCGCCGACGTGATGGGCGTGCCGACCCTGATCCTGGCCCGCACCGACGCCGAAGCCGCCAACCTGATCACCAGCGACTACGACGCCAACGACAAGCCGTTCCTGACCGGCGAGCGCACGCAAGAAGGCTTCTACCGCGTCAAGAACGGTCTGGAGCAGGCCATCAGCCGTGGCGTGGCCTACGCCCCGTATGCCGACCTGGTGTGGTGCGAGACCGGCACGCCGGACCTGGGCTTCGCGCGTGAATTCGCGCAGGCCGTGCATGCCGCCTGCCCGGGCAAGCTGCTGTCCTACAACTGCTCGCCGTCCTTCAACTGGAAGAAGAACCTGGACGACGCGACCATCGCCAAGTTCCAGGACGAGCTCTCCGCGCTGGGCTACAAGTATCAGTTCATCACCCTGGCCGGCATCCACGTCAACTGGTACAACACCTTCCAGTTCGCCCACGCCTATGCCCGCGGCGAAGGCATGAAGCACTACACCGAAATGGTGCAGGAGCCGGAATTCGCCGCGCGCGAAAAGGGCTACACCTTCGTGTCGCACCAGCAGGAAGTCGGCGCAGGCTACTTCGACGACGTCACCACCGTGATCCAGGGTGGCTCTTCCAGCGTGAAGGCCCTCTCCGGCTCGACCGAAGAAGAGCAGTTCGACTGATCTGCCTGACCCCCGGCCTGCTGCACGCGGGCCGGCCGGCAGCAAAAAGCCGCCCTCCCGGGGGCGGCTTTTTCGTCGACCCGGCCCAGCGCCTCAGCGCGGGCCACCCCACGCTTCGCCGACGGCGTCATAGGACGGCAGGACAATGGTCTCCGCCAGCGCGTCGGCCTCCCACGCGCGCATGGCCGGATGCGCCAGCATCGCGTCGCGATACGCCGCCGCCACCGACGGTAACGCCACGTTGTAGGTGTGAAAGCGCCACACCACCGGCGCAAACATCGCATCCGCAATCGAGAAGTCGCCAAACAGCCACGGCCCGCGATCGCCGGCAAAATCAGTCCGCGCCTCGGTCCAGATCGCCGCAACCCGGTCCACGTCGGCCTGCACCTCCGCATTGAGCGGCACGCCCTTCAGGCGCAGCTTGATGTTCATCGGCATCGCACCGCGCAGTGCGCCAAAGCCCGAATGCATCTCGCACGACACGCTGCGTGCCCGCGCCCGGGTGAATTCATCGTCCGGCCACAGCCCGGGATGCCGCTCAGCCAGAAACTCGGCAATCGCCAAGGTATCCCAAATCTGAAAGTCGCCAACATGCAGGCACGGCACCAGGCCGTTGGCCGAGTAGCCGCGATGCCCGTCATGCGCGCCTCGCCCGCTCACCTGAACCTGATGCGCCTCGAACCCGATCCCGAAATGCTGCATCAGCAGCCACGGGCGCAGCGACCACGAGGAGTAGTTCTTGTTGCCGAAATACAGTGTATACATGCGCCTCTCCGTCCAGGTTCGCGGGCAAACACAGCGTGTGCCCTAATGCGCAAGATACGTGGCTGCCGCGTGTGCGGCAACCGATCCCGCAGGCACGAAACACGACGATGGCATTGCCACAACCGCAGCGCTCGCCCTACCATGAGTCATGTCAAAAGCATCTATAAACATCACAACGGACTGGCGCGAGCGCGGTGATGTCCTGAATCGCCAGGTCGACTCGAACACCCTCACCAAATTCCTCACCGGACGCTACGCCCTGCGGAGAACGAGCAAGAGTTCCAACGCCTACGTGCTGGCCATGGACGCCAAGTGGGGGTCGGGCAAAACCTTTTTTCTCACACACTGGAAGACAGACCTCGAAGCCTCGAACTACCCGGTGGTCTATTTCGACGCCTGGTCGAATGATTTTTCCGACAAGCCCCTGCTCGGCTTCATCGCCGAAGTCACCACCGCATTGCACCGACAATTTGGCAAAGCCCCTGTGGCGCAACAGCTCATCAAGCGCCTGCAGGCACGAATTCCGGGGCTGCTCAAAGCCTCGGGGCGGATGGCCGTTGAGATCGCGCTACGCAAGGCCATTGGCTACGGCGTCGCCGAATTCAACGAGTGCTTTTCTGCCGAAAAGACGCGCGCACCCTCCGGCGAGGACTCCGAAGCCGACACCCGTGCCCTCGCCGAGCAGTCGGTCGCCGCGCTGCTGGACGAGCACAACACCGTCCGTACGGCGATGAAGGGTTTCAGAGACGACCTGACCGAGCTCGTCGAACGCATCAACACACTGAGCAGCAAACAGCTGCCGATCTTCATCCTCGTCGATGAACTCGACCGCTGCCGCCCGGACTACGCCATCGAACTGCTGGAGACGATCAAACACCTCTTCGGCGTCGATGGCGTTTACTTCGTCATCGGGGTCAACCTCCCCCAACTCAGCCATTCGGTCCGCGCGGTCTACGGCGAGCAGTTCGACGCCGAACGCTATCTGCGCCGCTTCTTCGATCAGGTCTACTCCCTGCCCGAACCGGCGCTCGAGCCCTACACCCAACACCGGCTGCGGGAAGAAGGCCTGGACGACGCATTCGATCTCACGCAGTCGGCTTTGGTGGATGCCTTCTTTGTCCAGAACGTGCACCTAGACAAAGTCTGCGCCACCTACTTCCGCTATTTCAGATTCGCACTGCGGGATGTCGATCAGGTCGTCGCCCACGCCGCGGCGGTGGTTGCCACCCACAGGACGCTGGCGGTGGATTTCGCCTTCTTGATGTTTCTGGTCAGCCTCTACCACTTCGACCGCGACGACTTTAACGCCGTGACGTCGGCCCCCACTGAGATCGGAAAACGTCTGACCCAGTCCGGCAAAATCAACGATATCCCATTGGAACTGCTGCATAACAGGACGCTTTCCGTCGCCGACGCCGGACACGCATATCTGGAGTGCGCGGCACTCCAACACCAGGAGCTAAATCGGCGCTTCAACCAATTGAACGGGCGTAGTCCGCGCAGTAGATTGGAACTGTGCGTGTTGGAGCGCATTCAAAAGAATGCGCGTTACGAAACCTACCCCCGCATGGTCAGCGCCTGCGCCGCGCTCCTCAATCTCGACAAATAGCCACCCCAAAAACCATCCGAACCGCACCCTCGGTTCGGATTCAGTCCACCGTCGCGGGGCCAAACTTTCCGGCTGCGACCGCCGACAAAAACGCCCGCGTAAGCTGTGTCTCCAGCGTGGCGGCCTGCTTGGCCGGGCAGAACAGCTGCACCTGAAACGCAATCTTGGCGTTATCGCTGGTCGCCACGCTCACCGCCGGCGCGGGGCCGTGCACGTCAACGGTGAGTGTGCGCTTGACGCGGGCGCTCACCCGTTCAGCCTGCGCGGCGAAGTCTGCGCAGGCCGCCTCTGCGCGCTGCTGCAGCCAGCCGGCGGCGGCCTCGGCGTCGGCCCCGGCATCGACCGACACCACGAACGGGTGCTGCACGAAATGCTCGGACAGTCGCTCGCCGCGCACCGGGTGGCTCAGGAACAGGCTGTTGGGAATCACCACCACGTTGCCGGTGTAGGCGTGGCCGCGGCGCGGCGGGGTGATTTCGAGCAGCGTGGTGGTGAGCAGGTTGTAGTCGCTCACCTCGCCGCGGATGCCGTTGACCTCGATCCAGTCGCCGACCGAGAAACTGCTCGCGCCGGTGCGCAGCACGAAGCCGCTGATGCACATCAGCAGCTCCTTGGTCGCCACCACCACCGCGACGGTGACGGCGGTGAGCGAGAACAATACGTTTTGCAGATGGCCCAGCCAGATCAGCACCATGCCGCCGGCCAGCGCGGCGTTGAAGGCGGTGCGCGCGTAGAACACGCGACGGCGGCGGTCGGCGTCGAGCACGTCGGTCTGGCCGCGCAGGCGAAGCGTGACCATGCGCCGGCCGGCGACGAACACGGCCAGCAGCAGGACGGACAATGCCAGCCGTACAAGCCATTGATTTTCAATCAGGAATGCGTTCACGTTCATGACAGGACAAGGTCGCTATTCGCGAAGGGAGAGGCGCCACGGCAAGGTGCCCGCGGTGCACGGTAGGCGCGCGCCGATGGCGCGTCAAGCGCCCGCCCGGTCGGATTCTTCTACGTTGTAGCCCGCCACAAGCTGTGCAAACTCGGCGCGTTGGGCGGCGATCCACGCGGCATCGCGCCCGAGTTCGTCGGCCAGCACACGCGCCACTGCCGGTGCCGCCTCGGCGGCGGCGGCGGCGTCGAGAAACAGCGCCCGGCTGCGCCGTGCGAGCACGTCTTCAACCGTGAGCGCGAACTGGCATGCCGCGGCATGGCGAACGCCCGCTTCGGTCAGCGCCAGCCGGGGGTGGAGCGGTGGTGCGTCAGCCAGGGCGGGGCCGGCATGGAGCGCGAGTTCGGCACTGCGGCAGGGGCGCGGCGGCAGGCCGGCCTCGCGCGCGGCGCGGTCGATGACCTCCTCGCCCATCAGCCGGTAGGTGGTCCATTTGCCGCCGGCGATGGTGATCAGCCCCTGCGGCGAAACGCGAATCACGTGCTCGCGCGAAAGCTCGCTGCGCGGGGCGTCGGGGTCGGCGGCGATGAGCGGGCGCAGGCCGGCGAACACGCTGCGGATGTCGCCCCGGCCGGGCGCACGGACAAGGTAGCGCGCCGCGGTGCGGAGGATGAAGTCGATCTCGTCGTCCTGCGCGCGCGGCTCCAGCGGGCTGTCGGTGCGCGGGGTGTCGGTCGTGCCGAGCAAGACCTTGCCCTGCCAGGGGATCAGGAACAGCACGCGGCCGTCGTCCGTTTCGGGCACCAGCATGGCGCCGCTGCCGGGCAGCCAGTCGGCGTCGACCACCAGATGCACGCCCTGACTCGGGGCGAGCATCGGCGGCGCATCCGGATGCGCCATGCGGCGGATGTCGTCGGCCCACACCCCGGTGGCGTTGATGACCGCGCGGGCGGTGAATTCGAGCGCGCGGCCGCTGATCTGATCGCGCGCGCGCACCCCGCCGATACGCCCGCCCTGCTCGATCAGCCCGTTAACCGACACGTAGTTGAGCGCACTGCCGCCGTGGTCGAACACGCTCTGCGCGAGCGCGATGGCGAGGCCGGCGTCGTCGAACTGGGCGTCGAAATATTCCACCCCGCCAAGCAGGCCGTCGGTGCGCGCGTTGGGCAGCGCGGCGCGCGTGTCGGCTGCCGACAGCGCGCGCACGCGGCCCAGGCTGTAGCGCCCGGCCAGCCAGTCGTAGGCGGCAAGGCCGACGCGCAGTTTGAGCTGGTCCCAGCGGCGGTAGACCGGCACCACAAAGCGCAGCGGATGCACCTGCTGCGGCGCGTTGCGCAGCAGGCGGGCGCGCTCGACCAGCGCCTCGCGCACCAGCCCGATCCGCCCCTGCGCGAGGTAGCGCACGCCGCCGTGAATCAGTTTGGTCGAGCGCGAGCTGGTGCCTTTGGCAAAATCGTGCGCCTCCAGCAGCAAGGTGCGATAGCCGCGACTGGCGGCGTCCACCGCCGCGCCCAGGCCGGTGGCGCCACCGCCGATGACGATCACGTCCCAGTGGTCGACCGCCTGCGCGGCAGCCAGCAGCGCCTCGCGTGCGAAGGTGGCAGGCGCCAACGGGGCGTCGTCAGGCGCCATCGGCCCACCCGCGGCTGCGCTCGACGGCCTTGTGCCAGCGCGCGCGCATGGCCTCGCGCCAGTCGGCCGACGCCGCCGGTTCGAACGCGCGCTCGATCTGCCAGTGCGCCGCCAGCGCCGCATCGTCGGGCCACACGCCGACCGCCCGCCCGGCCAGCAGGGCCGCGCCCAGCGCGGTGGTTTCGGTTTGCTGCGGGCGCAGCACCGGCACGCCGAGCAGGTCGGCCTGCAGCTGCATCAGCAAGGCGTTACGGGTCATGCCGCCATCGACGCGCAACGCGCTCACCTCGGCGCCATCGGCGCGCATCGCGGCAAGCAGATCCACGTTCTGCAAGGCCACCGCTTCGAGCGCGGCGCGGGCGATGTGCGCCGCGCTGGTGCCGCGGGTCATGCCCATCAGGGTGCCGCGCGCGTAGGCGTCCCAGTACGGTGCGCCGAGACCGGCAAAGGCCGGCACCATCACCACTTCGCCGCTGTCCGGCACCTGCGCGGCGAGGGCCTCGATCTCGTCGGCCGCGCGAATCAGGCCGAGCCCGTCGCGCAGCCACTGCACCACTGCGCCAGCCATGAACACGCTGCCTTCGAGCAGATAGTCGACCTGCCCGTCGCGTTGCCAGGCCACCGTGGTGAGCAAGCGATTGGCGGACGCGACCGCGTGTTCGCCGGTGTTCACGGTCAGAAAGCAACCGGTGCCATAGGTGTTCTTGGCCATCCCGGGGCGCAGGCACAGCTGCCCGAAGGTTGCCGCCTGCTGGTCGCCCGCAACCCCGGCAATCGCGATCGGCGCGCCGAACAGCGCGGCCGTGGAGTGCCCCAGCACGCCGCAGGAGGCGACCACCTGCGGCAGCACCGCGCGCGGGATGTCGAGCAGCGCGAGCAAGTCGTCGTCCCAGCACTGGCGGTGGATGTCGAAGAGCATGGTGCGCGCCGCGTTGCTGGCGTCGGTCACGTGGCAGGCACCGCCGGTGAGCTGCCAGATCAGCCAGCTGTCGATGGTGCCGAAGGCCAGCGCGCCGGCCTCGGCCTGCGCCCGCGCACCGGGCACGGTGTCGAGCAGCCAGGCCAGTTTGGTGGCCGAGAAGTAGGCGTCCAGTTCCAGCCCGGTGCGCGCGCGGATCAGGTCGGCATGGCCTGCGGCGCGCAGCGCATCGCAGCGCGCGGCGGTGCGGCGGTCCTGCCACACGATCGCCGGTGCCAGCGGCTGCCCGCTGCGGCGATCCCACAGCACCGTGGTCTCGCGCTGATTGGTGAGTCCGATGGCGCGTACCTGCGTCGCCGCCACCCCCGCCGCGTCCAGCGCCTGCTGCGCGCAGGCGAGCTGGGTGCGCCAGATCTCGTCAGCATCGTGCTCCACCCAGCCGGGCTGCGGAAAGTGTTGCGCAAACGCCTGCTGGGTCTGCGCGCACACGCGCGCGTCGGCATCGAACAACAGCGCGCGGGCGCTTGTCGTGCCCTGATCAAGCGCAAGGATATAGTCCATGGGTACGGCGTCCTGCGTCGAATACACGTCGCCCGACGATAGCGGATTCGCATGCATGGCGAAAGCATCGCCGCCACCGCCAACGCGCGCATCGCGCGCGCCGGCTCAAGACTTTTCGGCCCGGGACGCCTTGCCCGCTTTCTTTTTTGGAATGGCCTTGAGCCAGCGCGCGCGCCATTTCGAGAGCTGCGGGAAGAGACGCGATTCGGCGCGGGCGAGGGTTTTCTGCAGCACCGCCAGCGCGGCGAGGTCGGATTTGCCGAGCGACTCGGGCAGCACCGGCTCGATCGTCACCCGCAACGGCCCGCGCGTGCCGTCGCGCTGCGGCAGGCCATGCCCCGGCAACGCAAAGTGCTGCACACTGTGGGCCCCCGGCGCGAGGTCGATGCGCTCGAGCCCGCCGATCACCGGCACCAGCACCGGCCCGCCGAGCAGCATCTCGAACAGCGACATCGGCACGGTCACACTGAGAACGTCGTCCTCGACCACGAACAGCGCGTGCGGCTGGAGACGGGTCACGAGGAGCAGATCGCCCGGCTCACAGCCGTCCACCGCCAGCGCCTTGCCCGCGAGCCGCAGAATGCGCCCCGCCCACATGCCCGCCGGCACGGTCACCCGCACGCTGCGCCCGGCGTTGCGCGTACCGCTGCCCGCGCAGGCCTCGCACGGCACCACCGTCGCAAACCCTCTGCCCGCACACACCGCGCACTTGCTCAATCCGTTCCCGTCGCGCACCCGGCCGCTGCCCTTGCAGGTCTCGCACAAGCGCGAGAAGCGCAGCGTGACGTGGCCCGCGCCCGCGCACTCGACGCACGGCTCGGGGCGCGCGAGCTCCTGCACATGCACGCCGCCGGCGATGGCCTCCTCCAGCGTCAGCCACAGGCTCTCGCGCTGGTCGGGGCCGCGCGGCATCGCCGCCTCGCCGGCCGCCGCGGCATCCTCGCCGTCATCGTCCGCCGCCGGCCCGCGCACCAGATAGTCGTGCGCCGCCTTGATCTGGCGAAAACGGTCGACGGCATCATCGCCGGTATTTCGGTCGGGGTGCCACCGCATCGCCAGACGGCGATAGGCGCGCTTGATCTCGGCCGGCTGTGCGCCGGGATCGAGCTCAAGCGCAGCAAAGGCTTCGTCGCGGTTGGCGGGTTGCATGGGCAGTATCGGTGGGCGCAAAGCGCACGCGGGACGGCAAGTTTACTCCCTGCCGCCACGCTTGGGGAGCGCCCGCCGACTGGCGAGACAGGCTCAGAACACCGACAGCCCCGTCCTGGTCACAAACAATTCCAGCGCGCGCATGCCGGCGACCGAGTTGCCGCTGGCGCCGAGGCCGGGCGACCACACGCACAGCGCGAGCCGGCCGGGGACTACCGCGGCGATGCCGCCGCCGACGCCGCTCTTGCACGGCAAGCCGATCAGGAAGGCGAACTCGCCGGCGGCGTCGTAGGTGCCGCAGGTGAGCATCAGGGCGTTGATGCGCCGCGCCTGGCGCGGTGTCACGATCGGGCGTGCGGTGGTCGGCAGCACGCCCTGATTGGCCAGGTAGGCAAACGCGCGCGCCATCTGGACGCAGTTCATGGCAATCGCGCACTGGTTGAAATACACGTCGAGGACGGTATCTACGTCGTTGTCGATCTTGCCGAAGCTCTTCATGAAATTGGCCAGCGCGGCGTTGCGGAAGCCGGTCGAACGCTCGGATTCGGCGACCTCCGGGTCGAACCCGACCGCCTCGCCGCACAGTGTCGAGATCAGCGCCAGCAGCTCGTCTTTGGGCGCCGCGCAGTGTGAAACGAGCTGGTCGGCAACGCAGATCGCGCCGGCGTTGATGAAGGGGTTGCGCGCCATGCCCTGCTCGTGTTCGAGCTGCATCAGCGAGTTGAAGGGGTTGCCGGAGGGCTCGCGCCCGATCCGCTCCCACAGCTTGACGCCGATCTTCTGCAAGGCCAGCGTGAGGCTGAACACCTTGGACACGCTCTGGATCGAAAACGGCTCGCGGGCGTCACCGGCAAAGGCCACGTCGCCCTCAATCGTGCACAGCGCGATGCCGAAGCGTGCGGCAGGGACCCGCGCCAGCGCGGGAATGTAATCAGCGACCTTGCCGGTGCCGACAAGCGGCCGAACCTCGTCGACGATGAGATCGAGTACCGATTGATAGTCCACGATGCGCTCCCCTGCGGCGTTGTCGAATCCGCGCAGTCTAGCGCCCGGGTAGCCGTTTTGGGGCGCGGTGCACGCGCTTACGCTTGTGGACTGGCGCCAGGCCACGCGGGCGTCTAGTTTGCAAATACGCAATTGGCTTGCGTCCCGAGGAGATCAACCATGAAAATCAAGACCGCACTGGCCGCCGCACTGTTTGCCGCATCGTCTTCCGCATGGGCTTATCACTGCCCTGTCGACATGAAGAAAATCGACGAGGCGATGGCCAAGCACCCGCAGCTGAGCACCGAGCAAAGCGCCCAGATCGCGGCGTGGCGCGCCGAAGGCGAAGCGCTGCACAAGGCGGGCAAGCATCAGGAATCGGTCGACACGCTGGCCAAGGCGCTGAAAGCGCTCGGGCTGTAACGCCCCGCGGGCGGCGCGCTCACACTGCCCGCCCGCCCAGCCGCGCGGCCCAGCGCTGCAGCCGGCCGCCATCCACCAGCCCGGTCGCCAGCGCGGTGCCGGCGAGGATCACCCCGGCGCCGGCGAGCATGCGCAGGCCGAGCGGCTCGTCGAGGATGAGCACCCCCCAGCCCATGCCGAAGGCGGGGATCAGGAAGGTGACCGCGATGGCGCGCGCCGGGCCGATGTTGGCGATCAGGCGAAAGTAGAGGATGTAGGCCACCGAGGTGCAGGCAATCGCCAGCACCGTGACCGCGACCCACGCCTGGACGCCGATCTCGCCCGCCGGCCACAGCCACGCCGCCAGCGGGGCGAGCACCAGCGCGGCGGCGAGCTGGCCGCCGGTGGCAATCGCCAGCGACGACACGCCGGTGAGGTAGCGCTGGGTGTAGTTGGCCGACACGCCGTACGACAGGGTCGCGAGCAGGCCGGCGGCCACCGATAGCGCAATGTGCTCGCCATGAAACCCGGCCTCGCCCGACACCAGCACGCCCACGCCGACAAAGCCGATCGCCAGTCCGGCGGCGCGCCAGCGCGTCAGCCGCTCGCCAAACCACAACCACGCCACCAGCGCCGCCCACAGCGGCGCGGTGGCATTGACGATGGAGGCGAAGCCGGCGGTCAGCGAGAGCAGCGCCCAGGCGATCAGCACGAAGGGCAGCGCGGAATTGAGCAGCCCGACCACGGCCAGCGGCCCGGCATGCCGCAGCAGTTCGCCCGCCTGCCCGCGCCAGACGAGGATGGGCAGCAGGAACAGCGCCGCGAACAGCACGCGGACGAAGATCAGCCCCACCGGGCCGAAGTCGGGCGCGGCCTGACGCATGAACAGGAAGCTCGCCCCCCACAGCGCCGCCAGCATGCACAGTTCCAGCGTGTCACGTGGTCGCATGCGCGGCTTCCAGTTCGAGCAGCGCGCGCTTGCGCGCCAGCCCGCCGGCGTAGCCGGTGAGCGCGCCGTCGCGGCCGACAACACGATGGCAGGGGACGATCAGCCACAGCGGATTCTTGCCGATGGCGGCGCCAACCGCGCGCGCCGCGGTCGGCCGGCCCAGCGCCGCGGCGAGCGTGCCGTAGTCGGTGGTCGCACCGTAGGGCAGCTTGAGCAGCGCGTCCCACACCGCGCGTTGGAAGGCAGTGCCGTGCGGCGCGAGCGGCAGCTCGAAGGCACGCCGCTGGCCCGCCAGATAGGCGCGGATCTGCTGCGCGGCGTCCTCGCACAGCGCGTTGGCCGGCAGCGTGCACGCCGCGTCGTCGAAGCGGGCGCTGCACAGCGCGGCGTCCGTGGCGCGCACCTGGCAGATGCCCAGCGGGGTGTCGAAGCGCAGTCCGTAGCGTGTTTCTGTCATGATCTTGTCTCCCCGGCCTCGCCCAGCGACGCCCATAGATGCATCACCGCATAGGCGCGCCACGGCCGCCATGCCTCGGCCTGAATGCGCGCCTCGCGGGCGCTGCACATGCCCAGCGCGGCACGCACGCCGTAGTCGCCCTCGGGGTAGGCATCCGGCCAGGCCAGCGCGCGCATGGCGATGTAGTGCGCGGTCCACGGGCCGATGCCGGGCAAGGCCTGGAGCTGCGCGATGGTGGCCTGCACCGGCGCGCCGGGCGAAAGCATCAGCCGGCCCTCCGCCACCGCGGCGGCGAGCGCGACGATGAGTTCTGCGCGACGGCCGATGATGCCCAGCTCGGCAATCTGCGAAGGCCTCAGCGTGGCGATGCGTTCGGCACCCGGAAACGCGATGCCGAGTTCACTCCAGGGCGTCTCGACCGGCGCGCCGAAGGCGGCGGCAAAGCGCCCCGCCAGCGTACGCGCGGCCTTGACCGTGATCTGCTGGCCGAGCACCGCGCGCACCGCCATCTCGATGCCTTCGAAGGCGCCCGGCAGGCGCAGGCCCGGCCGCGGCGCAGCCAGCGCGCCGAGCGCCTGGGCAACGGCCAGCGGATCGGCGTCCAGATCGAACAGCCGCCGCACCCCCGCCAGCACCACCGGCACGACGCCCGCCAGCGACGGCGACAGCGTCACCGCCAGCGCCGCCGTGCCCGGGCGCACTCGCAGCCAGCCGCGGTGCGCGCCCAGCCGCACGGTGCGGCGGTATTCGCCGTCGGCAACCTGCTCGACACCGGCGATGCTGCGCCCGGCGAGGAAGTCGAGCAGGCGCGGGAAGTCGAAGGGTGGGCGATAGGCGAGCGTGAAGTGCAAGCCGTCGGACACACGCGGCCGCGCCGTGCGGCGCAGCGCCGAAGGCACCATCCGGTAGTGACGCTGAAACGCCGATTCGAGCGCGCGCAGGCTGCCGAAGCCGGCCGCCGCGGCGATCTCGGTGACCGGCAGCGCGGTGTCGGTGAGCAGCCGTTTGGCGAGCAGCAAGCGGCGGGTGCGCAGGTAGCCGGCCGGGGCGACGCCGAAGTACGCGCGGAACAGGCGGCGCAGATGGCGCTCGGAGATGCCGACCCGCGCGGCCAGCGAGGCGGCCGTCAGCGCCTCTGCCAGATGCGCGTCGACCAGCCCCGCCGCGGCCTGCGCCAGCGTGGCGCCGGCATCCATCGCCGACAGGCCCGGCGCGAGCTCCGGCCGGCAGCGCAGGCAGGGGCGAAAACCGGCCGCCTCGGCCGCCGCGGCGCTCGCGTAGAAGCTGCACATCGCGCGTCGCGGCGTACGCACCCGGCACACCGGGCGGCAGTAGATGCCGGTGGAGCGCACGCCGACGAACACCCGCCCGTCGAAGCGGGCATCGTGCGCGGTGAAGGCGTCGTAGCAGCGGTCGGGGTCGAGTTCCATGCCTGCATTATGGTCAGCGCTGGCAAGCGGCGCACGCACACATCGGACATGGAATCGGCGCAAACTGTCCGTCATTCGCGGCCGTCGAGTGTGGTTCAATAAACCCTCCGACGTCACCGCCGCTCCGCCATGCCCGCGCTCTGGATGATCCTCGCCAGCCTGCTGTTCGCCTGCATGGGCGTGAGCGTCAAGTTCGGCGCCAACCTGTTCCCCACCGCCGAGTTGACCTTCTACCGCGGCCTCGCCGGGGTGCTGATCATGGCCGCGCTGATGCGCGCCCGCCGCACGCCGTGGCGCACCCCGCACCTGCGCCTGCAACTGTCGCGCGCGGTGGCCGGGTCGATCGCGCTGGGCTGCTACTTCTTTGCGATCAGCATCCTGCCACTGGCCACCGCGGTGACGCTCAACTACACCTCGCCGCTGTTCGTGGCGCTGATGCTGGCGCTGTGGTTTGGCGAGCGCCTGCGCCCGCTGGCGATCTTCGCCGTGGCGCTGGGTTTTGTCGGGGTGGTGGTGTTGCTGCGCCCGACGCTGGCCGCGGACCAGTGGCACGGCGCGCTCGCCGGGCTGGGCACCGGGCTGGTCGCCAGCCTGGCCTACATCCACGTGCGCGAACTGGGCCGCGCGGGCGAGCCGGAGACCCGCACGGTGTTCTACTTTTCGCTGGTGACCACGCTCGGCGCGGCGCCCTTCGTGCTGTTCGGCGAGGGCTTTCACTGGCCGGATGCGCGCGGCGCGCTGGTGCTCGCCGGAGTCGGCCTGTTCGGCAGCGGCGCCCAACTGGCGATGACCCGCGCCTACCGCTACGGCGCGACCATCGTCGCCGCCAATCTGGCCTACTCGACCGTCGTCTTCGCCAGCCTGTTCGGCGTGCTGCTGTGGGGAGAGCATCTCGACGGCGCCGCGCTCGCCGGGATCGGCCTGATCGTTGCCAGCGGCATCGCGGTATCGCTCGCCCGCCACGCGCCGGCCGCCGCCAAACGCACCGATTGAAGCCCTCCGGCGCCCTCGCTATAGTGGGAACGACGCGCGCCACACACCTCGTCGCGGCGCGCCCGGCACAGCACCATCCGAGCCAAGGAGACGCACATGATTACCACCGAACATGGACCCAACCTCGTCGAAGTCGCCGTTATGGGCGAATTCACCCTGGCCGACTACAAGGAATTCGAACAGCTCGTCAATTACAAGATCAAGTTCGAGGGCGAGGTCAACCTGCTCATTGACCTGCGTGAAATGGCCGGTTTCACGATCGACGTGGCGTGGGAGGAAATTCGCTACAGCCGCGAGCACAAGCACGACTTCGGCAAGATCGCGATCATCACCGAAGACCAGTGGGCCACCTGGAGCGCATGGGTCTCGCAACTGTTCGTCGACGCCGACGTGCAGGTGTTTGCCAGCGTCGCCAGCGGCCGCGAATGGCTCGCCGAGCCCGCCGCGGTCTGACCGGCGCCCCGCAATGAGCACCGACTTCACCACCCTCGTCACCCCGCAGCAGCTCTTCGCCCGGCTGGGCGCCCCCGACTGGGTGGTGGTCGACTGCCGCCACGACCTCGCCAACCCCGACTTCGGCCGCGCCGCCTACGCCAAAGGGCACATCCCGGGCGCGCGTTTCCTGCACCTCGACGACGACCTCTCCGGCCCCAGAACTGGCACCAACGGCCGCCACCCCCTGCCCGACCCGCAAACGCTCGCCGCGCGGCTGGGCGACATCGGCATCGACAACACCACCCAGGTCGTCGCCTACGACGACGCCGGCGGCATGTACGCCGCCCGCCTGTGGTGGCTGCTCAACTGGCTCGGCCATGCCCGGGTTGCGGTGCTCGACGGCGGCTTTCGCGCCTGGTGCAGCGACCTGCAAGTGCTCGACTGCCACGTGCCCGCCGCCACGCCCAAAGCGTTCGCCCCGGCACTGCAGGCCCTGTCGGTCGACGTCGACCACGTGCTCACCCACTGCCGCAGCGACGCGATGACCCTCATCGACGCCCGCAGCCCCGACCGCTACCGCGGCGAGAACGAAACCATCGACCCCGTCGGCGGCCACATCCCCGGCGCCATCAACCGCTTCTTCAAGGACAACCTGCGCCCCGACGGCCGCTTCAAGCCCGCCGACCAGCTCCGCCGCGAGTTCGACACCCTCCTCGCCGGCCGCGACCCGTGCTGCGTGGTCCACCAATGCGGCTCCGGCGTCACCGCCTGCCACAACCTGCTCGCCATGCAGATCGCCGGCCTGCCGGGGGCCCGGCTGTATCCGGGCTCGTGGAGCGAGTGGTGCGCAGACTCGGCGCGGGCGGTGGCGCGCGGAGCGCAATGAAGGCGCCCATGCCGCTCACCCCGGTCCAGCACATCCCGGTCAGCGAACTGGTGGCGCTGCCCATCCACTGGGTGCGCGGCGACGATCCACGGCTCCAGTCGATTTTCCGTTCGCTGCGCGTCGGCGGCACCATCAACGAACCGATCCGCCTGCTCAATTGCGGCTGCGGCAAGACCTACATCCTCGAAGACGGCGGCCACCGCATCAGCGCCGCCTACGCCCTGTTCCGGCGAACCGGCCGCGACATCGCGATTCCGGTCCGCAAGCTCGTCGCCGATTTTCCCTGAGCGATGCGGCCCCCACCACGCCACCCGCCCGTTCTGCCCCGGGACGTCCCCCGGATGCAGGCCGCAGGCCGGATTCCGGGGGTGGTGCTTGATCTGCCGATGGTTCCCGGATTGCGCTGCGCTGCATCCGGGCTTTTATGTTTAAAGCACCGAATCCGAAACCGCACGTTGACGCAGCAACAAAAAAACGGCGGCCCCGCGGGACCGCCGTTTCAGAAACCAGCGCAGATCAGGACTGCTTGCGACGCAGCGCACCACCCAGGGCAGCCAGACCGACGCCGATCAGCGGCAGCGAACCGGGTACGGACACGGGCGCCACAGCTGAAGCATTGAAGGTGAAGTTGTCGTATGCGATGCCGCCCGGGTCCGTGTTGGTAATGGAAACGGCTGCGATCTGCTCGCCAGCTGTCGCCCGGAACCCGTAGAAGGTGTCCGAAATGCTCAACTGCGAGAGCGAGCCAAGCAGATTGCCTGCGCTACCAAAAAAATCGACCGTCAAGCCACCATCGTTGGTGCCGACGACATCGAAGCCAAGCAGGTCGGTGGGCGTAGCGAACAGAATTGAAACAGCGCCCTCCCCCACCGTCGCGTTCAAGTCACCATAGATCCGGTTCGAACCCGTGTAAGAGAGGATGCCGATGTTGTCGTTCACAACCGCATTGGCAAGCACGGTCAGCGGGGCGGTCGGCGTGCCCGACAGCGTGTCGAAGCTGCTGGCAACGCTGAGCGTCTGGCCCTGGAGACGTTCACCATAGGTTGCACCGGTCTGCACAATCAGACCCGACACGGCGCCAGCGCCCAAGCCTTCGAACGTATTTGTGATCGATCCCGAAACGGTATTGTCAGAAATGATCGCAGCGTGGGCCGAACCGATCGTCAACATTGCGACAAGGCCGATAAGTTTTTTGGTAAACATGCTTCCCCTTTTTTTTACATGTGCTAAGCGTTGAACAGACACCAACAAGCCCAAGCAAAATCAGGGCCAAATTCTGCAAAACAAAGTAACATGTTGATATATATAAAAAAACAACCCGGAAAATGACGGACTGCTGTCGATTATTTCAAAAATGTAAATTTTGTCGACACGGTCTTTCAACCCACCACCGAGCGTTCTGGAATCAAGAAACGTTCGGCCGACTCACCACTCCACCCGCTCGATCTGCCCCAGCGAGCGCCCCAGAAAGCGCTCGCCGATGGTCTGAAAACGCAACGGGATGTCGGTGACGCAGAATTGCGCGGCCGCATGCTGCGCGCCGGGGTTGGCCAGATTCAGCCGGGCCAGCGTCTGCGCGGCCTGTTCGGCGACGGTGATCGCGGAATCGACCAGCCGCAGCTCGCGGCCGGCCACGTCCATCAGCAGCGGTTTGAGCAGCGGATAGTGGGTGCAGCCAAGCACCAGACTGTCGACCTGCTCGGCGAGCACCGGCTTGAGGTATTCGAGCGCGGTGAGGCGGGTGACGGGGTGGTCGAGCCAGCCTTCTTCGACCAACGGGACGAACAGCGGACAGGCCTGGGAGTAGACCCGCACGCCGGGGTCGAGGGCGTGGATGCGCCGGGCGTAGGCGTTGGAGTTGATGGTGGTGGGCGTGCCGATGACGCCGATGGCGCGCCCGCCCCTGCCGGCCACCGCGGCGCGCGCGCCGGCGTCGATCACGTCGAGCACCGGCACCTCGCCAGCCTTTTTCCGCACCACGTCGCCGGCGACGGCGGCCATGGTGTTGCAGGCGACGATGAGCATCTTGACCCCGCGCGCCATCAGGAAGTCGGTGATCTGCGCGGTGAACTGCTCGATGGTGGCGACCGATTTGATGCCGTAGGGCACGCGCGCGGTGTCGCCGAAGTAGACAATGTTCTCCAGCGGCAGGCGCTCCATCAGCGCGCGCACGACGGTGAGCCCGCCGACGCCGGAATCGAACACGCCAATGGGCAGGGAGCGGTCAGCAGACATGACAGGGGTCGCGCGAAAAAGCCGCCATTCTACGCCGATGCCGCGGCGCGCCCGGCGTGTTGTGCCAGCGCCCAGCCGACGTGCTCGCGCACCAGCGGCGACGGATCGTCCGCCCCCGCGTGCAGCGCGGCGAGCACGGCCGGGGTGGTCGGCGCGTTGCCCAGGCCGACCGCCAGGTTGCGCCGCCAGCGCTCGAACCCGATGCGGTAGATCGGGCTGCCGGGCATGCGCGCCTCGAAGTCCTCGGCGGTCCACGCGAACAGCTCGACCAGCAAGGCGGTGTCGAGGCCGTGGCGCACGGCGAAGTCGGCCTCGGCGGTACGCTGGGCGAAGCGGTTCCACGGACACACCAGCTGGCAGTCGTCGCAGCCATACACCCGGTTGCCGATCAGCGGGCGGAACGCGACCGGAATCGCGCCGTGCAGCTCGATGGTGAGGTAGGAGATGCAGCGCCGCGCATCGAGTTTGTAGGGCGCGACGATGGCCTGTGTGGGGCACACCGCGATGCACGCGCTGCAATCGCCGCAGTGGTCGCTCACCGGCGGATCGATCGGCAGCGGCAGATCGGTGAAGATTTCACCGAGGAAGAAGAAGGAGCCCGATTCGCGGCTGATGAGCAGCGTGTGCTTGCCGCGCCAGCCGATACCGGCGGCGTCGGCGAGCGCCACTTCGGTCACCGGGGCGGAGTCGGTGAAGACGCGAAAACCGTGCGGCGCGGCCTCGGCGATGCGCTCGGCGAGCTTTTTGAGGCGTAAACGCAACACTTTATGGTAGTCGCGCCCGAGCGCGTAACGCGACAGATAGGCGCGCTCGGGGTCGGCGAGCGCCGCCATGGCATCGGCCGACTCGGGCCAGTAGTCGAGCCGCGCGGTGATCACGCGCAGCGTGCCGGGGACCAGTTCATCGGGGCGGCAGCGGCGCAAACCATGTTTGGCCATATAATCCATCTCGCCGTGGAAACCCGCATCCAGCCACGCTTGCAGCCCGGCTTCGCTGCCGGCCACCCGGGTGCCGGCAATGCCCACGGCGCCAAACCCCAGTGCCCGCGCCCAATCGCGGATCTGCGCCACCAGCGCACCACCGCCGGCGGTCGGCGCATTTTGTGCAGAGGAAATGTGATGATCCGCTTCAGCCATGCCCCCGATGATAGCGATCCGACCCTGCGCACGCATCTGGCGGATGCGGCGGCGACCCTCGCGCTGGGCGCGCAACTGGCGCCGGCACTGACGCCCGGCCTGGTGATCTACCTCGATGGTGAGCTCGGCGCAGGCAAAACCACGCTGGTGCGCGGGGTGTTACGCGCATTGGGTCACGACGGCAACGTGAAAAGTCCCACGTACACCTTGATTGAACCTTACGTAGTTTCTAGATTAAACTTATATCACTTTGATTTTTATCGGTTCACATCCGCCGAAGAATATCTGGAAGCGGGACTGGAAGAATACTTCAACGCGCAGGGCGTCTGCGTGGTGGAATGGCCGCAAAAAGCACAGCCCTATGTGGCCGCGCCGGACGTGGTGATTGCTTTGAGTGTGGGCACAGACGGGCGAGACGCAAGTATCCGCCCCATGACGGAGACGGGACGACAATGCACAGAAAAACTGGCGGCGCTTCCTCCCCCCCCTTGCTGAACGACAGCGCGGGCGCACCGTCGCGCCGCCACTTTCTGCGTACCGCCGGCGCGACCTTCGCCCTGCTGGTCAGCCCGCTCGGCCGCGCGGCAGCGGCCAGCCTGGTCGCCGTGCGCGTCTGGCCGGCCGAGGACTACACCCGCATCACGCTCGAATCGCGCGCCGAAATCCGCTTCAAATACCTCACCCTGGAAAATCCGGACCGAATGGTCATCGATCTGGAAGGGGTGGAATTCGACAGCGTGATCAAACACTTGCCAGATCGCGTAACCGCGGAAGACCCGTTCATCAAGCTGATTCGTGCCGGCCGCAACCGGCCGGGCGTGGTGCGCGTGGTGGTGGAGCTCAAGCAAGGCACCAAGCCGCAGGTCTTTACCTTGCAGCCGATTGGCACCTACGGCCACCGCCTGGTGCTCGATCTCTACCCCACCCAGCCCATCGACCCGCTGCTGGCGCTGATCGAAAAATCCTCGCCGGCCGATGCCGCCGCCGGCGATGACGATGCGTCGCCGGCCATCGCGCGCAACGTCCGCGAGCCGGCGCGCCGCGATCCGTCCGCCGAACGGCGCATCAACCGCCTGATTACCGTCGCCATCGACCCCGGCCACGGCGGCGAAGACCCCGGCGCGGTGGGGCGTCGTGGCAGCTACGAAAAAAACGTGACGCTCCGGATCGCGCGAACGCTGAAAGAAAAGATCGACGCGGCGCCCGGCATGCGCGCGGTGCTGACCCGCGACGGCGACTACTTCGTACCGCTGCACAAGCGCGTCGCCAAGGCCCGCGCGGTGCACGCCGACCTGTTCGTGTCGATTCACGCCGACGCCTTCGTCAAGCCCGATGCGCGCGGCAGTTCGGTGTTCGTGCTGTCGGAGCGCGGCGCGTCGAGCGCCGCCGCGCGCTGGCTGGCCAAGCGCGAGAATAACGCCGACCTGATCGGCGGGGTCAACATCGGCAGTCAGGATGGCCACCTCGCGCGCACCTTGCTCGATCTCTCGCAAACCGCCACCATCAACGACAGCATGAAAGTCGGCAAGGCGGTGCTGACTCACCTCGGCGGGGTGAACACGCTGCACAAACCGCACGTGGAGCATGCCGGTTTTGCGGTGCTCAAGGCGCCCGACATTCCATCGATCCTGGTCGAAACAGCCTTCATCAGCAATCCGGAAGAAGAGCGCCGCCTCAACGACCGCCGCTATCAGAGCCGCATGGCCGATGCCATCCTCAAAGGCATCCGCGCCTACTTCGACGAAAATCCGCCGCTGTCGCGCGTGCGCGTCGCCCGGCTCGACTGAGCCTCAGCCAACACGCAGGCAGTGCACGCTGAACAGCTGTTCGGCGTCGCACCACACGCGCTCGGCCTCGAACCCGCCCGCGCCCGCCAGCGCCACAAATTCATCGACGCTGTACTTGTACGAACTCTCGGTATGAACCGATTCGCCGGGCGCAAAATCGTAGCGCGCGCCATCGAGTGCGATCGTGGTCGGGCGCGTGGCGCGCAGATGCATTTCGATGCGCCCAAGCGCTGCGTTGTAGAACGCGTCGTGCGCAAACGCGTCGAGCGCAATGTCGGCACCCAGCGCCGCCGCCATGCGCACCAGCAGGTTGCGGTTGAAGCGCGCGGTGACGCCCTCGGGGTCGTTGTAGGCGGCGGTCAACCGCGCCGCATCCTTTTTGAGATCCACACCCACCAGCAAACGGCCGTGCGGCCCGAGCATGCGCGCGACGCGCTGGAGCAACCGCACCGCCTCCGCCGGCTCGAAATTGCCGATGCTGGAGCCCGGATAGAACGCCACGCGATGTGCATCGGTGGTCGGCGGCAGATCGAAGGGCTGGGTGTAATCAACACAGATCGCATGCACCTGCAGCGCGGGATAATCGCGCGCAATCCCGCTGGCGGCACGATGCAGATGGCTGCCGGAAATGTCCAGCGGCAGGTATTCGGCCGGCGCCAGCGCGTCGATCACGGTGCGGATCTTGACGTCGCTGCCACTGCCCAGTTCGATCAGCGTCGCACCGCGCCCGAGCAGCGCCGCAATCTGCGCGCCATGCGCTTTGAGCAGGCCGATTTCGGTGCGCGTCGGGTAGTAGGCGTCGAGCCGGGTGATGGCGTCGAACAGACGCGATCCGGCCGCGTCGTAGAAGAACTTGGGCGCAATCCGGCGCGGCGTGGCGGCCAGTCCGTTGTGCACTTCGCGGCGGAAATCGGCCAGCGCGGGTTTCAGATCGTGAAAGCTGTAGTTCGGCAGATCGGGCTGCATCAAGCGTCCCTGGCCAGCCGGAAGCCCTGAAACTGCCAGCGTTCGTGCGGGTAGAAAAAATTGCGATAGGTGGCGCGAATGTGGTCGGCCGGGGTGGCGCAGGAGCCGCCGCGCAACACCACCTGTCCGGACATGAACTTGGCGTTGTATTCGCCCAGCGCCCCGCGCGCCGGGCGGAACCCCGGGTAGGCCAGATAGGCCGAGGCGGTGAGCTCCCACACATCGCCGAACAGCTGACGCATGCCCGCCCCCGGCGCCGCGGCAGGGTGCAGCAGATCGGCATCGACGAAGTTGCCGGCAATCGCCACGCCCCGCGCGGCGTGCTCCCACTCAAACTCGGTCGGCAAGCGGGCCCCCGCCCAGGTGGCGTAGGCATCGGCCTCGAAGTAGCTCACATGGCTCACCGGCGCGGCGAGATCCAGCGGGCGCAGGCCGCCAAGCGTGAACTCGTACCACGCGCCATCGTGTCGCTCCCAGTAGCGCGGATGGCCCCAGCCCTGCGCGTGAAGCACGCCCCAGCCATCCGATAGCCACAGCGCCGGATCGGCATAGCCGCCTGCGTCGATGAAGGCCAGATACTCGGCATTGCTCACCGGCCGCTCGGCCAGCGCGAAGGGGGCCAGAAACACCTGGTGGCGCGGCCGCTCGTTGTCGTAGGCGAAGCTCTCGTCGGCATGGCCGATGCCGTGTACGCCGCCGGGAAAACACTGCCACCCCGCCGCCTCGACCGTGCCCGACGCCGGCGCAGCGAGCCCGGCGCGATACGCCGGACGCAGCGGGTTGACCGAAAAGTGCTGCTTGACGTCGGTGAGCAGCAGCTCCTGGTGCTGCTGCTCGTGGTTGAGCCCGATCGCCAGCCGGGCCACCACCTTCGGCCAGTCTGCTGCATCCGCGTGCTCGATCAGCGCAGCCATCGCCGCGTCGACCTGCGCGCGATAGCGATACACCGTATCCACCGTGGGGCGCGACAGGTGGCCCCGCTCGCCACGCGGGTGGTAGCGCCCGACCTGCTCATAGTAGGAATTGAAGAGCGTGCGGAACTGCGGGTCGAAAGCACGATAGCCGGGCAGGAAGGGGTCGAGCAGAAACGTCTCGAAAAACCAGCTCACGTGGGCCAGATGCCACTTTGGCGGGCTGGCGAAGTCGGCGGTCTGCAGGCCGTAATCTTCCACTTCCAGCGGCGCGCACAGCGCCTCGCTGGCGGCACGCACCCGGCGGTAGGCATCGGCCCAGGCGCGGCGCTGCGTGGCGTCGCTGCCGGCGGCGGGGGGCAGGCTGTCAGTCATGCGGCCGTCCTCGCGGTTGTGCGAAGCACGTGCACGGGCACGCGCGAACAAACGCTAGCAGACCAAATGCCGGCGCCATGCGTCAACCCGGCGCCCGGATGGCGGTCGCGCTTGCGGCGGCGCAGCACGCCCCGAAAGCGCGCGCTTTATGGCTATAATTGCGGTTTTTTTCAGGCGTTTATGCTGGTTTCACGCGGCGACGCGGAACGCGCTCCAACCGCCTCGGTGCTGACCATCGGCAACTTCGATGGTATTCACCTGGGGCATCAGGCGCTACTCCGTCTCTTGACGACAAAGGCGCAGTCGCTCGGGCTGCCGGCGGTGGTGCTCACCTTCGAGCCCCACCCGCGCGAGTATTTCGCGCCCGCGCAGGCGCCCGCACGGCTGGCTTCGCTGCGCGAGAAACTGCTGCTGCTCGACGCGGCCGGGGTCGACGCCACGCGCATCGTCCGCTTCAACGCCCGCCTTGCCGCGTTCACGGCAGAGCAGTTCATCGAAGATGTGTTGGTCAACAGCCTGCGCGTGCGCCACCTGATCATCGGCGACGACTTCCGCTTCGGCGCCGGGCGCAAGGGCGACTTCGCGATGCTGCAGGCAGCGGGCGAAAAGTACGGCTTCGGGGTCGAGGCGATGCCCACCCACGCCGACGCGGGTGAACGGGTGTCGAGCTCGGCCGTGCGCGCAGCCCTGGCCGCCGGCCAGCTCGACCGCGCGGCCAGTCTGCTCGGCCGACCCTACAGCATTGCCGGGCGGGTGGTGCATGGCGACAAGATCGGCCGCACGCTGGGCTTCCCGACCGCCAACATCCAGCTCAAGCACCGCCGCCCACCGCTGGCCGGGATCTACACCGTGAACGTCGAGGGACTGGGCGACGCGCCGGTCCACGGCGTGGCCAGCGTGGGCGTGCGCCCGACGATTACCGCGCACGGCCGGCCGACGCTGGAAGTGCATCTGTTCGACTGGCACGCCGACTGCTACGGTGCGCATCTGCGGGTCCATTTCCTGGCCAAGCAGCGCGACGAGGAGAAATACGATTCGCTCGACGCGCTGACCGCCCAGATTGCCCGCGACGCCGACATTGCCCGCGCCTGGTTTGCTGACCGCGCGCCTGAAACACTCCGCTGACAAAGAAAACCATGGCCGATTACCGCAAGACCCTCAACCTCCCCGACACGGCTTTTCCGATGCGCGGCAACCTCGCCAAGCGCGAGCCGGGCTGGGTTCAGGAATGGCAGCAGCGCAAGCTGTACCAGAAGATTCGCAAGGCCTCGGCTGGCCGGCCGACGTTCGTGCTGCACGATGGCCCGCCGTACGCCAACGGCAGCATCCACATCGGCCATGCACTGAACAAGATCCTCAAGGACATCATCGTCCGCTCCAAGACGCTGGCCGGCTACGACGCCCCCTATGTGCCGGGCTGGGACTGCCACGGNNGGCCTGCCGATCGAGCACAAGGTGGAAGTCACCCACGGCAAGGGCCTGCCGGCCGACAAGGTGCGCGAGCTGTGCCGCGCCTACGCCGCCGAGCAGATCGAGGGCCAGAAGGCGGACTTCATCCGCCTCGGTGTGCTGGGCGACTGGGACAACCCGTACAAGACCATGGCCTTCCCCAACGAGGCGGGCGAGATCCGCGCGCTGGCGAAGATGGTCGAGGCCGGCTATGTGTTCAAGGGCCTCAAGCCGGTGAACTGGTGTTTCGACTGCGGCTCGGCGCTGGCCGAGGCCGAGGTCGAGTACGCCGACAAGCAGTCGCCGCAGATCGACGTGGCCTTCCCGGTGGGCGACGCCGACAAGCTCGCCGCCGCCTTCGGTTTGGCTGCCCTGCCCAAACCCGCCTTCGCGGTGATCTGGACCACCACGCCGTGGACGATCCCGGTCAACCAGGCGCTCAACATGCACCCGGAGTTCGAGTACGCGCTGGTCGACACCGGCGAGCGCCTGCTGGTGCTGGCGGCCGAGCTGGTCGAGGCCTGCCTCGAGCGCTACAAGCTCGACGGCACGGTGATCGCCAAGGCCGCCGGTGCCGCCTTCGAGCGCATCGAATTCCGCCACCCCTTCTACGACCGCGTCTCGCCGGTGTATCTGGCCGACTACGTGGGTCTCGACGCCGGCACCGGCATCGTGCACTCCTCGCCCGCGCACGGCGTGGATGACTTCAACGCCTGGCGCGCCTATGGCCGCACGAACGACGAGATCCTCACCCCGGTGATGGGCGACGGCCACTATGTGCCCGACCTGCCCTTCTTCGGCGGCCAGATGATCTGGAAGGCCAACCCCGCCATCGTCGCCAAGATCGAGGAAGTTGGCTGCCTGCTCGCGCACCAGAAGATCACCCACAGCTACATGCACTGCTGGCGCCACAAGACGCCCGTCATCTACCGCGCCACCGCGCAGTGGTTCGTGGGCATGGACGTCGAGGTCGCTGGCGGAAAGACCCTGCGCAGCAGCGCGCTCAAGGGCGTGGACGACACCCGCTTCTACCCCGCCTGGGGCCAGTCGCGCCTGCACGCCATGATCGCCAACCGGCCCGACTGGTGCATCTCGCGCCAGCGCAACTGGGGCGTGCCGATCCCCTTCTTCCTGCACAAGGAAACCGGCGAGCTGCATCCGCGCACCGTCGAACTCATGGAGCAGGTTGCCCAGCGCGTGGAACAGGAAGGCATCGAAGCCTGGTTCAAGCTCGACGCGGCTGAACTGCTCGGCGACGAGGCCGCCCAGTACGACAAGATCAGCGACACGCTCGACGTGTGGTTCGACTCCGGCACCACCCACTGGCATGTGCTGCGCGGCTCGCATCCCGACGGCCACGCCGAAGGCCCGCGCGCCGACCTCTACCTGGAAGGCTCGGACCAGCACCGCGGCTGGTTCCACTCCTCGCTGCTGACCGGCTGCGCCATCGACGGTCATGCCCCCTACAAGGCCCTGCTCACCCATGGTTTCGCCGTGGATGGCCATGGCCGCAAGATGAGCAAGTCGGTGGGTAACGTGGTTGTGCCGCAGGAAGTGTCCGACAAGCTTGGTGCCGAGATCCTGCGCCTGTGGGTCGCGAACACCGACTACTCGGGCGAGCTGTCCATCTCCAAGGAGATCCTGGATCGCGTGGTCGAGGTCTATCGCCGGGTGCGCAACACCCTGCGCTTCCTGCTCGCCAACACCGTCGACTTCGACATCGAGAAAGACGGCTTGCCGGTCGAGCAGTGGCTCGACATCGACCGCTACGCCCTGGCCTTCACCCGCCAGATGGCGCAGCAGGCCGAAGCCGACTATGGCCGCTTCGAGTTCCACCGCGTGGTGCAGGCCCTGCAGATCTTCTGCTCGGAAGAGCTCGGCGCCTTCTACCTCGACATCCTCAAGGACCGCCTCTACACCACCGCCGAGAACGCGCCGGCCCGCCGCGCCGCGCAGAGCGCGCTGTGGCACATCACCCAGACCGTGGTGAAGCTGATGGCGCCGATCCTGTCCTTCACCGCCGAGGAAGTCTGGGCGCTGATCGGCAGCGGCGAGGAGGACAGCGTGATGCTGCACACCTGGCATGTGCTGCCCGAGCAGGCCGGCGAGGGCGAGCTGATCGCCCGCTGGGAGATCATCCGCGAGGCCCGCGCCGAAGTGCAGAAAAAACTCGAAGCGCTGCGCACCGAAGGCGCCATCGGGTCCGCGCTGCAGGCCGAGGTCACGCTCAGCGCCGCGCCGGCGCGACACGCCGCGCTGGCCTCGCTGGGCGAGGACCTGCGCTTCGTGCTGCAGACCTCCAGCGTCACGCTGGCCGCGGTCGACAGCGAAGCGGCGCAGTCGATCGTCGCCCAGCCCTCGACCCACGCCAAGTGCGAGCGCTGCTGGCATTACCGCGCCGACGTCGGGTCGATCGCCGATCACCCCGCGCTGTGCGCGCGCTGCCACGGCAACCTGCACGGCGCGCCGGAAGTGCGCACCCATGCCTGAGCGGGCAACGTGATGCGGCCGCGTCTCGCGCACTGGCTCACGCTCGCCGGCGCGGTCGCGCTGCTCGACCAGCTCACCAAGCAGATCATGCTGTCGGTGCTGGCCGGCGGCGAGGTGATTGCGGTGACCGGCTTTTTCGACCTGGTGCTGCTCTACAACCGCGGCGCGGCGTTCAGCTTTCTGGCCGAGCACTCCGGCTGGCAGCGCTGGTTTTTCATCGTGCTCGCGGTTGTCATCTGCGGCTGGCTGTTCAAGCTGATGCGCGAGCACCAGCACGAACGCGCGCTGCCCCTGGCCTTCGCGCTGATCATCGGCGGCGCGATCGGCAACGTCATCGACCGCATCGCCATCGGCGCGGTGGTCGACTTCCTGTATTTTCATGTCGGCCGCTATGGCTGGCCGGCGTTCAATCTGGCCGATTCGGCCATCACGCTGGGGGTCGGCATCATGCTGTGGTCGCAACTGCGCGACGCGCGCCAGCCCCCGACCGGAGAGAAACCCTCGTGACCCAAGTCGTACAAGCCAACAGTCTGGTAACCCTGAACTACCGCATTTCGCTGCAAAACGGCCAGCCGCTGATCAGCACCTTCGAAGGCCAGCCGGCCACGCTGCAGCTCGGCGCCGGCGAGATGCTGCCCGCGCTGGAGGCGCTGCTGACCGGCCTCGAAGAGAACAGCACACACCGCTTCACGCTGACCCCCGACGATGCCTTCGGCCCGCAGCGCCCCGACCTGATCGAAACCGTGCGCCGCGAACACATGCCCAACGAGCCGGTCGAAGCGATGACCATCATGGAATTCACCGCGCCCGACGGCTCGCGCTACTCCGGGCTGGTGCGCGAGATTGACGACGAAAAAGCGGTGATCGACTTCAATCACCCCCTCGCCGGCAAAACCATCGACTTTGAAGTGCACATCATCGGCATTCTGTAAGCGGACATCGACCATGAACGACAGCGAAATCCTGCTCGCCAACCCCCGCGGCTTCTGCGCCGGCGTCGAACGCGCGATCGAAATCGTCGAACAGGCGCTGATCCGCTTCGGCGCCCCGATCTACGTGCGTCACGAAGTGGTGCACAACAAGTTCGTGGTCGACGACCTGCGCGCCAAGGGCGCCATTTTTGTCGAGGAACTCGGCGAGGTGCCCGACGGCAACACCGTCATCTTCAGCGCCCACGGCGTGCCGCAGGCGGTGCGCAGCGAGGCCGATGCACGCGGCCTGCGCGTCTTCGACGCCACCTGCCCGCTGGTCACCAAGGTGCACCTCGAGGTGGCGCGGATGCGCGCCCAGGGCCGCGAGATCGTGATGATCGGCCACAAGGGCCACCCCGAGGTCGAGGGCACGATGGGCCAGGTCAAGGACGGCATCCATCTGGCCGAGAGCGTCGGCGATGTGGCCGCGCTCGACATCGCCGACCCGGACCAGCTCGCCTACGTGACCCAGACCACGCTGTCGGTAGACGACGCCGCCGCCATCGTCACCGCCCTGCGCGCGCGCTTCCCCAACATCGTCGGCCCGAAGAAGGACGACATCTGCTACGCCACCCAGAACCGCCAGGACGCGGTCAAGTTCATGACGCCGCACGTCGACGTGGTGCTGGTGGTCGGCTCCCAGAACAGCTCCAACTCCAACCGCCTGCGCGAAGTGGCGGCGCTGCGCAACGTGCCGGCGCACCTGATCGACAACGCCGAGGCGATCGATCCGGCGTGGCTGGCCGGCAAGAAGCGGATCGGCGTCACCGCCGGTGCGTCGGCGCCGGAGGTGCTGGTCGCGGCGGTGATCGAGCGCATCAAGTCGCTCGGCGCGCATTCGGTGCGCACCTTGCAGGGCGCAGAAGAAAACGTCACCTTTCCGCTGCCCAAATCCCTGCTCAACCCACCGTCCTGAGGCGCGCCGCGACAAACCGCAAAAACCCAATTAAAACAGCAGCTAAGCAAAAACAGAAACGAAACCGCGGTTTGACCGCACCCCCGGCTTTCAGGTATTTTTCCGCCTTTGGATGACGCGCGCCGCCCCTATGGCCAAATCGGCAAAAACCCCCAAGAGCTTCGAGTCCGCCATCGCCCAGCTCGAAGAGATCGTGGCGGCGATGGAGTCGCGCGAGCTACCGCTTGAAGACGCGCTCGACCACTACCAGAGCGGCATCGGCCTGCTGCGCTATTGCCAGGAAACCCTGAGCAGCGCCGAGCAGCGCATCGAAATGCTGGAAGCCGAACAAAACCGCAAGGACGCCGACGCCTCATGAGCGCGACGGACTTTCCGCAGTGGATGCGCGCCATCCAGGCGCGCACCGAAGACGCCCTGCGCCACGCGCTGCCGCCCCTCAAGGTCGCGCCCGACCGCCTCCACGAAGCGATGCGCTACGCCGTGCTCGAAGGCGGCAAGCGGGTGCGCCCGCTGCTGGTGCACGCCGCCGGCGCGGTGGCTCACGCCAAACCGGCGGTGCTCGATCGCGCCGCCTGCGCGGTCGAGCTGATCCACGCCTACTCGCTGGTGCACGACGACATGCCGTGCATGGACAACGACACCCTGCGCCGCGGCAAGCCGACGGTGCACGTCGAATACGACGAGGCCACCGCGCTGCTGGTGGGCGACGCGCTGCAGTCGCTGGCCTTTGCCCAGCTTGCCGAGCGCGGCCTGCTCGCCGAGCCGGCCCGCCAGCTCGACGTGCTGCGCCAGCTGGCGCTCGCCGCCGGTTCGCGCGGCATGGCCGGCGGACAAGCCATCGACCTGCAGTCGGTCGGCCAGACGCTGACCCGCGAAGCGCTCGAAGTGATGCACATCCACAAGACCGGCGCGCTGATCCGCGCCTCGGTGCGCCTCGGCGCGCTGTGCGGCACGCCGCTGGGCAGCGACATCGAGACTCGCCTCGACACCTACGCCAAGCGCGTCGGGCTGCTGTTTCAGGTGGTCGACGACATCCTCGACACCGAAGCCGACACCGCCACCCTGGGCAAGACCGCCGGCAAGGATGCCGACAACGACAAGCCCACCTATGTGACCCTGCTCGGGCTGGACGAAGCGCGCCGCCTGAGCGCCGAACTCGAAGCCGAAGCACTCGAGGCCATCGCCCCGCTCGACGCCTCCGCCGACCTGCTCCGCGCGCTGGCCGCCTACATCGTGCGCCGCCGCTTCTGACAAGACGCCCATGAACGCTCCCACCACGCCCTACCCGCTGCTGCGCACCATCAACTCACCGGCCGAACTGCGCGCGCTCGACCGCAAGCAGCTCAACGTGCTGGCCGACGAGCTGCGCCAGTTCCTGATCGAATCGGTGTCGCGCACCGGCGGCCACCTGTCGTCGAACTTGGGCACGGTGGAGCTGACCATCGCCCTGCACTACATCTTCAACACCCCCGAAGACCGCATCGTGTGGGACGTCGGCCACCAGACCTACGGCCACAAGATCCTCACCGGCCGGCGCGAGCGGATGGGCACGCTGCGCCAGTACAAGGGCCTGTCCGGCTTCCCGCAGCGCGCCGAAAGCGAATTCGACACCTTCGGCACCGCGCACTCGTCCACCTCGATTTCGGCCGCGCTGGGGATGGCCGTGGCGGCCCGCGAACGCGGCGAGGAGCGCCGCGCGATCGCCGTCATCGGCGACGGCGCACTGTCCGCCGGGATGGCCTTCGAAGCGCTCAACAACGCCGGCGACATGCAGGACATCAACCTGCTGGTGGTGCTCAACGACAACGAGATGTCGATCTCCCCGCCGGTCGGCGCGCTGACCCAGATTCTGGCCCGCCTGATGCCGACCTACAACGCCGCGCGCAGCGCCGGCAAGCGGGTACTGGGCGTGGCGCCGCCGATGCTCGACTTTGCCCGCCGGGTCGAGGAGCACGTCAAGGGCATGGTCACGCCGGGCACGCTGTTCGAGGAATTCGGCTTCAACTACATCGGCCCCATCGACGGCCACGACCTGAGCGCGCTGCTGCCGACGCTGCAGAACCTGCGCCACCAGAGCGGGCCGCAGTTCCTGCACGTAGTCACCCAGAAAGGCCAGGGCTACAAGCTCGCCGAGGCCGACCCGATTCTCTATCACGGCGTCTCCAAATTCGACCACACGCAGGGCATCGCCACCGGCAAGAGCGCCGGCAAACTCACCTATACCCAGGTGTTCGGCGACTGGCTGTGCGACATCGCGGCGATTGACGAGCGGGTGGTCGGCATCACCCCGGCGATGCGCGAAGGCTCTGGTCTGGTGCGCTTTGCCGAGCGCTTTCCGTCGCGCTATCACGATGTCGGCATCGCCGAGCAGCACGCCGTGACCTTCGCCGCCGGGCTCGCCGCCGAAGGGCTCAAGCCGGTGGTGGCGATCTACTCGACCTTCCTCCAGCGCGCCTACGATCAACTGATTCACGACGTGGCGCTGCAGAACCTGCCGGTGGTGTTCGCCATCGACCGCGCCGGTGTGGTCGGCGCCGACGGGGCGACCCACCACGGTGCCTTCGACCTGTCCTACCTGCAGTGCATCCCCAATCTGGTGATCATGGCGCCGGCCGACGAAAACGAATGCCGCCAGATGCTCTACACCGCGCACTGTCACGACGGGCCCAGCGCGGTGCGCTACCCGCGCGGCAGCGGCATGGGGGTGACACCGCAGGCGAAGATGACGGCCTACCCGATCGGCAAGGCCGAAGTGCGTCGCAGCGGCAGCAAGATCGCCCTGCTGGCTTTCGGCTCGGTGCTCGGCGCGGCGCTTGAAGCGGGCGAATCGCTCGACGCCACGGTGGTCAACATGCGCTTCGTCAAGCCGCTCGACGAGGCGCTGATTCTCGCGCTGGCGCAAAACCACGACCTGATCGTGACGATCGAGGAAAACGCGGTCGTCGGCGGCGCCGGCGGCGAGATCGCCCGGGTGCTCGAACGCGCCCCGCGCGCGGTGCGCACGCTGCGCCTCGGCCTGCCCGACCAGTTCATCGACCACGGCGAGCAGCGCCAGTTGCTGGCCGACGCCGGGCTCGACGCGAAAGGCATCCTGGCCGCCGTCGAGGCGCACCGGGGGTGCAATACTTGAGCGGTTTTGTCGGGAATGCTAAGCTCGCCGGCCGACGCACCCGGAACGCACACCATGCCGATCGACCACGCTGACCCCATCCCCGACGTCCAGAACAGCGCCGACGCGCGCCGCATCGCCATCGACAAGGTCGGCATCAAGGCGATCCGCCATCCGATCAAGGTCAAGGACCGCGACGGCGGCGTGCAGCACACGGTGGCGATGTTCAACATGTATGTCGGCCTGCCCCATAATTTCAAGGGCACCCACATGTCGCGCTTCGTCGAGATCCTCAACCAGGGCGAGCGCGAGATCTCGGTCGAATCCTTCGAGCCGATGCTGCGCGACATGGTCGAGCGGCTGGAAGCCGAAACCGGCCACGTCGAGATGACCTTCCCCTACTTCATCAACAAGGCCGCGCCGATCTCCGGCGTGAGCAGCCTGATGGACTACGAGGTCACCTTCATCGGCGAGATCGCCGACGGCGGGCACTACCGCTTCCAGATGAAGATCGTGGTGCCGGTGACCAGCCTGTGCCCGTGCTCGAAGAAGATTTCCGACTACGGCGCGCACAACCAGCGCTCGCACGTCACCGTCACCGCGCGACTCGAAGAGCACCTGTGGATCGAGGAGTTGGTCGAGCAGGTCGAAGCGCAGGCCTCGTGCCAGCTCTACGGCCTGCTCAAGCGGCCGGACGAAAAATACGTGACCGAGCACGCCTACGACAACCCCAAGTTCGTCGAGGACATGGTCCGCGACGTGGCCGGCGTGCTCGACGCGGAGCCGCGCATCGGTGCCTATGTGGTCGAATCCGAAAACTTCGAATCGATCCACAACCACTCCGCCTACGCCTTGATCGAACGCCAGAAGTGAGCGGCGCCGCAGCGCCGGCCTACACCATCTTCTCGGGGCGCACCCAGCGCGTGAAGTCCGCCTCGCTGACCGCGCCGGACGCCACCGCCACCTCGCGCAGCGAGCGCCCCTCGGCGTGCGCCTGCTTGGCCAGCTGCGCCGCCGCGTCGTAGCCGATGTGCGGCGTGAGCGCCGTCACCAGCATCAGCGACTGTTCCAGCAACGCTTCAATCCGCGCCAGATTGGCCTCCACCCCCGCCACGCAATAGCGCGTAAAGCTGCGCATGCCGTCGGCCAGCAAGCGCACGCTTTCGAGCACCGCGTGGGCGATCACCGGCTTGAACACGTTGAGTTCGAAATTGCCCGACGCGCCGGCAATATTGACCGTCACATCGTTGCCGAAAACGCGCGCGCAAATCATCGTCAGCGCCTCGCACTGGGTCGGATTGACCTTGCCCGGCATGATCGAACTGCCCGGCTCGTTGGCCGGCAGGCTCAGCTCTCCGATGCCGCAGCGCGGCCCGCTGGCCAGCCAGCGCAGATCGTTGGCAATCTTGTTGAGCGCCGCCGCCAGCGTCTTGAGCGCGCCATGCATCGCCACCAGCGCCTCGTGCCCGGCCAGCGCGGCAAAACGGTTGTCGGCGCAGGCAAACGGCAAGCCGGTGCGCGCCGCCAGCCACGCCGCCACCGCCGGGCCGAATGTGGCCGGCGTGTTCAGCCCGGTGCCCACTGCGGTGCCCCCGATCGCCAGCGCGTGCACCTCGCTGCGCGCCGCGCCCATCGCCGCCAGGCTCAGATCGAGCTGCGCCACGTAGCCGGAAAACACCTGCCCGAGCGTGAGCGGCGTGGCGTCCTGCAGATGGGTGCGGCCGATCTTGACCACCGCCGCGAAGTCCGCCGCCTTGGCCGCCAGCGCCGCGCGCAACTGCTGCGCCGCCGGCACCAGCTGGTTGGCCACGTCGAGCGCGACCGCCACGTGCATGGCGGTGGGAAACACGTCGTTGGAGGACTGGCCGCGATTCACGTCGTCGTTGGGATGCACCACCCGCTCGGCCCCGCGCCCGGCGCCGAGCAGCTCGGAGGCGCGATTGGCGACCACCTCATTCACGTTCATGTGGGTTTGCGTGCCGGACCCGGTCTGCCATACCGGCAGAGGAAAATGCGCGTCGAGCGTGCCTCCCGCCACCTCCAGCGCAGCCGCGCCAATGGCCTCTGCTCGCTCGGCCGGGATCAGCCCGAGCCGGCCATTGACTTCCGCCGCCGCAGCCTTGACCAGCCCCAGCGCGTGAATCACCGCCATCGGCATACACCCGTCACCGATGTGAAAGTGGTGCCGCGCGCGCTCGGTCTGCGCCCCCCACAGTGCGTCGTCGGGGACGTCCACCCGCCCCAGGCTATCGTGTTCGGTACGTGCCATCGTCAATGCGCCTCCCGGTCTGCCTACGCGTTCGAACCCACCGCACCGCAATCGTTCCTGCACACCGGCGGGGACAAAAAAACGGACCCCGCAGGGTCCGTTCCAGATGGCGCCGAGAGCGTGCCTACTTGACGCTCTCGCGCACGATGCTCCAGCGCCCATCGACCCGCGCCCACTCGAGCCGCTTGGTGACCACATCGCGGTAGTCGTTGGAGCGGTAGGTCTGGCGGAACACGGTGGCGGCCATGTCGGGACCGAGCTTTTCAACGCTCAGCCCATCGACGCCGACCGAAATCGTGCCCTGCTTGGCCAGACGCTGCTTGCGCAGGCCTTCCCAAGCGTCGATTGACTGGCCATCCTCGGGCACGAAACCCGCGCCGTAGAACCCGCGATAGCGCGCGAAGTCCTTGCTCTCCCAGGCCTGCGCCCAACTGCGGGTTTCGGTCTCGAGGGTGCTGGCTGTCGCGTCGGCCGCCACCGGCGCGGCGGCTTCGACCGGGGTGACCACGACGGGTGGGTTGAATGCGGTCTTGAGGATCGCGCTCGACGGCGGCGCTTCGTTGGGGCAGGCCGCGGACGGGGCAACCGGTTCGCGCTCGCTGCTCAGGTCGGACAGCGCCGGCAGGCCTTCGCGCGCCACCTGGAGGGCCGGCAACAACGTGCCCATGCCGGCCAGCGCACGGGCATGGGCGGCTTGATGATCGTAGTCGGCATTCACGTAGGCGCGGCGTGCCTGGAAGTATTCGTTTTCGCTGTCGAGCAGGTCGAGCAGGGTGCGCTGACCGATGTCGAACTGGCGGCGATAGGCTTCGCGCGCCTTGCCGATCGACAGTTGATGCTGGTTCAGGTAGCGCAGCTGCTCGGCAATGCGCTGCACGTCGTTGTAGGCGATGGTCAGCGTCTGGCGAATGTCGCGGCAGGACTTGTCGCGCAGGTCCTTGGCCAGATTGACCCGCTCGGCGAATTGGCGCACCGCGGCGCGATCCGAACCACCGTTGAACAGGTTGTAGTTGAGCACCAGCTCGACCACCTGATCGCCATGACGGCCATCGACACCGTCGGTGTTGTAATCCACGTCCTGACGCGCGCGCAGATCGACGCGCGGGTGGAAGGCGGCATCCTTGCTCTTGGCTTCCTCCCCGGCGGCGCGCACGTTCTCGACCGCCGCGTGGAAGGCCGGATGGCCTTCGTAGGCCAGACGCAGCGCCTCGCCGACATTCGCCGGGATGCCCTCGGTCAGCTTGCCCATCGGCGCCAGCGCGTCGGCCGGCAGTTCGCCGACGATGCGCTGATAGCGCGCCGTCACGTCGTGCAGGTTGGACGCTTCGGTGAGCAGGTTGGATTCGGCCAGCGCGAGGCGGCCGGCGGCCTGCTCGAAGTCCACCCGGCGGCCGACACCGGCGCCCACGCGCTCTTCGATCTGGTCGAACACCTCCTTGTGACGCTGGAAGTTCTCGCGCGCAAGCTCGGTCAGGTCGCGGTAGCGCAATACGTCGGAATAGGCCTTGACGGTTTCCAGCGCGGTTTCTTCCGAGGCGTTGATGACCTCGAAATAACGCGTCAGCGTGGCATGACCGAGACGCGCCACTTCGCTGCGCGTGGCAAAGCCGTCGTAGACCATCTGGTTGAGCGACAGGGTTGCACCGCGGCGGGTGTAGTTGCGGTCGGCCACCCCCGGATCGCTCTGGCGCTCCCGGCCGATGCCGGCGGTGAAATCGACCCTCGGATAGTAGCCGCCGCGCGCCACGCCCTGCTCCTCCTGGGCGGCACGAAACGCGTGCCAGCTGGCCTGCACCTCGGGGTTCGAGATGACCGCGCGCTGCACCGCCTCGCGCACCGTCACGGCCGGCGTCTCCGGTGCCGCGGGGGTGGCCAGCGCGAGATGGGGCGCCGCAAGGATCACGGCCAGAAAGACAGGGCGAGGAAGTTTGATCATGGGCTCAATTATCCGTCGGATGATCCGTAATTTCAGGAGTGGAAACGCCCGCACTTGACCCGGCGCACCTTCAACAGCGCCAGATGCTAGCCGAGCGGGGGCGGAAAAACCGTAAAAAAATTGTGATTCTGCAATCACTTGAACGCCAAAGACACCTTATTTCACGCCACCAGCACGCTTTCGCGCGCCACACCGGGGAGTGAATCGTATAGCGCGTCATCATAGCGTGGTCATGCGCGCCATCCAACCTCCGCGACGATATCCTGCACGGCAGTCGCGGCGGCATCTTCGCTGGCTGCCGGTCGGGCTGCTGTGCGCGCTGCTGTCGACAGCCCACCCCGGCCTCGACAAGGTCGAAGCCACCGCCCGGGTACGCTACGACGCAGCGGTTGTCGACCGCGTGCGCGACTGGCGTGCGGTACTGGTGGACCTGCAGGGCGCAACCGAAACCGAACAGCTGACGCAAACCAACCGCTATTTCAACCGCCGCCTGCAGTTTCTCGACGATACCGTCGTGTGGCGCAACAAGGACTACTGGGCCACCCCGCTCGAATCCCTGGCCAAGCGCGCCGGCGACTGCGAGGACTTCGTCATCGCCAAGTACATCTCGTTGCGCCTGCTCGGCGTACCCGACGAAAAATTGCGCCTGATCTACGTGCGCGCCAGAATGGGCGGCGAGCACAGTTCGCTGAGCCAGGCCCACATGGTGCTGGGCTATTTTCCGACCCCCACCGCGGAGCCGCTGGTGCTGGACAACCTGATCGGCGACATCCGCGCCGCCTCGCAGCGCCCCGATCTGTACCCGGTTTTCAGTTTCAACAGCAGCGGGCTGTGGGTGCGCGGTGCCAGCACCGCCAGCGCCAGTTCCACCGAACGCCTGTCGCGCTGGCGCGACCTGGTGGCCCGCCTGCGCGCCGAAGGATTCGAACAATGACACCCGGTTTCACCACGAGGACTTCACCATGTCCCTGATCAAGCAATTGTGGCTCGCCATTCTGATCGTCACGCTGGCCGCGTTCGGCTGCAGTTTTGTCGTCTCGACCCTGTCGGCACGCGACTACCTCGAACGCGAGCTGAACCTGAAGAATCACGACAACGCCACCGTGCTGGCGCTGGCAATGACCCAGCTCCCCAAGGACGCCACCACGGTCGAGCTGCTGCTTGCGGCGCAGTTCGACAACGCCCACTACGACTTCATCCGCCTGACCGATCCGCCGGGCACCACCGTCATCGCCGAGCGGGTGCGCGACACCCGCACCGGCGCGGCGATGAATGGCGAGGCCGCCGACGTACCGGCCTGGTTCAAGCAACTGGTGCCGATCGAGTCGGCCACCGGGCAGGGCTTCGTCAGCGACGGCTGGAACGCCTTCGGCACCCTCACCCTGCGCAGCCACACCGATTTCGCCTATGCCAGCCTGTGGGCAGGCTCGCTCGACCTGCTGATCTGGTTTGCGATTGGCGCGAGCTTCATCGGCGCCTTCGGGACCCTGCTGCTGCGCATGATGCTGCGCCCGCTCGATGACGTGGTGGGGCAGGCGCGCGCGATCGGCGAGCGCCGCTTCGTCACCACCGAGGCGCCATCCACGCCGGAGTTCGCCAGCGTGGTCTCGGCCATGAACATGCTCAGCGAGCGGGTGCGCGGGATGCTTGCCGATGAGTCCGCACGGCTGGAACACCTGCGCCGCGCGGTGCAGCACGATGCGGTCAGCGGTCTGCTCAACCGCGAGCACTTTCTGGCCCGGGTGGGGGCCACGCTCGAGAGCGACACCGCGCCTGCCGGGGGGGCGCTGGCAATGGTCCGTCTGACCCACCTGATCGCGCTCAACGAGGAGCTCGGCCGCGCCACCACCGACGAGTTGCTGCGCAAGCTGGCCGACGCGCTGGGCACCGCCGAACACGCCGGCGAGTGGACCGTCGGCCGCCTTAACGGCACCGACTTTGCGCTCCTTGCACCGGACGAGGACAACCCCGAGCTGCTGGCCCGCCAGCTCGCCGAGCGCCTCGACCTGGCGGTCGGCAACAGCCTGCCGGACGGGCGCCGCAATCTGCCGGTGGGCGTGGCGTGTTATCAGCGCGGCGATCCGCTGCCGCAGTTGCTGGCCCACGGCGACGTGGCGCTGACCCGCTCGGAGGAACTCGAAGGCAATCCGCCGCAGGTCGAGCGGGTCAACCCGACCGCCCGCCCGGTGACCGATCTGGCCGGCTGGCGCGGGCTGATCAGCGAGGCGCTGGCGCTCGGGCGCTTCAGCCTGGCGCAGTTCCCGGTGCTGGACAGCGACGGCCGGCTGATGCACATCGAAGCGCCGGTGCGCATGCGCCATCCGCGCGAAGACTTGGTGATGACCGCCGGCGACGTCCTGCCCTGGGCCACGCGCTGCGGCCTGCTGCCCCTGATCGACGAGGCGGTGAGCCAGCACGCGCTGGCGCTGATCGAGGACCAGTCGGCGGCGGTGTGCATCAACCTGTCGACCGAGTCGATGTGCCACGCCGACACGGTGCGCCGCCTCGCCGAGCAACTCAGGCTCCACCCGCAAGCGGCGCAGCGGCTGTGGATCGATTTGCCCGAGAGCGCGGCGTTCCGCCACGGCGCGGCGTTCCGCGCGCTGTGCCACCAGCTCAAGCCGCTGGGCTGCAAGGTGGGGCTGGAGCACGTGAGCCAGCAGGTGTGCCGCATCGGCGAGCTGCACGACGTGGGGCTGGACTACCTCAAGATCAGCGCCAGCATGGTGCGCGACATCGGCCGCAATCCGGGCAACCAGACCTTCCTGCGCGGACTGGCCACGATTGGCCACACCATGGGCATGCTGGTGATTGCCGAGGGCGTGAGCAGCGCCGACGAGAGCGCGCAACTGATTTCACTGGGGTTCGACGGCCTGACCGGGCCGGGCGTGCACTATCCGGCGCCGTAAAACGCGCCTGCCGGCGTCACACCAGATCGTCACCGCCGAGCAGGTTGAGCACGTCGCGCGTCTGACGCATTGAGCGGCGCTCCATGAGCTTGGCCTGCGCGGCCTGCGGCAGATCGGTAAAGCGGATCACGTCGCGGCCGATGAGCAGGTCGATCACGTCTTCGAGCACGCGCACCAGGCGCATGTCGGAGTCGGCGAGCGGGTCTTCGCCCATCACCGCGCGGGCAAAGCCGGTCACCGCCGGGTCGCCCGGCGGGGCGACCTCGTCGTGCTCGGCGTCGTGGGTGAGGCTCACCGAGACGATCCGCCCTTCCCCATCGCGTTTCACATACACCATGCCAGGCTCCTCACACCCGGCGCCCGGTCAGGCCGGAAGCCGGTGTTCGCGGTTCATCAGTCGGTCAGCAACTTGCCCTTGGACAGCAGGTCTTGAATGATCTGCTGGTCGGAGCTGAGGCCGCCGCTGAACACATCGACGCCATCGAGCACGATGGTGTTGTCTTCCTTGCCGGCGCTGTAGCCGTCGGCAAAGCCGCCGGTGCTGCTCACATGCACCAGGGTGTTGCCACCGGACTGCTCGAAGTGCAGGTAGTTGAGCAGATTGCCGGGCTCGATGCCGTCGCGCGCTTCACCCTGCAGCAGATCGCGCAGGTCGAGCGCGTCGCCGCCCGCAGCGACAGACGCAGTGTCGAAGTCGGTGATGTGATCGACCGATGGCGACCCATTGACGCCGCGTGCAGCCAGCGACCATTCGAACACGTCAGCCCCCAGCCCGCCGGTGAGCGTGTCGTTGCCGGCACCGCCGACGATCACGTCGTCGCCGGCCCCGCCATCGAGCACATCATCGCCGGCGCCGCCCACCAGCCGGTCATCGCCATCCTCGCCGAAGAGCTGGTCGTTGCCCCGACCGCCCTCGACGATGTCATGACCCGCCCCGCCACGCACCACGTCATCGCCGTCCAGGCCGATCACGCGGTCGTTGCCGGCGGTGCCGGTGACGGTGTTGTTGCCATCGTCTCCGGCAATCGTGTTGGTGATGGTACGCAGCGTCAGCGTGGTGCTGGAGGTGTCGCCGTCGGTATCGGTCAATGTGTAGCCGATTTCGACCGCGGGCACGGCAGCAGCCGAGGGGTTGATCAGCACCGGATCGAAGTTCATGGTCAGCATGCTGGCGTACACATCGCTGGATGCGGTGATCTCGATGCGGCCGATGTTGCTGTACTCCGACGGCAGCTGGAACTGGCTTTCGGTGTTGCTGTAGTACTGCCCCAGCAGCGTCCCGTCGATGTGGTAGATCGCGTAGGTCAGCGCCCGCGAACCGCCCAGGTTGCTGTTGCTGTCATCGACGTTGAAGCCGACGTTGGTCACGCCGTTGGCGTAGGTCGCGCGGTCGAAGGTCAGCACCAGGGTTTCGAGGTTGTCCACCCGGTTGCTGCTGCTCCCGCCCTGCACGCCGATGCCGTCGTTGTTGGTGCGGCGCACGCCGGCGGTATCGTCGGTCGCATTGCGCGCGACGCCGGTGGCAATCACCCCGTTGAAGGTCAGGCTGCTGGCCGACTGGTTGCTGCCGCCGAAGTTGACATTGACCGTCGGCGCAGTGGGCGCGGTCGGCAAATCGGCGCTGGGCGGCGTGTATTGGTAGTAGCCTCCGGCGTTGAACACCAGCGTGCTGCCGTTGCTGTTGTGGCTCCAGGTGAGCACCCCGCCGGCGACGGTGTAGGTGTAGCCAGCGCCGCTGCCGCTGCTGTCGACGGTCAGGTCGAAGGTCACGCCGGCATGGGTCACGGCGCTGACCTTGGCGCCATCGACGGCGGCGTCCACACCCCCGCCCTGCGGCGTGAATTCGGTCACCTTGCTGCCCAGCGGCAAGCCGCCGTCGGTGCCCAGGCCGGTAATCACGTTGCCCTCGAACGCGGTCTGGTTGGCGAACAGGGTGTCGGTGTCGGCACGCGCCACCGGTTGCCCGTCGACCACGTTGAAGGTCAGCGCGGTCGGCTGGGTGACGTCGCCGTCGCCATCGCGCGCCACGAAGGTGACCGTGAAGCTGTCGCCCTCGGTGGCGGAACCGCCGGTGAAGTAGGTGTAGTCGGCGGTCGCGAAGTTGAAGGTCAGCGTGCCCTTGCCGAAACCGCTGCCGGCATCGAGCGTGAGCAGATCGCCGCTGAGCGGGAAGCCGGTCAGGAAGGTGCTGTTCTGGCTGATCTGGCCGGTGCCGCTGTTGTAGGTGAAGGTCACGTCCTGATCCGGCGTGCCATCGCCATTGCTGTCCAGACGAATGGTGATGGTTTCGACATTGCCGCCGTCGGCGCCGAGCGTGCTGCCCACGTTGCCAGAGCCCACCAGATTGCCGCCAACCGCCACCGGAATGGTCGAGATCAGCGTGTTGGAGAGCTGATTGAGGTCGGGCACGATGATCGCCGGATCAACACTGCCGTCGAGGTCGCCATCGACGTTGTGGATGGCGTCGAGCGCCGAGGTGTTGGCGATACCCGTCCCGACGCCCACGCCGTACGACTTGATGCCGTTGGCGGCGATGAAGCTGTCGTAGCCCGACGCACCGACCGGATTGCTGGTATTGCCTGCCGTCGGCTCACCATCGGAGATGAAATACACCAGATTCTGCAAGGACGAATCGACCGTGCCGAACGCCGTCTGCGTCGCGTTGAGCGCCGCCTCGTAGTTGGTGCCGCCGCTGCCGTTGATGCCCTGGATCGCGGCGATCAGGTCTTCCTTGTCGGTGTAGGCGGTGTTGCCGTTGAGCACCTGCGCCGAGTTGGAGAAGGTGACCAGTTTGACCGACACGTTCTGCGCCTGGTTGAAGTACTCCGACACCAGCCCGATCATGGCCTGCTTGGCGAGTTCGAGACGCGTCGAAATGGTGACCGTGCCATCGGCATTGACTTGCCGCACCTCGCCGCCGTACTGGGCCTGCGACATACTCCCGGAGATATCCAGCACGAGCACGATGTTGTAGTCGGGCAATGCATCTTCCGACACATTCACTTCGCGTGCATAGGCCGCCGGCTGATCGTCGACCACGTTGATGCGCAAGGCCGCCGAGGTGGCATTGGAGGTGTAGTTGAACACCTCGGTCACCCCCAGATCGTCGGCCGCCGCGCTGTTGTCGGCGTTGCGCAGCAAGGTGTAGGTGTAGTCGCCCGCCCCCGCGCCGCTCGAATCCACCACCAGACGCCCGATCGCGGTATCGATGCCGATGTAACCGGCGCGCGCATCCGTATCGCCCGCGCCGCCATCGCTGACCCCGCCAATGTTCAGCAGCGTCGTGCCGCCGCCGTCGTTGGCAAACAGATTGCCCGACACCACCGTCACGCCACCGCCCGTTCCATTCGGCAGCGCACTCTCATGCACCGTCGCCAGATCGTCCACCGGGCTGGCCACGGTGATGCCCACCGTCGCCGTACTGGTCTGCCCGTCGTCATCGGTCAGCGTGTAAGTAAAGCTCGCCGGCCCGGCCACCGCCGGCGTGTAGGTCCACGTCCCGTTGCCGTTGTCCACCAGCGTGCCACTGCTCACCGGGCTGACCGCGGTGATGGTGGCATGGTCGCGCAGCACGTCATTCGCGGTCAGCTGGCCGGCGGTGATGATGATCGGCGTACCCAGCGTGGTCGCAAACGCATCGTTGCTGGCCAGCGGCGCACCGTCGTCGACCGGCGTCACGTTGATGGTCACGGTGTTGGGCACCGGGTCGAACAGGCCTGAGCTGTCCTGCACACTGAAATTGAAGTTGGCGTAGTTGTTGCCATTGCCTTGCGGCAGCGGCGTGAAGCTCAGCAGCCCGCCGGCGATATCCGCCGCGCTGATCACCTGCCCCACCGTCACCGCCACCCCGTTGAGGGTCAGCGTGCCCTGCGCCGGCAGCGTATCCACGCGCACCGCCGTCGGGTTGCTCGGCGAGCCATCCTCGGCATCGTTCATCTCGAAGTTCGCCAGCCCGAAGGTGAAGGCCGTATCCTCCGCCGTCGTCACCGTCTCGTCCTGACCCAGCGGCACATCGTCCGCACCGGTGATGGTGATGGTCAGCGTGGTATGCGCAAAACCGCCGTTGCCATCGCTGATCTGATAGGTGAACACGTCGGTCGCGCTCTGGCCCGCCGCCAGCGTCTGCGCCCCCGCGCCCGGCACATAGGTATAGCTGCCATCCCCATTGATGGTCACCGACCCGTACGTGCCCGCCACCGCCGTCGCCACATTGCCGACCGGCGGCGTCGCCGGCGTACCGGCCGCCACGCCGACCACCGTCAGCGTATCGCCTTCCGGATCGCTATCCTGCCCGACCGTCCCCGGCGTCACATCGCCGAGCACGCTCGCCGCGTCTTCGCTCACCGTATTCACATCGGCAACCGCCGTCGGCAGATCGTTGACCGGCAGCACCGTCACCGTCACCGTCGCGGTATCGAAACCGCCATTCCCGTCGGTGATCGTGTAGGTGAAGGTATCGCTACCGTTGAAGTCCGGATTCGGCGTATAGACCGGGTTGCCGCTCGCCGGGTCGATCACCACCGTGCCGTTGGCGCCCTGCGTCACCGCAGTCACCGTCAGCGGATCGCCGTCCGGATCGGTATCGTTGCCGCGCACCGGAATCGTCACCGGCGCATCTTCATTGGTGCTGATCGCGTCATCCACCGCATCCGGATCGTTGTCCACGATCGTGGTCACCTTGCTGCCGGTGCCGATCACCAGGTTCTCGAAGCCGCCGCCGGGCACCGCCGGCAGGCTGATCGCGATGCTGTAGTTCTC
>JAGRFQ010000029.1:43270-43821 GCA_020445945.1 Rhodocyclaceae bacterium
CCGATGGTGACCGTGGCCGGGATGCTGCTGATGTCGCCGCTGACGGTGTCGATGTGGGTCAATGTGAGGTTGAGCGTCACGTCGCTCGCCGGGGCTTTGTCCAGCGTGACGGTGTAGGTGGCGTTGGCCCCTTCGGTCACGGTGTCCGGGCCGGCGATGCTGACCGTGGCGGTGTCTTCGGCGCCCGGCGGGTTGTCGGAGCCGACCTGGTCGGTGATCGTGGTGGTGACGCTGCTCGTGCCGAGCACGAGGTTTTCATAGCCGCCGCCGCTGGTGCTGCTGATGCTGGCGGTGAATTGTTCGCCACTGTCGGCGTAGGCGTCGTCGAGCGTGCTGACGCTGAAGCTGGCGCTGGTGGTGCCGGCGGCGATGGTGACCGCGGTACTCACGGGCACCAGGTCGCCGTTGTCGGTGGTGATGTGCCCGGTGACGACGTTCACCGTGAGGTCGCTCGCCGGGGCTTTGTCCACGCTCACCGTGTAGCTGGCCGCTTCGCCTTCGACCACGCTGGCGGCGCCGGCGATGCTCACCGTGGCGGTGTCTTCGGCGCC
>JAGRFQ010000101.1 GCA_020445945.1 Rhodocyclaceae bacterium
GCCTGCTGCTCATCACCCCGCCCTTCGCGTGGGCCAGCGGCGTGCCGCTGGGCGACTCGATCGGCATGCTGGCGCTGATCGCGCTGATTGCCGCGATCTGGAACGGCAGCTACAACACCGTCTTCGACTGGATCGAAGGGCGGCGCACCGGCCGCAGCGCCGACCGCCGCCCCTTCGGCCTGCGCACGCTGCACGCGCTGGGGTTCGAAACCGGCCTGCTGGTCATGACCCTGCCGGTGGTGATGGCGTGGACCGGCATGGACTGGCTCACTGCGCTGCTCGCCGACATCGCCCTCGCCGCGGCCTACGTGCTCTACGCCTTCCTGTTCAATCTGGCCTACGATCGCATCTTCCCCATCGCCGCCGGCAACGCCTCATGAACGGACTGCAGCAGCGCGTCGCGCTCGACCGCCTCAACACCTTCGGCCTGCCCGCCACTGCCGCGCGCTACTTGCGCATCACCTCGCTCGCGCAGCTCGTGGAGGCCGCCCGCGCCGGCCAACTGCGCGGCCCGCGGCTGGTGCTCGGCGGCGGCAGCAACCTGATCTTTCTCGGCGACGTCGACCGGCTGGTGCTGCATGTTGCGCTGCGCGGGCGCGAGATCGTCGCTGTCGATGACGACGCCACGCGGGTGGCCGCGGCCGGCGGCGAGCACTGGCACGACTTCGTGCGCTGGACGCTCGACCAGAACCTGCCCGGTCTGGAAAACCTGTCGCTCATCCCCGGCACCGTCGGCGCCGCGCCGATCCAGAACATCGGCGCCTACGGCCTCGAAATGGCCGAGCGCTTCGAGCACCTCGAGGCGGTCGAGCTCGACACCGGCGCAAGCCGCCGCTTCAGCGCCGCCGACTGCCGCTTCGGCTACCGCGACAGCGTCTTCAAGGGCGAGGCCGCCGGGCGCTATCTGATTACCCGCGTGGTGTTTCGCCTGCCGCGCCGCTGGCAGCCGGTGCTCGGCTACGCCGATCTGCAGCGCCACTTCGGCGAACGCGGCATCGCCGCGCCCGACGCGCGCCAGATCTCCGACGCGGTGATCGCGATCCGCCGCGCCAAGCTGCCCGACCCCGCCGAGTGCGGCAATGCCGGCAGCTTCTTCAAGAATCCGGTGGTCGATGCCGCCGCCGCGCAGGCCTTCCTCGCCGCCCACCCCGACGCACCGCACTACGCCCAGCCCGACGGCAGCGTCAAGCTCGCCGCCGGCTGGCTGATCGACCGCTGCGGCTGGAAGGGGCGCGCGCTCGGCCCGGTGGCCTGCCACGCGCGTCAGGCCCTGGTGCTGGTCAATACCGGCGGCGCCACCGGGGCCGACGTGCAAGCCCTCGCCGGGCGCATTGCCGCCGACGTGCGCGCGCGTTTCGGGGTGGCGCTGGAAGTCGAACCCGGCTACGTCTGAATCAGCGCCGCGGCGGTGCCGCGTCGAGCGTCTTGAGCGCGGCCTCGTAGTCAAAGCGGCGGACCTGCGCGACGAGTTTGCGCCCGGCCTCGCCGAGGTGGGTTTCGAGCAGTGCGGCGCGGGTCTGCAGCAGCGTGTTGGCGCGCATGTCGCTGGCGGCGAGCAGCGGGCGGAGTTCGGCGATCAGGCGGGCGGCGGCCTCCGGGTCGGGGGCGGGGGCAGGCGTCGCCGCGGGCGATTCCGCTGCGCCGGGCAGCCACTGCGCCAGGGTCTCGTAGAGCTGGGCGGGTTCCACCGGTTTGGGGATGAAGTCGTTCATGCCGGCGGCGTGGCAGGCGGCCTGATCCTGGGTGAACACGTTGGCGCTCATCGCCAGGATCGGGGTGGTGGCGTAGCCGGGCAGGGCGCGGATCGCGCGCGTGGCGGCGAGGCCGTCCATGACCGGCATCTGCACGTCCATGAGCACCAGCGTGTAGCGGTGCGCGCGTGCCAGCCGCAGCGCGACCTCGCCGTTCTCGGCGCAGTCAACCTGCCAGCCCTGGGCGTTGAGCAGGGCGAGGGCGACGTCGCGATTGACCTCGCTGTCTTCGGCCAGCAGCAAGCGGCCGGGTTGCGTCGCGCCGGTTGCGGCGGCGGGCGCTGGCGTGGCGGGGGGCTCGGCGTGCCGCGGCTGGGCGCGTGGCAGGCAGACGGAGAGCCAGAACGTGCTGCCCTGCCCCGGGGTGCTGTCGACGCCGACGCTGCCGTCCATCAATTCGGCGAGACGACGGGTGATCGCCAGGCCGAGCCCGGTGCCGCCATATTTTCGCGTGGTGGAGGTGTCGGCCTGTTCGAAGGCGTTGAAGAGCTGGCGGCAGGTGTCGGGCGCAATGCCGATGCCGGTGTCGCTGACTTCAAGGCGGATGCTGAGCTGGGTGGGCGTTTCGCGCTCGATGCGCGCGCGCAGCGTGACCTCGCCGTGGTCGGTGAATTTGACGGCGTTGCCGGCGTAGTTGAGCAGCGCCTGACGCAGGCGGGTGGGGTCGCCGCGCACCCAGGTGTCGCGACCGGTGCCGTCGATGGACAGGCGCAGCGCTTTGTCGTGCGCCTGCGAGGCGATCAGCGACTGCACCTGGTCGAGCACGGCGTCGATGGAGAAGTCGAGCTGTTCGAGTTCGAGCTTGCCCGCTTCGATCTTGGAGAGGTCGAGAATGTCGTTGAGCAGGGTCAGCAGGTGGCGCGCCGAGACTTCGACCTTGGCCAGCCGCTCGGCCTGTTTGGGGGTTGGATTGTCGCGGCTGAGCAGGTGCGACAGGCCGAGGATGGCGTTCATCGGGGTGCGGATTTCATGGCTCATGTTGGCCAGAAAGGCGCTCTTGGCGCGGTTGGCCGTTTCGGCCTCGAGCTGTGCCTCGACGAGTTGCGCGGTGCGCGCCTCGACCAGTTCTTCGAGGTGGTGGCGGTGCTGGGCCAGTTCGTCGGCGGCGCGCTTCTTTTCGGTAATGTCTTCCTTGATCGCCAGATAGTGCGTGATGCGGCCGTTGGGCTGGCGGATCGGGCTGACGATCGCCATCTCGATGTATTCGCTGCCGTCCTTGCGCTTGTTGTGCAGCTCGCCGCGCCAGACCTCGCCCCGGCCGAGGGTGTCCCACAGGTCGCGGTGGGTGCCGGGCAGCGTTTTGCCGGAGTGCAGGATGCGCGGGTTCTGGCCGGTCGCTTCGGCCGCGGTGTAGCCGCTGATCTGGGTAAAGGCGTCGTTCACGTACTCGATGTTGGCGTTGAGGTCGGTGATGACGATGCTCTCCGGGCTCTGTTCGACGGCCAGCGACAGCTTGCGGATCAGCGATTCTTCGCGGCTGCGCGCAATCGCGATGGCGGCGACATGGGTGGCCTGCTCGATCAGCTCAAGATGCCACGGTGAAGGCGCGGCGGGCGTGTCGTAGTACAGCGCAAAGGTGCCGAGCACGGTGTGATCCGGCGCCAGGATGGGGGTGGACCAGCATGCGCGCAGGCCGTGCTGGAGGGCCAGATCCTTGTAGTCGGCCCACAACGGATCGGTGGCGATGTCCTCCACAATCACCCGGCTGCGACGCCAGGCTGCGGTGCCGCAGGAGCCGGCGCGCTCGCCGATGGCCGCGCCGTCGATTGCCGCGACGTAGTCGCGCGGCAGGTTCGGCGAAGCGCCGTTGAAGAGCCGCCCCTGTGCCGCATCGAAGCACAGTATCGAGGCACGGATGTCGCCGCCCTGGGCCTCGATGGCGCGCGCAAGCGTGTCGAGGGTGTTGGCCAGCGGCGCGCCCCTGGCGACCATCTCCAGCGTCTGGTTCTGGGCCTCGCGCGTTTTTTCCGCGCGATGCAGCGGGGTGATGTCGCGGGAAATGCCGAACATGCCGATGACCTGCCCTTCGACATTGCGCAGGGGGCCTTTGGTGGACATGAACACCAGTTCGCCGTCGGCGGTGCTCAGATGCTCTTCAAAGGTCACGACGGTGTCGGCGCTCATCGCCTGGCGGTCGTTGGCCATGATCTGCTCGGCCTGGTCGGGGGGGAACACGGCCCGATCATCCTGACCGATGACGGTCTCGGCCACGGTGCCGGTGACCCGCGCGGCTTCGCGGTTGAAGAGCAGGTAGCGGCCGGCCGCGTCCTTGGCGAAGATGGCGTCTTTCGACCCGGAGACGACGGCGTCGAGCAGGTTCAAGGCCTGCAGGCGCTCGGCCTGGGCGGTGTAGGTGCGTTCGGCGCTGGCGGTGAACTGCTGCACCAGCCGGGTGACGAGGCCGTACAGCAGCACACTGGTGACGAGCACGAAGCCCAGCCCCTTGAACGTGTTGGCCTCGGCCAGACGGACCGGGTCGGTAATCAACTGTTCGACCGCCCGGTCCGAAAAGATGATCCAGAGGCTGGCGACCAGGGCGTAGATCGCCACGATGCGCAGCACGCGCCCGCGGTGCTGCGCGCTGAAATCCGGCACCGCGGGGGTGTCTGCGGTGGCAAGGGGGTCGGGCGGCTTGGGGTCAGCGAGCGTCATTGTAGCGTTCTGCGATCTCGACGAAGACGGTGAAATGGGTCTCGAAACAATCGACCACCGCGGGGTCGAAGTGGCTGCCGCGACCGGCGAGGATGATGTCGCGGGCGGCCTCCGCCGGCATGCCCGGCTTGTAGGCCCGTTCGTGGACCAGCGCGTCGAAGACATCGGCCAGCGCCATCAGCCGCGCCGACACCGGAATCGCCTCGCCCGCCAGCGCGTCGGGATAGCCCGAGCCATCCCAGCGCTCGTGGTGGCTGCGCGCAATCTCCTTGGCCAGTGCGAGAAACGGCAGCGCTTCGCTGACGTCCTGCTCGGCCTGCTCGATGGCCGTGGCACCGAGCACCGTGTGGGTCTGCATGATCGCCCATTCGGCGTCGTCGAGCCGGCCCGGCTTGAGCAGGATATGGTCGGGAATGCCGACCTTGCCGATGTCGTGCAAGGGGGCCGAGCGGGCCAGCACGTCGATGTACGCCGGGGTCAGCGTGGCCGCGAAACGGGGATGCGTGCTCAGGCGGGTGGCGAGCTGATGCACGTAGGCCTGTGTGCGCAGCAGGTGGTTGCCGGTGTCGGTGTCGCGGATCTCCGCCAGGTGCGCCAGCGCGCGGATGCTCACCGCCTGGATGTGCTCGTTGTCCGCCATGCGCTGCGCGATCTCGGCTTCGAGCACGGCGTTGTGGTCGCGCAGCGCGTCGCGCGCCCGCTTGGCCTCCAGTTGCGTCCGCACGCGCGCCAGCACCAGCGCCGGCCGGATCGGCTTGGCGATGTAATCGGCGGCGCCCAGCGCGAGGCCATATTCCTCGTCCTGCGTGTTGCCGAGCGCGGTCAGAAAGATCACCGGAATCCCGCGCGTGTCCGGATTCTCGCGCAGCCGGCCGAGCACCGTGTAGCCATCCATCTGCGGCATCATGATATCGAGCAGGATCAGGTCGGGCGGCGGATGCGCCGCGGCAATGGCCAGCGCGCGCGCGCCGGAGGTGGTGGCCTGCACGGTGTAATCGGGCTGCAGCACGTCGCCCAGCACCGCCAGATTCTCGGGCGTGTCATCGACGATGAGGATGCGGGCATTGTTGCTGATCGGAAACATGCGTTGTCCACCCACGCGCTACGGCATGACACCAGTGTAGCGATGTATCGACCGGTGCGGATTGATCTTGTTCAGCGCTTTGCGCACTTTCGTGTATCGGGCAGGGCGGGTGCCGGGGCAAGCCCGCCGCCCGCCTTGCGGCCCCGCCTCATGCCGGACGCCGGCCGCGTGCGCGCGCGGAAAGACGCTCGACGTAGCTGGTCATCGGCGTCAGGGAACGATCCAGCGTGCGGGACTTGGCGCGCCGGGTCATGGTCTGGCCGATCCACGCCATCCCCTTGCGCGCCAGCCCGAATCCCGGCACCAACACACCGACGCCCTCATCGACGAGCGTCGTCGCCCCGGCCTGGGCAAACCGCCATTTGCGCTCTGCCTCGCAGCGCGAGGCGATATGCGCCTGCAGTGTTGCGAGCACATCGGCCCCTTCGGCCGCAGCAGCGCGCGGATCGGCGTGCGCGTCGAAGCGGCGTTGGCACTCGGCGATGCATTCGCGCAGGACGCCCAGGTATTGCTGCGTGAGCCCTTCCGCCTTCAGCGAAAGCACCTCCTCCGGCGTCAGGCGGCCGAGCAGTTCTACATCCAGCCCGAACCAGTTCATCACCAGCGCATCCGCTTCGGCCACCCGATCGGGCAGCCCCTCCAGGCGGGCGGCCGGCGCATTGCGCACCACGCCCTGCCAACTGCGCTGCGGCACCACCGCCGTTGCGCCAACCGCCTTGGCTCCCACGATGCAGTAGAAATACCGCGCGTGGTTGGCCACCTGCGGCGCCAGATACGTGTCCGCGCACAGCCGCGACGCGTCGGCGAGGGAAAACGTATCCCCGACATCGGCCAGCCGCGCCAGCGCCTCGCGCAGCGCACTGCGAACGTGTCGCGAACGCGCCCGCTCGAGGCGCGACTGCAGATGCGCGCCCAGCATCGCCGAGAGGCTGACCGCGGCACCGGCGGCCTCGTAGGCAATCGCGTGGCCCGACGAGACGCGGTCAAGATACGCCGCAAAGGTCGACACGCCGTCCACCTGCGCAAACTGCGGATGGAGCGCCGCCGCCCTGAAACTGGTCACGCTCGTCCGGCGGTCCAGCACCAGCGCACCGCTGTGCAAGAACGCCTCGTGTTGCTCAAGGAGCTGCCACAGCGCACGGTCGTGAAAGACCATCGTCGTCGCCAGCGTCACGCGCGGATGGCACAGCACCGCCAGTTTGAGCGCAGCCGCCGCCGATCGCAGATTGTCCGCACCGCGAAAGAACGAATACAGGGACGCCAGCAGGAGAGTGTCGCTCATCGTGTCGCAGACGCCTTTTTCGGGCCCGTTCCGTGCGCATGTCGTCAGAATACATCCATTGCGCACCGAGGCGAGATTGCTGGTTGCGGCACGCGCTCAGATCACCGGTGCCGTGACCAGTGCCTGCTTTTTTGACGTTCGCCTCGTTATATTCGCCATAGACCATCGCAAGAATTCCATGCGGGTTCGACGATGGCGGCCGATTGTCTATGCTGTTGTGATTATCCGGTGCGGCGGTCGTGGTGCGGTGGTGCGCGCAGTTTGTGCGGTGGCCGGCAGTGGGCTGTAATGGAAGCGTGTCGGGTGCGAGGAGAGCGTCATGCAGCTGGTCCGGAAAATTCATCATGTGGCGTATCGCTGCAAGGATGCGAAAGAGACGGTGGAGTGGTATCAGCGCCATCTGGGGATGCGTTTCATTCTGGCGATTGCGGAGAACGAGGTGCCTTCCACGCACGCGCCCGATCCGTACATGCATGTGTTTCTCGATGCCGGCAATGGCAATGTGCTGGCGTTTTTCGAGCTGCCGACGCAGCCGCCGATGGGGCGTGACCCGAATACGCCGGCGTGGGTGCAGCATCTGGCGTTGGAGGTGGCGTCGGTCGAGCTCTTGCGGGCGACGCAGGCGCGGCTCGAAGCGGAGGGCATCGAGGTGCTCGGGCCAACCGACCACACCTTGTTCCAGTCGATCTACTTCTTCGATCCCAGCGGTCACCGCATCGAGCTGACCGCCAACACGCACACGCCGGAGATGCTGCACCGCCTCGACGCGGTGAAGTGGGAGATGCTCGACGAGTGGGCGCAGACCCGGCGGGCGCCGCGGCATGCGCGGTGGATGCACGACGGCAGCGCGTCGGGGGGTGGCGCATGAAGCTGGCCAGCCTCAAACGCGGCGGGCGCGACGGCACGCTGGTGGTGGTCGATCGTGACTTGATCCGTTGCCAGAGCGTGCCGGCGGTGGCGCGCACCTTGCAGCAGGCGCTGGACGATTGGGAGGCGGTCGCGCCGCAGTTGGCGGAGGTGTATGCGGCGCTCAACAACGGTCACGCGCGTCATGCCGAGCCCTTCGATCCGGCCGCCTGTCATGCGCCGCTGCCGCGCGCGTTTCAATGGGCCGACGGCTCGGCCTATCTCAACCACGTGGCGCTGGTGCGCAAGGCGCGCGGGGCGCAGATGCCCGCTTCGTTCGCCACCGATCCGCTGCTCTATCAGGGCGGCTCGGACGGCTTCATCGGCCCGTGCGCGGCGATCGTCGCCGATCCGGCGTGGGGCATCGACTTCGAGGCCGAGGTTGCGGTGGTGACCGGCGATGTGGCGATGGGCGCGACGCCCGCTGAAGCGGCGGCGGCGATCCGGCTGGTGATGCTGGTCAATGACGTGTCGCTGCGCCATCTGATTCCCGACGAGCTGGCCAAGGGCTTCGGCTTCTTCCAGTCCAAGCCGGCGTCGAGCTTCAGCCCGGTGGCGGTGACGCCAGACGCGCTGGGCGCGGCGTGGCACGACGCCAGGCTGCATCTGCCGCTGCTGGTCACCCTCAACGGTGCGCCCTTCGGCCGGCCCGATGCCGGGGTGGACATGGCCTTCGACTTCGGCCAGTTGATCGCCCACGCGGCGCGTACCCGCGCGCTGGCGGCGGGCAGCATCGTCGGCTCGGGCACGGTGTCGAACCGGCAGGGTGACCTGTGGGGGTCGAGCATCGCCCACGGCGGCGTGGGCTACTGCTGCCTGGCCGAGCTGCGGATGTACGAAACCATCGAACAGGGCGCGCCGGTCACGCCCTTCATGCAGCCCGGCGACCGGGTGCGCATCGAGATGCGCGACGCCGTCGGCCACAGCATTTTCGGCGCCATCGACAACACCGTGGCGGCCTTCGCGCGGGAGACGGGCGGATGAAGCTGTACACCTACTTTCGCAGCTCCGCCGCCTTTCGCGTGCGTATCGCGCTCCATCTCAAGGGGCTCGATTACACCGCCGTACCGGTCCATCTGACGCGCGACGGCGGCGCCCAGCACGGGCCGGATTACCGCGCGGTGAACCCCGCCGCGCTGGTGCCGGCGCTGGTCGACGGCGAGCTGACGCTGACCCAGTCGCTGGCGATCATCGAATATCTCGACGAGACGTGTCCGAGCCCGCCGCTGCTGCCGCCCGACCCGCCCGGCCGGGCGCGGGTGCGCGCCATCGCCTTGAGCATCGCCTGCGAGATTCACCCGCTCAACAACCTGCGCGTGCTCGATTACCTGACCGGCCAACTCGGCCTCGACGAGGCGCAGCGCATGGCCTGGTATCGCCACTGGGTGGAAGGCGGGCTGGCCGCAGTGGAGGCGCTGCTCGCCGCGCACCCGGCCACCGGGCGCTTCTGCCACGGCGACACCCCCGGCCTGGCCGACTGCGTGCTGGTGCCGCAGGTCTTCAACGCGCGGCGCTTCGACTGCCGGCTCGACCACGTGCCGACGGTGACGCGCATCGCCGCCGCCTGCGAGGCGCTCGACGCCTTTGCCCGCGCCGCCCCCGCGGCCCAGCCGGACGCCGAGTAGCGCCGCGTCAGCGCGGCGGCGTCGCCGCCTCGGGCACATACACCATCGTCCCGTCGGGCATGCGGTAGGCAATCCCCGCGCGCACCCCCGCGCCGATCCCGCCGCGGCCGTCGGCGCGGTAGTGTTCGATGTGTTCGCCGTCCTTGACCACCAACTCCATGTCCGGCGCGCCGGGGTTGCGGATCAGGGTCACCTTGTCGGCGCCGAAGGGCGACAGCGGACTGCCCGCCATCGCCAGCAGCAGCGCGGCGATGAGGACCAGAAACACGTCGATCAGATTGACCACCGACAGGATCGGGTCTTCGTCGTGCGCCTCGTCGCGCAGGCGGCCGCGCATTACGCCGGCTCCGCGCGGCGGCGGTCGAGCGTGGCCAGATCGCGCACATACCAGCGCCGCCGCACATTGAGCACGGCGTAGGTGATCGCCGCCGCGATGAGTGCCAGGATCACCGCCGAAAACGCCAGCGTGAGCGCCTGCGACACGTCGGCCAGTTGCCCGTCGCCGAGCGCGCGCAGCGCCGGCCCCATCGGAATCATCGTCGCCACCAGACCGAGCATCGGCGCCACCCGGGTGGCAATGCGGGCGCATTCGAGCCGCTCGTGGGCGATCAGCTCCAGCGCCGCGCCGTCCAGCACCACCGACGGCTCCACCCCCGCCGCCAG
>JAGRFQ010000030.1 GCA_020445945.1 Rhodocyclaceae bacterium
CCGACATCGTGCTCGGCGGCAACGTGCAGAAGCGCATCGACGGATTGATGGTCGACGAGAACACCGATGAAGCCCAGAAAGCCGTCGCAGTCGAGGCCCTGCGCAAGGCCTGGGAGGCCGACCACGCCAAGGTCATTGCCGCCGGCGGGCTGAAGATCATCGGCACCGAACGTCATGAATCGCGCCGCATCGACAACCAGCTGCGCGGTCGTGCCGGCCGCCAGGGCGACCCGGGCGAGAGCCGCTTCTACCTGTCGCTCGAAGACCCGTTGATGAAGATCTTCGCCGGCGAGCGCCTCAACGCCATCATGGTGCGCCTCAAGATGCCCGAAGGCGAAGCCATCGAGCACGGCATGGTCACCCGCTCGCTGGAGTCCGCACAGCGCAAGGTCGAGCAGCGCAACTTCGACATCCGCAAGCAGCTGCTCGAATTCGACGACGTGTCGAACGACCAGCGCAAGGTCATCTACCAGCAACGCAACGAGCTGCTCGAAACCGACGACATCACCGAAACCATCACCGCCATGCGCCAGGGCGTGATCCACGACGCCTTCCGCGACCATGTGCCACCCGACAGCGTCGAAGAGCAGTGGGACATCGCCGGCCTCGAAGCGGCGCTTGAAGCCGAGTACCAGCTCAAGGTGGCGGTGAGCGAATGGATCGCCGCCGAGCCCTCGCTCGATGACGACGCCATGGCCGAACGCGTGGTGGCCGCCGCCGACGCCCAGTTCGCGGCCAAGATCGCGCAGGTCGACCCGGCCGCCTGGCACCAGTTCGAGCGCAACGTGATGCTGCAGAGCCTCGACAACCACTGGCGCGAACACCTCGCCGCGCTCGACCACCTGCGCCAGGGCATCCATCTGCGCGGCTACGCCCAGAAAAACCCCAAACAGGAATACAAGCGCGAAGCCTTCGAGCTGTTCGAAACCCTGCTCCAGGAGGTGCGCGTCGACGTCACCCGTCTGCTCATGACGGTGCAGATCCGCACCCAAGAGGCGCTGGAAGAAACCGAACCGCGCAGCGGCGTCGACAACGTGCAATACCACCACGCCGACTACGACGAAGCACTCTCCGGCGAGCGCGGCGATGCAGCGCAAGCGCAGCCGGCCAACGCCGGCCCCAAGGTCGGGCGCAACGAACCGTGTCCCTGCGGGTCCGGCAAGAAATACAAGCACTGCCACGGCCGCCTGGCCTGAGCACGACAACGGCGCCCGCGAGGCGCCGTCTTTCTTCCCAGCGCGCCGATTCTCAAGCTCGGCCCGTGCCGCGCCGTTAAGCCGGCATGTACCCGGAACTCACCTTCGACGAGATCCCGCCGCTGCCCGGCGCCGCCCCTGAAGGCCTGAGCGGCTGGGTCGCCCACGTGCGCGAGCTCGACATGCCGGCCTTCGGCAGCACCGTGGCCGCCATCCGCGGCATCGTCAGCGACGACAGCGCCTCGGCGGCGCGGCTGGCGGCGGTGATCCTGCGCGACCCGGCAATGACTACCAAGGTCTTGCGCCTCGCCAACAGCGCCTATTTCAACACCTCGCGTCAGGGCGTCAGCACCATCAGCCGGGCCATCGTGGTACTCGGCTTCGACGGCGTCGCCGACATGGCGATCGGCCTTGCGCTGGTGGACGCGCTGCTCAAGGGCGGGGTGCGCAAACGCGTGATCAACGAGTTGGCGCGCTGTTTTTTTGCGGCCACGCTGGCGCGCGGACTGGCCCGTTTGCGCGGCGACGGTCGCGCCGAAGAGATCTTCATTGCCGCGCTGCTGTCGCGCGTCGGCGACATGGCTTTCTGGTGCTTCGGCGGCGACCAGGCCGCGGCGCTCGATGCGCAACTGCCGCCGGGCTGCGACGCCGCGCAGGCGCAGGCCATCGAGCACACGGTGCTCGGTTTCCGCCTGCGCCAGTTGTCGCAAAAGCTGGCGCGCGAATGGCATCTGGGCAGCTTGCTCAACGATGTGCTCGATACTGCCGGCCGTGCCAGCGTTCAGGTCGACACCATCCGCCTGGGCCACGCCGTGGCCCAGGGCGTGGCCGACGGCTGGGACAGCGCCGGGTTTCGCGATGCGCTCGGCGAGGCCGCGCGCTTCGTGACCCAGCCCGAAGAGGCCTTGCGCGAGGAGGTCGTCGCGCTGGCCAGCGCTGCCGCTCGCCTCGCTCACGACTACGGCGCGGCCGACGTGGCGCGCCACATCCCGGTGGCCGCCAACGCCCCGCCCGCCGACGCCCTGCCGACCCCCTCGCCGGCCGAGCGGCAACTCCACATTCTGCGCGAACTGTCGGTGCTGATCCTCCAGGGCGGGAGCTTTTCCGATGCGGTCTATCTCGCCTCCGAAGGCATCCTCCAAGGCGTTGGTTTCGCCCGCGTGGTGGTCGCCCTCATGGCCCCGAACCGGACCCAGCTGGTGGGCAAGTTCGGCCTCGGGCAGGGCGGCGAGGCGATCCGCAAACGCTTTGTGTTCACCGTCGGGAGCACACCGAAGGACCCGCTCGACGTCGCGTATTCCACCCTGCGCCCGCAGCGGCTCGGGGCGCAGCGCGGCCGCCTCGGTGAACTCGCCGATGGCGGCCCGGCAGCCATCGCCCCCATCGTCGGCCACGGGCGCTGCATCGGCATGGTCTACGCCGAGCGCGACGGCGGCGGACCGGCCATCGACGACGACAGCTTCTTCGCCTTCGCCCACTTCGTGCAGCATCTCACCATGGCGGTGCCGGCAGCGCGCCCCGCCAGGTAGGGCCGCGGCCGGCGCGGCTACGGTTTTGGCGGGCGGCCGGGTATCATTCGAGGCTTCTTCCCACCTGCCAACCGGAGCCCTGCCATGCCCGTGAACCTCCCCGCGCTGTTGCCTGACACCCTGCACCCGGTCCCCGGTGTCCGCCTGGGCGTGACCGAAGCCGGCATCCGCAAAGCCAATCGGCGCGACCTCACCGTCATCGAACTCGCCGCCGAGGCGCGGGTGGCCGGCGTGTTCACGCAGAACCGTTTTTGCGCCGCCCCGGTGCAGGTGTGCCGCACCCACCTGGCACAGGGCAGCGCGCGCGCGCTGGTCATCAACACCGGCGTGGCCAACGCCGGCACGGGCGACCAGGGCATGCTCGACGCGCGTACGACCTGCGTTGCCGCCGCGCGCGCCCTCAACATCGCGCCCGAGCAAGTGCTGCCGTTTTCCACCGGCGTGATCCTCGAACCGCTGCCTGTCGAACGCCTCACCGCCGGTCTCCCCGGCGCGGTCGCCGCGCTGCGTGCCGACGGCTGGTTCGACGCCGCCCACGCGATCATGACCACCGATACCGTGCCCAAGGGCGTGTCGCGCCGCATCCGCATCGACGAGCGCGACATCACCATTACCGGCATCAGCAAGGGCGCCGGCATGATCCGCCCCAACATGGCTACCATGCTCGGCTTTCTTGCCACCGACGCGGTCGTGTCGCAGCCGCTGCTCGAGCGCCTCGCGCGCGAAGCCGCCGACCTGTCCTTCAACAGCATCACCGTCGACGGCGACACCTCCACCAACGATTCCTTCATCCTCATCGCCACCGGCCAGGCCGGCAACGCCGAGATTGCCGACGACACCTCGCCCGCCTGGCTCGCGCTGCGCGAAGCCGTCATCGCCGCCGCCATCGAACTCGCCCAGGCCATCGTGCGCGATGGCGAAGGGGCCACCAAGTTCATGACCATCGCCGTCAAGGGCGGCCGCGACCGCGCCGAATGCCGTGCCGTTGCCTACGCCATCGGCCAGTCGCCTCTGGTCAAGACCGCCTTCTTCGCCTCCGACCCCAACCTCGGCCGCATCCTCGCCGCCATCGGCTACGCCGGCATCGCCGACCTCGACGTCAGCCAGCTGCGCGTCTGGCTCGGCGACGTCCTCGTCGCCGAACACGGCGGTCGCGCCGCCAGCTATCGTGAAGAAGACGGCGCCCGCATCATGGCCGACGCCGAAATCGGCATCACCGTCGACCTCGCCCGCGGCCAGGCCGACGCCACCGTGTGGACCTGCGACTTCTCGTACGACTACGTGAAGATCAACGCGGATTATCGGAGTTGATGGCAGATTCGTAGCCCGGATGCAGGCCGCAGGCCGGAATCCGGGGGCGGTGGTTGATCAACTGATGAATCCCGGATTCCGCTGCGCTGCATCCGGGCTACGCCCTCATTCCCGCGTCAGCCGTACACGTCGAAACCACCCCCTGCCCAGTGCCGCCTCGTCGCTCTCGACCCGCGCGCCCGGCGCGCCGGCGAGCAGTGTTTCGAACTCCACATCCATCCGCGTCGCGATGCGCCCCGAGATCGGCGTGAGCCAGCGGCGCAGTCGCGCGCGCTGACCCGGGCGGAGAAACTTGTCGAATACCAGCAGACTCCCCCCGGGTCGGGTGACCCGAATCGCCTCCTGCAGGGCGCGCAGCGGATCGGGGACGACGGCGAGGATGAGGTGGAGCACGCAGTGGTCGAAGCTGGCGTCGGCGAAGGGCAGGGCGAGGGTGCTGCCGTGGACCGGGTGGTAGCGTAGTGCGGTGGCGCGCGGGCGGCTGCGCGCGAGCATGGCGGCGGTGAGGTCGAGGCCGACGTAGTGGTGCTGGACGGGAAGGTGAGGCAGATCGAGGCCGGTGCCGACGCCGGCGAGGAGCACCCGGCCGGCGGGTGCGGCGTTGAGGGGGGCGAGGCTGCGGATGCGGGCGCTGCGAGTGGCGGCGGTGAGCACCGCGTCGTAGAACGGGGCGATCAGGGTGTAGCTGTGGCGCAGCGACATCGCGCGTGTCAGTGCAGGACGTGGGGCACGGTGAGGACGAATTCGGGGATGTCGGCGTCGAAGCGCTGGCCGTCGGCGGCGACCATCTGGTAGCTGCCGCGCATGGAGCCGACCGGTGTGGGCAGGGCGCAGCCGCTGGTGTATTCGAAGTGCTCGCCGGGCGCCAGGTCGGGGTGCTCGCCGACCACGCCGAGGCCGCGCACTTCCTGCTGCTCGCCGTTGCCGTCGGTGATGATCCAGTGACGGCTGACCAGCTGGGCGCTGACCGTGCCGGTGTTGCGCAGGGTGATGCGGTAGGCGAAGACGTAGTGGTCTTCGTCCGGCTCGGACTGGTCGGCGAGGTAGTAGCCGACGGCGGTGACTTCGATGTGGTAGTCGGGTGTGGCTTCGGTCATGGTGGCGGGTGTGGTCGGGGACCGGTCCATTGAAGCCCAATCCGCGGGCGGCTGCAAGCGGTGGCGCGCCGGCGGCGGTAGAATGGCGGGGTGTCGGATCACGCCCCCCCCGGAGTTGCCATGTTCTGTCTTGCCCCCAGCCTGTTGTCTGCCGATTTTGCGCGCCTTGGCGAGGAGGTCCGTCAGGTGGTGGCGGCCGGCGCCGACTGGATTCATTTCGACGTGATGGACAATCACTACGTGCCCAACCTGACCATCGGTCCGCTGGTGTGCGACGCGATCCGCCCGCACACCGAGGCGCCGATCGACGTGCATCTGATGGTCCGCCCGGTGGACCGGATCATTCCCGATTTCGCCAAGGCGGGCGCCAACATGATTACCTTTCACCCCGAGGCCTCGGAGCACATCGACCGCACCCTCGGGCTGATCCGCGAGTCCGGCTGCCAGGCCGGGCTGGTGTTCAACCCGGCCACGCCGCTGCACTACCTCGACCACGTCATGGACAAGCTCGACATGGTCTTGCTGATGAGCGTGAACCCGGGCTTTGGCGGGCAGGCCTTCATCCCCGAGGCACTCGAAAAACTGCGCATGGCGCGCGCCCGGCTCGATGCCTACGCGGCGCAGACCGGGCGCCACATCCGGCTGGAGGTCGACGGCGGGGTCAAGGTCGATAACATCGCCGACATCGCCCGCGCCGGCGCGGACACCTTCGTGGCCGGCTCGGCGGTGTTCGGCGCCGGGCGCGACGACGACCCCCACCGCTACGATTCGGTCATCGCCGCCCTGCGCGCGCAACTGGCAACGGTCCACCGGTGAGCGCGCGCTTCGCGGTCGACGCGGTGCTGTTCGATCTGGACGGCACGCTGCTCGACACCATCGACGATCTGGTCGAGGCTTCGAACCGCATGCTCGCCGAGCTGGGCCGGCCGCTGCGCACGCGCGACGACATCCACCGCTTCGTCGGCAAGGGCATCGAGCATCTGGTGGCGCGCTGTCTGGGCGATGCGGCCGACGCGGCCGCGCGCGAGGCCGCGGTGGCGGTGTTCCGGCGTCACTATCACGTGGTCAACGGCGTGCATGCCAAAGCCTTCGACGGCGTCGAAGAGATGCTCGCCGTGCTGGCCGCGCGCGGCATACCGATGGCCTGCGTCACCAACAAGGCCACCGATTTCACCCTGCCGCTGCTCGCCCGCTGCGGTGTCGCGGGCTACTTCCCGGTGGTGGTGTGCGGCGACACGCTGCCTCACAAGAAGCCCCACCCGGCGATGCTCGAATTCGCCTGCCGCCAGTTGGGCGTCGACGTGGCGCGGGCGCTGATGGTGGGCGACTCGGTCAACGACGCGCAAAGCGCCCGCGCGGCGGGCTGCCCGGTGCTGCTGATGACCTACGGCTACAGCGAAGGGGCGCCGGTGGACACCATAGATTGCGATGGGCTACTATCGAACGCCGCTGATCTGCTCGCGCGGATCGCGCCTCAGCCCGCATAAAACCGCCGTTTTCGGCACAACAAAGCGCATTGACGTGACTCTCGCAAACCTGAGCTTTCGAACGGAGATCGCCTCGGCCAACGCCGGCACCGCTGTGCCCCCGCGTGGCTGGCGGTCATGGCCCTGGCGCCAGCGCCACTGACGCCCCGCGGGCCCGCCCCGCGCCCTTTCCGAAAGTGTCTGATTTTTTGTGGAGTCCCCATGCTGGAAGCTGAATTCAACGCGCTCGCGGCGCAAGGCTATAACCGCATCCCGGTCACCGTCGAGACCTTCGCCGATCTCGACACCCCGCTGTCGATCTACCTGAAACTGGCCAACGCGCCGTACACCTACCTGCTCGAATCGGTGCAGGGCGGCGAGCGCTTTGGCCGCTATTCGATCATCGGGCTCGCCGCCAACACGCGCATCGAGGCCTACGACCGTTCTGCCCTGCTGCGGGTGGGCGAGCGCGTGGTCGAGCAGCGCGACAACATCGACCCGCTCGACTTTGTCGGCGAGTTCATGGCGCGCATCAAGGTGCCGCCGCGCGACGGCCTGCCGCGCTTTGCCGGCGGGCTGGTCGGTTGCTTCGGCTACGACACGGTGCGCTACATCGAGCCGCGGCTGGCCGGGGCGCAGCACGACGACCCGCTCGGCACGCCCGACATCCTGCTGATGCTGTCGGAGGAAATCGCCATCGTCGACAACCTCTCCGGCAAGCTCACGCTGGTGGTGTATGCCGAACCCGGCGCGCCCGACGCGTATGCCCGCGCACGCGCACGCCTGAAAGAACTCATCGCCCGGCTGCGCGCGCCGGTCGACATCCCCGCCGACGTGCGCGCCGAGTCGCCGCCCGCGGTCTCCAGCTTTGGCGAAGCCGAGTTCAAGGCGGCGGTGCGTCGCGCCAAGGCGTACATCGTCGAGGGCGACGTGATGCAGGTGGTGCTCTCGCAGCGCATGAGCAAGCCCTTTGCCGCCTCGCCGCTGGCGCTGTACCGCGCGATCCGCACGCTTAATCCCTCGCCGTACATGTTCTTCTTCAATTTCGGCGATTTTCACGTCGTCGGCGCCTCGCCCGAGATTCTGGTGCGGCTCGAAGACGACAAGGTCACCCTGCGCCCGATCGCCGGCACGCGCCCGCGCGGCGCCAACGAAGACGAGGATGTGGCGCTCGAACACGATCTGCTGGGCGACGAAAAAGAGCGCGCCGAGCATGTGCAACTGCTCGATCTGGGGCGCAACGACGTCGGCCGGGTGGCCGCGGTGGGTTCGGTGCGCGTGACCGAGCAGTTCGCCATCGAGCGCTACTCGCACGTGATGCACATCGTCTCCAACGTCGAGGGGCGGCTGCGCGCGGGGCTCGACGCGCTGGCGGTGCTGCGCGCCTCCTTCCCGGCCGGCACGGTGTCGGGCGCGCCCAAGGTGCGGGCGATGGAGATCATCGACGAGCTCGAATCGCTCAAGCGTGGCATGTACGCCGGCGCGTCGGGCTATCTCGGTTTCCACGGCGACATGGACGTGTGCATCAACATCCGCACCGCGGTGCTCAAGGACGGCTTGCTGCACGTGCAGGCCGGGGCCGGCATCGTGGCCGATTCCGACCCCGACGCCGAATGGACCGAAACCCGCAACAAGGCGCGCGCGATGCTGCGCGCGGCGGAAATGGCCGAGTGCGGGCTGGACTCGGATCTGGGCTGACGGCTTTGCCGGCGCATGCGCCGCGGGCCTTGCAGGAGGTGCAACGATGAGTGAAGAAACCCGTGTTTTCTATCGCAATCCGTTTGCCGATTACCCGATGGTGGCGCGCGGCGAGGGCGCCTACCTGATCGACAAGAAAGGCAAGAAATACCTCGACGCCTGTGGCGGTGCGGTGGTGTCGTCGATCGGTCATGGCGTCAAGGAGGTGGTCGAGGCGCTCAAGGCGCAGCTCGACAGCGTCGAGTTCGCCCACACCAGCCAGTTCACCAACCCCGCGCAGGAAGAGCTGGCCGGCTTGCTCGCCGAACTCGCGCCGGGCGGCATCAACCACGCGTATTTCGTCTCCGGCGGCTCCGAGGCGGTGGAGTCGGCGATCAAGATGGCGCGCGCCTACTGGGTGCAGATGGGGCGGCCGGAAAAATGGATGGTGATCGGCCGCGAGCAGAGCTATCACGGCAACACGCTGGGCGCGCTGGCCGCCGGCGGCAACCCGTGGCGGCGGGCGCTGTACGAGCCGATGCTCTACCAGCGCCCGCGCGTGGCGCCGTGTTTCTGTTATCGCTGCCCGTTCAACAAGGATCCGGCACACTGCGCGCTCGAATGCGCGGAGGACCTCGAACGCGCGATTCTCGAAGTCGGCCCGGAGAAGGTCTCGGCCTTCATCGCCGAGCCGGTGGTCGGCGCCACCGCCGGCGCGCTGGTGCCGCACGACGGCTACTTCCGCCGCATCCGCGAGATCTGCGACCGCTACGACATCCTGCTCATCGCCGACGAGGTGATGACCGGCATGGGGCGCACCGGCAAGTGGTTTGCGATGCGCCACTGGGGCGTCGTGCCCGACATGATCTGCCTCGCCAAGGGGCTCGCCGCCGGCTACGTGCCGATCGGCGCCACGCTGGTGCACGACCGCATCGTCGACACCTTCCACAACCGGCGCAACGTCTTCCAGCACGGCCACACCTACATGGGCCACCCGCTCGCCGCCGCGGCCGGGGTGGCGGTGATCCGCTACATCAAGCAGCACGGGCTGATCGAAAAGAGCGAGAAGATGGGCGAGGAGCTGATGCGCCGGCTCAGGGAGGCGCTGGGCGCGCACCCCAACGTGGGCGACATCCGCGGCAAGGGCCTGTTCATCGGCGTCGAGTTCGTGGCCGACCGGGCCACCAAGGCGCCGCTCGAACCCGAACTCGGCTTCGCGCGGCTGCTCGGCGACACCGCCTTCGGGCTGGGGCTGATCGTCTATCCGATGAGCGGCACCATCGACGGCCGCCACGGCGACCACGTGCTCATCGCGCCGCCCTTCGTCATCACCAAGGCGCAGACCGGCCGGCTGGTGGAGTTGCTCGTCAAAGCCCTCGACCAGTCGCTGGCCACGCTGCGCGACAAAGGCAAACTCAAGTCATGAGCGGCCCTTCGCCCAGCCTCACGGTGGCGCCCAACGGCGCCCGCCGCGGCAAGGCCGACCACGCCGCGATTCCGCTCTCGCCGGACGAGATCGCCGCCGAGGCCGCCGCCTGCGCCGCCGCCGGCGCGTCGATCCTGCACCTGCACGTGCGCGACGCGGCGCTCGGGCACAGCCTCGACGCCGGGCGCTACGCCGAAGCGATCGCCGCCGTGCGCGCAGCCTGCGACATCGTCATCCAGCCGACCACCGAGCGCGTCGGGCGCTTCTCGCCGGCCGACATGATGGCCGTGCAGCGCGCCCTGACGCCGGAGATGATCACCTTCAACCTCGACGAACTGCTCGACGCCGGGGGCGACGCGCACACCGCCGCGGTGCGCGACTTCCTCGCCGAAACCGCCGCCGCCGGCACCGTGCCGCAATACATCGTGTACTCGCTCGAACAACTGCACAGCCTGGTGCGCTGGTGGGAATCTGGCTGGCTGCCGCAGGCCGAACCGTTCATTCTCCTCGTGCTCGGCCGCTACGCCGGCACCACCAGCCGGCCGACCGACATCCTCGCCTACCTGCCGCACATCCCGGCGCGATGGCGCTGGGGCGTGTGCGCCTTCGGCGCGCCGGAGCTGGCCTGCGCCACCCAGGCCGCGCTGGCCGGCGGGCACTGCCGCGTCGGCTTCGAAAACAACGTGGTCACCGCCGCCGGCGCACCGCTGCGCGACAACGCCGAACAGATCGGCCGCCTCGCCGGCGTACTCGGCGAACTGGGCATCGCGCCCCTGCGCCCCGACGCGGTGCGGGCGCTCTTTGGATTGAAGGCGGCGTGCTGAACGACGCCGGTGTGGAGCACGCAACATGCTGCTGATGATCGACAACTACGACAGTTTTACCTACAACCTGGTGCAGTACTTCGGCGAACTCGGCGCGCAGGTGCACACCGTGCGCAACGACGAGATCAGCGTCGATGACATCGCCGATCTGGCGCCGAGCCATCTGGTGATTTCGCCGGGGCCGTGCACGCCGAAGGAGGCCGGCATCTCGGTCGAGGCGATTGCCCGCTACGCCGGCACGCTGCCGATTCTCGGTGTGTGTCTGGGCCATCAGAGCATTGGCGCGGCCTTTGGCGGCAAGGTGGTGCACGCCAAGCGGCTGATGCACGGCAAGACCTCGGCGGTGCGCCACACCGATGCCGGCGTGTTCCGGGGGCTGCCCGATCCGCTGGTGTGCACGCGCTACCACTCGCTGTCGGTCGAGCGCGCGTCGCTGCCCGATTGCCTCGAAGTGACCGCCTGGACCGACGATGGCGAAATCATGGGCCTGCGCCACCGCACGCTCGATGTCGAAGGCGTGCAGTTCCACCCCGAATCCATCCTCACGCAGCACGGCCACGACCTGCTGCGCAATTTTCTCGAACGCACCGCGTGAAAGGAGCCGCCATGACCATCACTCCCCAGGAAGCGCTCCAGCGCACCATTGAACACCGCGAAATCTTCTTCGACGAAATGGTCGCGCTGATGCGCCAGATCATGGCCGGCGAAGTCTCGCCGGTGATGCTCGCCGGCATCCTCGCCGGGCTGCGCACCAAGAAAGAGACCATCGGCGAGATCGCCGCCGCGGCCACCGTGATGCGCGAGCTGTCGACCAAGGTCGCGGTGCCGCCGCCCAACGACAACTTCCTCGACGTGGTCGGCACCGGCGGCGATGGCGCGCACACCTTCAACATCTCCACCGCCACCATCTTCGTCGCCGCGGCGGCCGGCGCGCGGGTGGCCAAGCACGGCGGGCGCAGCGTGTCGAGCAAGTCCGGCAGCGCCGACGTGCTCGAAGCGCTGGGCGTCAATCTGGCGCTGTCGGCCGAACAGGTGGCCGAGTGCGTCGCCGAGACCGGCATCGGCTTCATGTTCGCCCCCAACCACCACAGCGCGATGAAGAACGTCGCCCCGGTGCGCAAGGAGATGGGGGTGCGCACGATCTTCAACATCCTCGGCCCGCTCACCAATCCGGCCGGCGCGCCGCACACCCTGATGGGCGTGTTCCACCCCGATCTGGTCGGCATTCAGGCGCGCGTCATGCAGCGCCTCGGCGCCGACCACGTGCTGGTGGTGCATGGCCGCGACGGCATGGACGAAGTCTCGCTCGGCGCGGCGACGATGGTCGCTGAACTCAAGGACGGCGCGATCGTCGAATACGACGTGCACCCCGAAGACTTCAACCTGCCGATGCAATCCGCGCGCCCGCTGCGCGTCGCCGACGCCGCCGAATCGAAGGCGATGCTGCTCGGCGCGCTCGACAACGCCCCCGGCGCGGCGCGCGACATCGTCGTCCTCAACGCCGGCGTGGCGCTGTACACCGCCAAGATCGCCGACAGCATCGCCGACGGCATCGGCCTTGCGCGCGAGGCCATCGCCAGCGGCGCGGCGCGCGCCAAGGTCGATGCGTTCGCGCGCTGCACCCAGCGTTTCGCCTGAGCCGCGCATGAGCGACATTCTCGACAAGATCCTCGCCGTCAAACGCCTCGAAGTGGCCGCCGGCCAGCAGCACATCGGCCTGTCGGCGCTGGCCGACATCGCCGGCGCGCTGCCCGAGCCGCGCGACTTCGTCGGTGCGATGCGCGCCAAGGTCGCCGACGGACAGTCGGCGGTCATCGCCGAGGTCAAGAAGGCCAGCCCCTCCAAAGGCGTGCTGCGTGCCGACTTCCACCCCGCCGACATCGCCCGCAGCTACGCCGGCGGCGGCGCGGCGTGTTTGTCGGTGCTCACCGACCAGCAGTTTTTCCAGGGCCACGCCGACTATCTGCAGGTGGCCCGCGAGGCCTGCGATCTGCCGGTGCTGCGCAAGGATTTCATGATCGACCCGTGGCAAGTGGTCGAAGCGCGGGCAATGGGCGCCGACGCCATCTTGTTGATCGTCGCCGCGCTGTCGCTCGACCAGATGCGCGAGCTCGAAGCGGTGGCCTTCGAGCTCGGCATGGCGGTGCTGGTCGAGAGCCACGACGCCGGCGAGCTCGACCTCGCGCTGCAACTGCAGACCCCGCTGATCGGCATCAACAACCGCAACCTGCGCAGCTTCGAGGTGTCGCTCGACACCACCCTCGACCAGCTCGACCGCATCCCGGCCGACCGGCTGGTGGTCACCGAGTCGGGCATTCTCGGCGCCGACGACGTGGCCCGCATGCGCGCCCACGACGTGCACGCCTTTCTGGTCGGCGAAGCCTTCATGCGCGCCG
>JAGRFQ010000102.1:0-1939 GCA_020445945.1 Rhodocyclaceae bacterium
AGCTCGATGATGGGGACGTCGGAGAAATCGCCGATGTCCGGAACTTTGACTTCGATGAGTTGGCTCATTGTTTCGTCTCCTCCGCGCTCAGACCGACATCGGGTTCGGCTTGGCCGGATCCAGGTTGTACTTGACCATCGCCGCGGCAACCTTCTCGCGGTCGATCGTGCCCTCGTCGGCCAGCGCCTTGAGCGCTGCCAGGGTGACCCAGTGGCGGTCGACCTCGAAGAAGTGGCGCAGCTTCTCGCGGGTGTCGGAGCGGCCGAAGCCGTCGGTGCCCAGCGTGACGTAGCGGCCCTTGACGAAGGGGCGAATCTGGTCGGCGTACAGCTTGATGTAGTCGGTGGCGGCAACGGTCGGCACCGGCGAGGCGCCGAGCTGCTTCTCGACATGCGACTGCTTGGGTTTCTCCATCGGGTGGAGCAGGTTCCAGCGCTCGACGTCCTGACCATCGCGCACCAGCTCGTTGAAGCTCGGGCAACCGAAGATGTCGGCTTCGACCCCCCAGTCGGCCTTGAGCAACTCGGCGGCGGCGATGACTTCGCGGAAGATGGTGCCCGAGCCCAGCAGGTTGACCCGCGGCCCCTTGCCCTTGCCACCCTTGGCGAACTTGTACATCCCCTTGATGATGTCGGCTTCGGCACCCTTGGGCATTTCGGGGTGCTCGTAGTTTTCGTTCATCACCGTGATGTAGTAATACACGTCCTCCTGCTCGGCGAACATGCGGCGCATGCCGTCCTGCGCGATGACCGCGACTTCGTACTGGAAGGTCGGGTCGTAGCTGATGCAGTTGGGGATCAGGTTGGCGAGGATCAGGCTGTGGCCGTCTTCGTGCTGCAGGCCTTCGCCGTTGAGCGTGGTGCGACCGGCGGTGCCGCCGATCAGGAAGCCGCGCGAACGCTGGTCGGCCGCGGCCCAGCACAGGTCCATGGTGCGCTGCAGGCCGAACATCGAATAGCAGATGTAGAACGGAATCATCTGCACGCCATGCACCGAGTAGGACGTGGCGGCAGCAATCCAGTCGGCCATCGCGCCGGCTTCGTTGATGCCTTCTTGCAGCACCTGGCCGGTTTTCGATTCCTTGTAGAACATCAGCTGGTCATGGTCTTCCGGCACGTAGTTCTGGCCTTCCTGGTTCCAGATGCCGACCTGGCGGAACATGCCTTCCATGCCGAAGGTGCGCGACTCGTCCGGCACGATCGGGACCACATTCTTGCCGATCTGCTTGTCCTTGAGCAGCATGTTCATGATGCGCACGATGGCCATCGTGGTCGACAGCTCACGGCCTTCGCCCGAGGCCTTGAGCAGCGCGTCGAACTTGCTGAGCTCGGGCACCGCGAGGGCGTCCGCCTTGCCGCGGCGGCTGGGCAGGAAACCGCCCAGCGCCATGCGCCGTTCCTTCATGTACTTGAATTCCGGAGAGTCTTCCGGCAGCTTCAGGTAGGGCAGTTTTTCCAGATCGGCATCGGCGACCGGAATGCTGAAGCGGTCGCGGAAGCGCTTGACCGACTCCTTGTCCAGCTTCTTCTGCTGGTGGGAGATGTTCATCGCTTCGCCCGACTGACCCATGCCGAAGCCCTTGATGGTCTTGGCGAGAATCAGCGTCGGCTGGCCCTTGTGGTTCACCGCGGCGTTGTAGGCGGTGAAGATCTTGAAGATGTCGTGGCCGCCGCGGTTGAGGTTCCACACCTCGTCATCGGTCCAGTCGGCGACCAGCGCGCGCAGCTCCGGCGTGTTGAAGAAGTGCTCGCGCACATAGGCGCCGTTCTTGGCCTTGAAGGTCTGGTACTCACCGTCGCACAGTTCCATCATGCGCTTCTTGAGGATGCCCTTCTTGTCGCGCTCGAACAGGGCGTCCCAGTGGGTGCCCCAGATCAGCTTGATCACGTTCCAGCCCGCGCCGCGGAACTCCGATTCCAGCTCCTGGATGATCTTGCCG
>JAGRFQ010000102.1:1962-23670 GCA_020445945.1 Rhodocyclaceae bacterium
AGGCGCTGCAGGTTGCAGTTGATGACGAAGATCAGGTTGTCGAGCTTCTCGCGTGCGGCCATGCCGATGGCGCCGAGCGATTCGACCTCGTCGGTCTCGCCGTCGCCGAGGAAGGCCCACACCTTACGCTGCTCAGCCTTCTGGGCGTCGATCAGGCCGCGGCTGGCGAGATATTTCATGAAGCGCGCGGAGTAGATCGCGCACAACGGGCCCAGGCCCATCGACACCGTCGGGAACTGCCAGAAGTCCGGCATCAGCCACGGGTGCGGATAGGACGAGATGCCCTTGCCGTCGACTTCCTGGCGGTAGCCGTCCATCTGCTCGTCGGTCAGGCGGCCGAGCATGTAGGCGCGCGAATACACGCCCGGTACCGAGTGGCCCTGGAAATAGATCAGGTCGCCGCCGGTCTCGTGATCGATCGCCTTCCAGAAATGAGAAAAGCCTACGTCGTAAAGGGCGGCGGAAGAGGCGAACGAGGCGATGTGCCCGCCCACGTTGGTGTGCTTGTTGGCGCGCACCACCATCGCCATGGCGTTCCAGCGGATGTAGGAGTGCAGCTTGATCTCCATGTCCGCGTCGCCCGGGTACTTCGGCTGCTGGTTGGCCGGGATGGTGTTGATGTACTGGGTGGTGGCGGAATAGGGAATGTTGATCCCCTCTTCGCGGCCTTCCTCGATCAGTTTCTCGATCAGGAAGTGCGCCCGCTCCGCGCCTTCGTTGGCGATCACACCCTCGAGTGCTTCAACCCATTCCTGCGTCTCTTGCGCATCCGTATCTGGCTGCACACTGACATTTGATGTCGTGGTCATGCGTTTCTCCTCTCCTCGTGAAGTCTGCTAAAGCTATCCATGGCGTTGGAACAAAAACGACCGATGCGGACGCGAACATTCCCAGCCCAACTGGCCGCATTTCGTATGATAAAACGCCATTTCAGATCGTGCAATAAGTGAAAACCGAATATCGATTGTTCCCGTGTTCCAGCTAATGGTTCCGGCGGCACAAGGTGCCCCCGAGGATTGTTACTGCACGTGTCCAGGCCGGCCCTTTGTCGGGCTGGCTATTATTGTTTTGGGGGGTGCTGCAACGCGCCGGAGACTGAAGCGGCGGCGCGCACAAAAGCCGATGCGTGCCGAAGGGACCGGTACGCATCGGGCAATTGATCGGGGGATGGCTGCACATGCGCGGCGCGGGGCGCGCGGGCAGATGCAGGGAAGAAAAAAACCGGCCGGGGGTGAGGGAGGGAGGGAGAAACCCCCCGGCCGATCGTGAAATGGGCTCAGGTGTGGAGCTCATTGTGCTGCGGCTCGAATGCGGTCACGCTCATAGGCGAAAACCACCTGGCCGTTCCGTACTTCGCCCATGAAAGGAGTCGAAGTGTCGTCGATCGCTTCGTGATCGTCTTTGGAAAACGGGCGATCGTAGGTCATAACGACACCGGCAACCCGTTCTTGAAGGCGCTCGAGCGCCTCGCGGATCTTTTCACCATCCGTGTCGCCTGCCTGGCGAATCGCCGCCGCAAGCACAAGCATCGAATCATACCCTTGTGCGGCCGCGGGTGGTACCGGAATCCGTTCGCTACCGTATGTTTGTTTGTATCGGTTGCGAAAGGCGTTGCGCCGTGCGGACGTGTCCTCTGCGATGTATGTCTGAGGCATGCGGGCACCTTCAGCGTTCGGACCTGCGCGATCAATGAAATTCGACATCCCCAGCGTCCAGCTCCCGACAAGGGGGACACGCCAGCCTACCACCGCCATGGCATTCGCGATATGGGCCAGCTCCGGGCCGATACCGTAGGTGAGAATGACTTCGGCGCCGGCCTCGCGCGCGCGGCGCAGATGCGAACTCATATCGACATCGCGCAAATTGAAGCGCTCGACGATGACCGGCCCGATGCCGCGTGTGGCGAGCGAGTGAACGAGATCAAGTTTTCCAAGTTGGCCATAATTTGTTGCATCGTGAAAAATTGCAACTTTTTTGAAGCCGCGCCGATCCACGGCCTCCTCAACGATCATCGCGGCCTGAATGGTGTCGTTGGCCGAGAGCCGGAATACATAGTTCTCGGGGTAGCGCGGCGGGCGGAACTGCTTGGTGATCAGCGAACCGGTCGCCACGCTGGTAATTACCGGAATGCGCGCCTGCTGATAGATCCGCTGGGCGGCGAGCGCGACCCCGGTGTTGACGATGCCCAGCCCGGCCACCACCTGGTCCTTTTCAACCAGCGCCTGAATCACCTGCGCACCGCGCTCGTTGCGTGCTTCGTCGTCGCGTTCGATCAGTTCGATGCGCCGGCCGAGCAGCCCGCCCGCGGCGTTGATTTCTTCGGCCGCGAGGCGGATGCCGTTGCGCATCGACAATCCCATCGGCGCAGAGCCGCCGGTGAACGGGCCGGACACGCCAATCCTGATTGAATCCGCGCTCCAGGCCGTCGCCATCATCATCCAGCACAGCAGCGTCGTCAGCCATCCGCGCACTCGGGCAACCCTCCCTTTTCGATGCAATGTATGTCGCCCGGTCGTGGCAGCAATATTGGCGAAAACCCGTAGCGCGGCGCCCGAAAATACGCATTTGACATGTTGCCTTGCAGCATGCCGGCGCCGTGCCGACGTGCGCACGAGCACCCCGCGAATTTCGCCTCCGGCGGTGTGCAGTGACCCCGGGCCTAGGGGAATCACCCGATGCCGGGCGGCGTGTTTGCCGGCCAGAATTGCGGTAAACGAGGGGGCCGGGGTGTTGGCCCGAGGCAGTGTGCCTTCCCTCGGCTGGATGGGAACAGGCTCTCCGCCCATGACGAAAAAATTGCATACCGCCGCGCGTGCCAAGGCACGCACGCAGCTTTACTGGACCGCACCCTATGTCGCGGTGGTCGTGTTCGCGCTGACCATGCTCGTGCTGGTGTGGATACTGCAGCGCCAGGAAAGCGAGGTGCAACGCAACGCGATTGCGCGTGATGTGCAGTGGGCCGAGCAGACGATGCGGCTGCACATGCAGGGCACGGAGGAGTTTCTGACCCAGATGTCGCGCGATCTGGCCGCCGGTGCGCTCGATCGCGACGCCTTTCAGGTGCGCGCCAACCAGCACATCGCCAACAATCCGCAGCTGGTCAATATTGTCTGGGTCGAACCCGGCGAGGTGGTGCGCTGGAGCGCACCCTTCGACACCACCGACTGGCTGTCCGGCGACGTGTTGACCAGCCTGCAGACGGTGCCCTTTTTCCGCGCCCGCGACATCGGCCGCGCGACCTACAGCGAGGCCTACGTCAACCCGCGCAAGGAGGCCGTGCTCGAGATGTACGTGCCGGTGCGCCACGGGCCGCGCTTCATGGGCGCGATGGTGGGGGTGTATTCCATCGAGCGCATGGTGCGCCACCTTGTGCCGGACTGGTTCTCGGAAAAGTACCGCCTCGCGCTGATGGGGCCGCGCGGCGACCTGCTGGCCGCGAATTCGTCGGTTGCGCCGGTGGACGAGGCCGTATCCTTCGCCATCGCGCTCGACCCGCCGGGTAACGGCCTGTCATTGCGCGCCACTGCATTTCGCGCGGTGGGCGAAATTCCGCGCGCCTTGCCGATGGCCTTGATCGTCGGCCTGTCGGTGTTCGTGCTGTGGAGCATGTGGCTGCTGCGCGGTCACATGCAGCGTCGGGTGCGGGTCGAAAAAGAGCGCGACCGGCTGTTCAACCTGTCGCTCGACATTCTCAGCATCGTCGCCGCCGACGGCAGTTTCCGCCGCTGCAACCCGGCTTTCGAGCGCCTGCTCGGCTACCCTGCGGCGCAAATGCCCGGTCGGGCGCTGCTCGACTTCGTGCACGACGACGACATCGTGCCCACCATCGAACAACTGCGCATTCTGGCCGCCGGCCAGCCGGTCACCTTCGAGAACCGCTGTCGCTGCGCCGACGGACACTTCAAGTGGCTGGTGTGGAGCATCAACCCGGTGCCCGAGGAGCAGCTGTTCTACGCCGTGGCGCACGACATCACCGGCCGCAAGGCGACCGAAGAAGCGCTGCGCGCCGAGTCCGCCTTTCGCCGTGCGATGGAGGAGTCGGTGATCACCGGCCTGCGCGCGATTGACCTGTCCGGCCGGATCATCTACGTGAACTCGGCGTTTTGCCGCCTCGTCGGGTTGAGTGCCGACGAGCTGGTTGGCGCCGAGCCGCCATTTCCGTACTGGCCGGAGGAGAGTCTCGGCGTGTGCCAGCACAACCTCGAACTGACGCTCGCCGGCCACGCGCCGCCGGGCGGTTTCGAGATGCGCGTGCTGCGCAAGAGCGGCGAGCGGCTCGATGCGCGCTTCTATCTCTCCCCGCTGATCGACGGTACCGGCAAGCAGACCGGGTGGATGGCCTCGGTGACCGACATTACCGAGCCCAAGCGCGTGCGCGCGGCGCTGGAGGCAGCGCACGCGCGCTTCGAGGCGGTGCTCGACGGGCTCGACGTGGCCGTGTTCGTGGCCGACGCGCAGAGCGATGAAATCCTCTACGCCAACCGCGCGTTTCAAGTCCTGCACGGCTTTGATGCGGTGGGGCGCTCGGCGCGCACGGTGGCCGATCCGCAGCCCGAGCCGGGCGACTACCGGCTCGACCCGCGCCGTGTCAGCGCCGCCGAAGTGCCCAAGGAACTGTTCGATGGCGAGCTGCGACATGCGCTCTCCGGCCGCTGGTATCACGTGCGCGAGCAGGCCACCCGCTGGGTGGACGGGCGCGTGGTGCGCATGGGCGTGGCCACCGACATCACCGACCGGCGCCACATGGAGGAGATGTCGCGCCAGCAGGAAGAGCGCCTGCAGCGCACCGCCCGGCTGGTCACCATGGGCGAGATGGCATCCACGCTGGCGCACGAACTCAACCAGCCGCTGGCCGCGATTTCCAACTATGCGATGGGCTGCGTGAAGCGCCTGGAGACCGGCGACTATCGCCAGAGCGATCTGCTCGGGGCGATGCAAAAAGCCAGCTTCCAGGCCGAGCGCGCGGGCAAGATCATTCGGCGGATTCGCGACTTCGTGCGCAAGAGCGAGCCGCGTCGCGCCGCGGTTTCGATCGAGGAGGTGGTCGAGGACGCGCTCGGTTTCGCCGAAATCGATGCGCGCAAGGGCGCGGTGCGCATCCGCAAGGATATTGCTCCCGACCTCCCCGCGGTTTACGCTGACCGCATCATGATCGAACAAGTGGTGCTCAACCTGGTCAAGAACGGCATCGACGCGATGGTCGACGTACCCGGCGCGCAGCGCCAGCTCACGCTCTCGGCCCACCCGATCAACGGCATGGTCGAGGTGGCCGTGGCCGACCGTGGCCACGGCATTCGCGAAGAAGACGCCGAGCGGTTGTTTACCCCGTTCTTCACCACCAAGGCAGAGGGCATGGGCATGGGGCTCAACATCTGCCGCTCGATCATCGAGTTTCACGACGGTCGCCTGTGGACCGAAGCCAACCCCGACGGCGGCACCGTCTTCCGTTTTACCTTGCCGATGGAGATCACCAGTGAACGCGTCGTCCGCCGCGCCTGACCAGACCGTCTACATCGTCGACGACGATGATGCCCTGCGCGATTCGCTGGTGTGGTTGCTCGAATCGAACGCCCACCACGTCGAGCAGTACGCCTCGGCCGAAGCCTTTCTGGCCGCCTATCACGGCGAGATGGCCGGCTGCATCGTGCTCGACGTACGCATGCCGGGCATGAGCGGGCTGGAACTCTACGAGCGCCTGCGCGAGCGCCACGCACGCCTGCCGGTGGTGTTCATCACCGGTCACGGCGACGTGCAGATGGCGGTGTCGATGCTCAAGAAAGGGGCGGTCGATTTCATCGAAAAGCCGTTCAGCGACCGCGACATGCTCAAGCTCATCGACCAGTGCCTGGCCACCGAGCGCGAAAACCGCGACCGCCTGCGCCAGGACGCCGCCGTCGAGCGCCGCCTCGAACACCTCACCCAGCGCGAAATGGAAGTGCTCGAACTGATCATCGCCGGGCGCCTGAACAAGCAGATTGCCGACGACCTGGGGATCAGCATCAAGACCGTGGAAGTCCATCGCGCGCGTGTGATGGAAAAAATGGAAGCCCGTTCGCTGGCCGAGCTGGTGCAGTCGGTGATGACCTGCCAGGCCGCGCGCGACCGCTTCTCCTGAGCTGCCGCCCGTCGCGGCACACGTCGCACAAGCCCCTGATCCTGCGCTAGAATCGCGGGTTTTCTCCGAGGCCAGTCCCGATGTCAGCACGCATTCTCGACGGTAACGCGCTCTCCGCCGATGTCCGCACCCAACTCGCGGCCGAAGTGGCGGCAGTCAAGGCGCGCGGTGTCACGCCTTGTCTGGCGGTGATTCTGGTCGGCGACAATTCCGCCTCGGCAGTCTATGTGCGCAACAAGGTCGCCGGCTGCGAAAAGGCCGGCATGCGCTCGCTGCGTTTCGACTACCCCGCCGACACCGCGCCGCAAGCGGTGCTCGACAAGATCGCCGAACTCAACGCCGACCCCGGCGTGCACGGCATTCTGGTGCAGCTGCCGCTGCCGCCGCAGTTCGACGAAAAAACCATTCTCGAAGCCATCGCGGTGGCCAAGGATGTCGACGGCTTTCATGCCGAGAACGTCGGCCGCCTGTCGCAGGGGCAGCGCGCCTTTTTCCCGTGCACCCCGCACGGCGTGATGAAGCTGCTCGCCGCCGGCGATGTGGACGTCTCCGGCGCCGACGCGGTGGTCATCGGGCGCTCCAACATCGTCGGCAAACCGATGGCGATGCTCCTCACCCAGGCTGGGGCCACCGTCACCGTGTGCCACTCCAAGACCCGCGACCTCGCCGCCCACACCCGCCGCGCCGACATCCTCATCGTCGCCATCGGCCGGCCGCTGTTCGTCACCGGCGAGATGGTCAAGCCCGGCGCCGCGGTCATCGACGTGGGCATGAACCGCATCCCCGCCGGTCTGCCCAACGAAGGCAAGCTGTGCGGCGACGTCGACTTCGAATCGGTCAAGGCGGTGGCCGGCGTGATCACCCCGGTGCCCGGTGGCGTCGGCCCGATGACCATTACCATGCTGCTCGCCAACACGCTGGAATCGGCGCAGCGCGTGGCTGACACCCAGGGAGCGTAGCGCGATGAAAGAAACCAACGAGCTGGTCGGCATCATCATGGGCTCGAACTCGGACTGGCCCACCATGCAGGCCGCGGCGCGCGTGCTCGACAAGTTCGGCGTGCCCTACGACGCCCGCGTGGTGTCGGCCCACCGCACCCCCGACCTGATGTTCGCCTACGCCGAAGGCGCGCGCGAGCGCGGCCTCAAGGCAATCATCGCCGGCGCCGGCGGCGCCGCCCACCTGCCCGGCATGGTCGCCGCCAAGACCATCGTCCCAGTGCTTGGCGTGCCGGTGCAGTCGCGCGCGCTGTCGGGGCAGGATTCGCTGCTGTCCATCGTCCAGATGCCCAAGGGAGTGCCGGTTGCCACCTTCGCCATCGGCGAAGCCGGTGCCGCCAACGCGGCGCTGTTCGCGGTCGCCATGCTCGCCAGCGAAGACCCGCGGCTGGCCGACAAGCTGTCGCTGTTCCGCTCCCAGCAGGCCGACGCCGTGATGGGGCTGACCCTGCCGCCGGTCGAGCAGGACTGATCCGCCCCATGCCGGCGATCGACCCGATCCTCCCGCCCGCCACGCTGGGCCTGCTCGGCGGCGGCCAGCTCGGGCGCTTCTTTGTGCTCGCGGCGCACGAAATGGGCTATCAGGTGTGGGTGCTCGACCCCGATCCAAACAGCCCCGCCGGGCGTGCGGCCGATCGCCACCTGCAGGCCGATTACGAAGATTTTGCAGTGCTCGACCTGCTGGTCGCACACTGCGCCGCGGTGACCACCGAGTTCGAGAACGTCCCCGCCGCCACGCTCGAATATCTCGCCAAGTTCATCCCCGTGCGCCCCGGCGCCGCTGCCGTGGCGGTGTGCCAGAACCGCATCGCCGAGAAAACCTTCCTCGCCGACAACGGCCTGCCGCATGGCGCCTTCGTCGCGGTGCGCAGCGCCGACGACCTCGCCGAGCTGCCGGCTCACCTGTTTCCGGCCATCCTCAAGGTCGCCCGCTTCGGCTACGACGGCAAGGGGCAGGCCACCGTTGCCGATGCCGCCGAGGCGGTGCACGCCTTCAACGCGTTTGGCGGCGAAGCCTGCGTGCTCGAACAGCGTCTGGCGCTCGACTGCGAAGTGTCGGTGGTGCTCGCGCGCGAAGCCTGCGGTGAGGTGCGCGTGTTCCCGCTGGCGGAAAACCGTCATCGCCACGGCATCCTCGACGTATCCATCACCCCCGCGCGCGTCGACGCCGCGCTCGCCGCGCGCGCCCGCGAGGTGGCCGAACACATCGCCATCCGCCTCGGCTACGTCGGCACGCTGGCGGTCGAATTCTTCATCAGCGGCGGCACGCTCTATGTGAATGAAATGGCGCCGCGCCCGCACAACAGCGGCCACGCCACCATCGACGCCAACCTCACCGATCAATACATGCAGCAGGTCCGCGCCCTGTGCGGCCTGCCGCTGGGCGAGCCGCGCGCGCACAGCGCCGCGGTGATGGTCAATCTGCTCGGCGACCTGTGGTACCGCGGCGGCGAAGAGCGCGCCCGCGAGCCCGACTGGTCGGTGCTGCACGCGGTGCCCAACCTGCGCCTGCACCTGTACGGCAAGCACCACGCCCGCGCCGGACGCAAGATGGGCCATTTCACGGTGGTCGACCACGAGGCGGACGCCGCGCTGGCCACCGCGCTGGCCGCCCGCGCGGCGATCGGCATCGGGGATGACTGACCCCGACCACGCCGTGCGCGAGGCGGTCGCCGCCTTGCGCGCCGGCCAGTTGATCGGCCTGCCGACCGAAACCGTGTATGGCCTCGCCGCCGATGCCCGCAACCCGCAGGCGGTGGCGCGCATCTTTGCCGCCAAGGGGCGACCGGCCGACCACCCGCTGATCGTCCATCTCGCCTCGGCCGACCAGCTCGACGACTGGGCGCGCGACATTCCCGAGGCCGCCCGCCGGCTCGCCGCCGCGTTCTGGCCCGGTCCGCTCACGCTGATCCTCAAACGCCAGCCGGGCGTGCCCGACGCCGTCACCGGCGGGCAGGACACCGTCGGCCTGCGCGTACCGGCGCACCCCGTCGCCCAGGCCGTGCTCAGCGCCTTCGGTGGTGGCCTCGCCGCGCCCTCGGCCAACCGCTTCGGCCGCATCAGCCCGACCACCGCCGCGCATGTGCGCGAGGAACTCGGCGATGCGGTCGCGGTGGTGCTCGACGGCGGCGGCTGCGAGGTCGGCATCGAATCGACCATCGTCGACCTGTCGCGCGGCGTGCCGGTCATGCTGCGCCCCGGGCGGGTGTCGGTGAGCGAACTGAGCCGGGTGCTCGGTGAAGCGGTGCTCACCCCCGACGCGCCCGACGCCACCACCCCGCGCGTCTCCGGCGCGCTGGCCTCGCACTACGCCCCGACCACCCCCGTCCGCCTGCTCGACGCCGCGGCCCTGCCGGCCGCCGCTGCCGCCGCCGCGCAAGCCGGCCAGCGCATCGGCGTGCTCTCGCGCACGCTGATGGACGACGCTCCGGCCCACGGCTCGGTCTGGCTGCAGCTGCCCAACGACCCGGTCAGCTACGCCCACCGGCTCTACCGCGACCTGCGTCGTCTCGACCAATGCGGCGCCAGCCTGCTGCTCATCGAAGCCCCACCGCAAAGCGCTGAATGGCGGGCCGTCAACGACCGCCTCCAGCGCGCCGCTGCCGACCGTGAGGGGCTTCCCAAGCCCTGAGGCCGGGACTATAATTTTCCGCGCAAGCGTGGGGGGGTAGCTCAGATGGGAGAGCGCCGCGTTCGCAATGCGGAGGTCGGGAGTTCGATCCTCCTCCTCTCCACCACACAAACAACGCAGTCAGAAAAGTCCGGAATGTACTGAGCAATCGGTCGTTCCGGTTTTTTTATGCTCGTCACCCGGCGATACGCCCGGGCGGCATGGTCGCGCGGAGGCGTGTGGCGACTTTCCAAGGAAAAAATGCTGCGCTATTATTTTCTCAGGAAAGAAGGAGCCCCGCCATGCCCGCATCCAGCCACCCGCTTGCCGCCACCCCCGATGCCGCCGCCGTGCTGAGCAAGGCCGTTGCGCGCGCGGCCGAGCGGCTGGGCATTTCGCGGGCCTTGCTGGGCAAGGTGCTGGGCGTGAGCGCGCCGACGGTGACCCGCCTCTACAGCGGCCAATACACGCTGGACGCACGCCGCAAGGAGTGGGAGTTCGCCTTGTTGTTCGTGCGCGTGTTCCGCTCGCTCGACTCCATCGTCGGCAACGAGCAGGCCGCCCGGCAATGGCTCAATAGCGACAACCGGGGGCTCAACGGCCGCCCGGTCGATCTGATTCGTCAAACGGAAGGGCTGGTGCGTGTCGTTCACTACCTGGACGCCTCCCGCGGTCTCGTCTGAGGCGCGTGCCTGGCGCGGTCAGGTCTGGCGCATGGTGGAATCGCAACACATTGCCGCCACCATGAAGCTGGTCGACAGCCGCAGCGAGCAGGATGTGCTCGAATCCCTGCTCGAATCGAGCAAGCCCACGCCGCCGGACGACACCGCCGGGCTCGACTATCTGCTGGCCACCCCGTTTCGTTACGACCCCAGACGCGGCGGCTCGCGGTTTCGGGCGGCGCTCGACCCCGGCGTGTTCTACGGCGCCGAGTCGGTCCGCACCGCCGGTGCCGAGCTGGGCTACTGGCGCTGGAAGTTCCTGCGCGACGCGGTCGATCTTGAGCGCATCGGACCGGTCGCGCACATGGCCTTCCGGGTGGCCATCGCCACCCCGGCGGTGGACCTGCAGCGGCCGCCCTTCGATGTCGACGCCGCGCGCTGGCAGCACCCCGCAGACTACGGCGCCACGCAAGCGTTTGCCCGCGTGGCGCGCGAAGCCGGCGTGGGCGGCATTGTGTACCGCTCGGTGCGGGACGCGCAGCCCGGCTGGTGCCTGGCCCTGCTGACCCCGGCCGGGTTTGCCGCGCGGCGGCCGCATGCCGAGCGGCAGACCTGGTATCTGGCCGTCTCGGCGCAGGAGGTCACCCTGCGCCGTCATGCCGAATCGATGCAGTTTTCCGCCGCGCAGTGGTAGCGTGGCGCCCTGGCCGGGCCGCAGAAGCGCGGGGCGTTGCCGCTTCGTGTGGGTCGAAGGGCGGTGCTGGCATGCCATTCCAGGCCGGTGCCTTGCCTGCATCTCAGATGCCAGGGCAATGCCGGGCAGGTCGATCTGTTTTGTCTGGCGGCCGCTTGCCCCCGCGCGGACGCGGTACAATGGCGTCCCCTGAACGACCTTGAAGACGGCCTCGATGAAGACCACATTCCTCGATTTTGAACAGCCCATCGCCGAGCTCGAAGGCAAGATTGATGAGTTGCGCTTCGGGCAGGACGACTCTGCGGTCGATATTTCGGAAGAGATTTCGCGCCTCGAAGGCAAGAGCCAGACGCTGACCAAGGATCTGTACGCCAAGCTCACGCCGTGGCAGATCGCCCAGGTGGCTCGCCATCCGCAGCGGCCCTACACGCTCGATTACGTCGAGCACATGTTCACCGATTTCCAGGAGCTGCACGGTGACCGCAGCTATGCCGACGACCACGCCATCGTCGGCGGCATGGCGCGTTTCAACGGCCAGTCGTGCATGGTGATCGGCCACCAGAAGGGGCGCGACACCAAGGAGAAGATCCACCGCAATTTCGGCATGCCGCGCCCCGAGGGGTATCGCAAGGCGCTGCGCTTGATGCGTCTGGCGGAGAAGTTCGGTCTGCCGGTGTTTACGTTTGTGGACACCCCGGGCGCGTATCCCGGCATCGGCGCTGAGGAGCGCGGGCAGTCGGAGGCGATCGGCCACAATCTGTTCGTGATGGCCGATCTGAAGGTGCCGATCGTGTCCACCATCATCGGCGAGGGCGGCTCCGGTGGTGCGCTGGCCATTGCGGTGTGCGACCAGTTGCTGATGCTGCAGTATTCGACGTACTCGGTGATCTCGCCCGAGGGTTGCGCGTCGATTCTGTGGAAGAGCGCCGATCAGGCCAACATCGCCGCCGAAACCATGGGCATCACCGCGTCGCGGCTGAAGTCGCTCGGTCTGGTCGACAAGATCGTGAATGAGCCGTGCGGCGGTGCCCACCGCAATCATCTGGCCATGGCGCAATCGCTCAAGCGCGGGCTCGCCGATGCGCTGCGTGTGCTCGCCGACCTCTCGCCAGCGCAGCTGGTTGAGCAGCGTTACGCGCGTTTGATGGCATATGGCAAGTTCAAGGACGCAGCAAACTGATCCGTTGTCGGCCATCCGCGCGCGGGTGGCCGAAGTGCTGGCGGATGCCGGGGTGGGGGCCCAGAGTACGCTGATGCTGGGTTTCAGCGGCGGGCTCGATTCCACCGTGCTGCTGCATGTGCTGGCCGGTCTGCGCCAGCAGATGCCGTTTGTGCTGAGTGCCCACCACGTGCATCACGGGGCGAGCCCCAATGCAGACGCGTGGGCGGAGGCGTGTACGCGGCAGTGTGCGGCGCTCGACGTGCCGCTGGCCGTTTCCCGCATCACGGTCGAGCCACGCGCCGGCGAAGGCTGGGAGGCGGCCGCGCGGCGGCTGCGTCACGCGGCCTGGTGGGGCCTGCCGGTGCAGTGGTGGGTGACCGCGCATCATCGTGACGATCAGGCCGAAACCGTGTTGTTCCGCTTGTTTCGCGGCGCCGGCGTGCATGGTGCGGCGGCGATGCGCGCGGTCGATCGGCGCGCCGGCTCGCCGGGGCGCTTGCGCCCCTTGCTGGGGGTGTCGCGCGCGGCGCTGGCGGCGGCGGCGGAGGCAGCGGGGCTGCGCTGGGTCGAAGACGAGAGCAATGCCGATCAGCGCTTTGGGCGCAACTTTTTGCGCCACGGCGTGATGCCGGCGGTGCGTGCGCGCTTTCCGGCGGTGGATGACACGCTCGCGCGCGCCGCGGGGCACTTTGCCGAGGCGGCCGGCTTGCTCGATGAGCTGGCGGCGCAGGACGCCGCGCGCTGCGGTGGGTCGGCGTGGTCGCGCCCTGGGCTGCAGGGCCTGAGCGACGCGCGGCTTGCCAACCTGGTGCGCTGGCGCTTGCGTGCGATGGATCTGCCGATGCCCGACGAGGCGCGTCTGGGCGAGTCCTTGCGCCAGTTGCGAAGCTGCGCGTTGAGCCGTCCGCTGTGCCTGCCGATGGGGGCGTCGGTGCTGCACGCCTACCGCGACACAGCGTGGCTCACGCCGGCATTGCCGGCCTTGCCGACGGCGCCGCTGGCGTGGCAGCCGGGCGCTGAGCTGGCGTGGGGAGAGGGCGTGGTGCGCTGCCGGCCGGTGCTTGGCGCGGGGCTGGATGTGGCCCGGCTGACGGCTGCGTCGACGTGCGAGATTGTGGCGCGCTGGGCGGGGTGCCGGGTGCGCCTGCCGGGGCGGCCGCGCAAGGATGTGCGGCGCCTGGGGCAGGAGGCGGGTTGGGCGCCGGTCGAGCGCGACCGGCTGCCGATCTTGCGTGTCGACGGTGAGGTGGCGTGGATGGCCGGGGTGGGCGTGGCGGCGGCGTTTGCCTGCCCGCCCGGGGCGGACGGCGTGGCCCTGACGTGGGTGCGTCCGGCGGTTTATTCCTCGGCCGGCGCGACCGAGTTGTAGAGTCCGGCGACGGTGAGCTGCTGGGCCAGTTCGACGGCCGAGCGCACGCCCATCTTTTCGAAGACGCGCGCGCGGTGGACTTCCACCGTGCGCATTGAGATGTTCAACTCGTCGGCGATCACTTTGTTGAATTTGCCGGCCAGGATCAAAACCATCACTTCGCGTTCCCGCCCGGTCAGCTGGTCGAGCCGGGCGGTGGTGTCTTCGCGCGTGGCGCGTTGCAGGGTGAGGCGGGCGTCTTCCTCGAGCGCGGAGCTGACCACGTCGACCAGGGCGTTGTCGTCAAACGGTTTTTCGATGAAGTCGAAGGCGCCGCGCTTGAGCGCCGTGACCGCCATCGGCACGTCGCCGTGGCCGGTGATGAATATGATCGGCAGGCGGCTGCCGTTGCGGCGCAGCAGCTCGGCGCAGTCGAGCCCGCTCATGCCGCGCATGCGGATGTCCATGACCACGCAGCCGCGCCATTCGGGTTTCCAGGCGGCCATAAATTCTTCGGCCGAGGACCAGGTGGCCGATGGCAGCTTGCGGGTGCGAAAGAGCCATGACAGGGCGTCACGGATGGCTTCGTCGTCGTCGACGACGTGGGCGAGCGGTGCGGTGTCGGCGTTCATGAGGCGTAGGGCAGAGAGAAGGTGAAGATCGTACCACCTTCGGGATTCGGCTCGAAACCCAGCCGGCCGCGGTGGAGCTCGGCGATGGAGCGGCAGATGTTGAGCCCCATGCCCATGCCTTCGTCCTTGGTGGTGAAGAAGGGGTCGAAGATGAGCTGCGCGGCACCAGCGTCGATGCCCTGGCCGTGGTCGGTGACGCGGAACGTGGCCATTTCGCCGTCGCCGAAGGTTTCGACGCGGATGACGCGCGGCCGGTCGCGTACCTCGCGCATCGCGTCCATGCCGTTGCGGATGAGGTTGACGGCGACCTGTTCGAGCATCACCGGGTCGGCGCTGACGGGCAGGGGGCGGGAGAAAATGACGGCGTCGATGTCCATTCCGCGCTTGTGAGCGTCGGGCTCGATGAGACCGATGGCGTCGGCGATGACGGCGTTCAGGTCGATGTTGATGCACTTGGGTTCGCTGCGCCGAACGAAGTCGTGCACGCGGCGGATGATGGCGCCCGCGCGGCGCGCCTGGCGGGTGATCCGGGTGATGATGTCGCGCAGCTCGCTGGGGTTCGGTGCGTCTTCTTCAAGGCGGTTGAGGCAGCCCGAGCCGTAGCTGGAGATCGCGGCCAGCGGCTGGTTGAGTTCGTGCGCCAGGGTCGAGGCCATCTCGCCCATGGTGATCAGGCGCGAGGTGGCTTGCAGGCGCTCTTCCTGCTGGCGGGCCATGGTTTCGGCGCGCTTCTGAACCGTGATGTCGAGGAAGGAGCCCATCCAGCCGGTCTGTTCGCCGCTGGCGTCGATCAGCGGGGCTTCGAAAATCAGGGTGTCGATGGCGTGGCCGTCCTTGTGGCGAAAGCGCACTTCGACACCTTCGCGCGGGGCCTCGCCGGCCAGGATCCGGTTGTGGATCGCGAGCGTTCGCTCCATCTCCGACGGGTCCCAGTAGGGCATCGGCGGGGTGATGCCGAGCAGCTCCGCGGCGCTGTAGCCGATCATGCGGCAGAACGCCGGATTCACGTAGGTGACCCGCCCGTTCATGTCGCGTGCGCGCAGTCCGGTGAGCAGGGAGTCTTCCATGGCGCGGCGAAACGACATCTCGCCGCGCAGCGCCAGCTCGGCGGCCTGGCGGCCCATGGTGTGCTGGCGCAGTTGCCACAGGCTCCACACGATCACGCCGCCAAAGAACACCATCGCGCTGATCAGCAGCACCGGCACCCAGCGTGTCGGCGCCTTGTAGGCGGTGACATTCAGGGTTAGCCCGTAGCCGGGCGGGTCGAAGGGGATGGTGTATTGCTGGTGGCTGGCCTGCGCCTCGACCTTGGATTTGCTGGCGATTTCGTTGCCGTCCGGGTCGTGGACGCTGACCCGGTAGCGCTCGGAAAACCACCACGGCAGTTCGCGCACCACCAGTTGCTGGAGCGAGTAAACCCCAACCACCGTGCCGGCGTGCTGGCTGTCGACGAAGATCGGCACATGCACGTTGAAGCGCCAGTTATTGCCCAGGACCGGGTAGGTCGGGCCGTACACGCCGCGCCCGACGGCCCGCGCGAGGCGGCTAGTTTCACTCGACGGGATGGCGCCGCGCGCCTCGCCCACCAGCACGTCGTCGGTGGCGTAGGGGCGGCCGTCCAGCACCTGTCCGTCGGGGGCCAGCCAGAGGATCTGCACCAGGCCGCTGTCGGGCTTGAGCAGCTGGGCGAGGCGGGCGTTGGTCTGCGCGCTGATGTCGCCACCGACGAGCAGGGCACGCCCGATCTGGCTGAGTTGTTCTTCGTTGCGGTCGAGGCGGAAGCGCAGATCCTGCTCCATCCACAGCACGTCGTTGATCAGGGTTTCCCGCTGTGTCTCGTCGTCGAAATGTCGGGTCATCCACACTAGCGCGACGATGATGACCAGCATCAAGGCCAGCGTCAGCGACGGCAGGCGCCAATACCAGGCGGGGGCAATGGCAAAGGGGCGGGGGCGGAGGCGGCGGCGCAGCATTTTGGTTGCGGTCTTCCACAATTGCGGGGAGATGTCGCTGGAACGACACTCTAAACCATGCCCGGCAGGTGAGGGCGCCGATGCGTGGGGACACACGCAGTGATGTGGTAGAAAAACGCATCACACAGGACGGGGAGCGGAATGCGATTCATTACGTTGGTGGCCGGCATCGCTGCGATGACCGTCACATTGTTTGCCGGTGCGGCCGAACCGATTGTCATCAAGTTCAGCCATGTCGTGGCCCCGAATACACCGAAGGGCATGGGGGCCGAGAAGTTCAAGGCGCTGGCCGAGCAGTACACCGAGGGCGCGGTCCGGGTCGAGGTGTATCCGAACAGCAGCCTGTACAAGGACAAGGAGGAAATGGAGGCGCTGCAGCTTGGCGCTGTCGAGCTGATTGCTCCGTCGCTGGCTAAGTTCGGACCGCTCGGGGTGCGCGAATTCGAGGCCTTCGACCTGCCTTACATCTTCGACAGCTACGCCGATCTGCACAAGGTCACGCAGGGCGCGCTTGGCCGGCGGATGTTCGAAGGGCTGGAGTCGCGGGGCATCAAGGGGCTGGCTTACTGGGACAACGGGTTCAAGTCGTTTTCGGCCAATACGCCCATCCGCGTCCCGGCTGACCTGAAAGGACGAAAGATGCGCATCCAGTCCTCCAAGGTGCTCGATGCGCAGATGCGCGCGCTGGGTGCCTTGCCGCAGGTCACCGCGTTTTCAGAGGTCTATCTGGCGCTGCGGGCCGGTGTGGTGGAGGGAACGGAGAACCCGCACTCCAACTTCTACACCCAGCGGATGCACGAGACACAGAAGCACATGACGCTCACCGAACACGGTTATCTCGGCTATGCCGTGATTACCACCGAGAAATTCTGGGACAGCCTGCCCGGCAGCGTGCGCGATGCGCTTGAGCGGGCGATGCGCGAGGCGACGGCATACACCAACCGCATCGCCAAGGCTGAAAACGACAAGGCGCTGGCCGCGGTGGAGGCGGCCGGGACGACCGAGATTCATGTGCCGACAAGCGACGAGCGGCGGGCGTTCAAAAAGGCGCTGCTACCGGTGCACCGGCAAATGGCACCACGCATTGGTTCGGATTTGATTGAGGCGATTTACGAAGAAACGGGGTTCGATCCAGAAAAACTATAAAGAGGCTCGTCCCCGGCATGACCCTGATTTGCCGACTGTCGCCGTTGTTGGCGGCAGCCGGCACCCAGAGCATCTCCCTCTGGCTACGGCAACACTGCGTAGCTTTTGATGCAACCGTGTCCTTTGGTTACCCGGCCCGTGTGGCCGGGTTTTTTTTGAGTGGCCGGCCGATGGGAGATGAGGTCAATTGTTGATAGAATACCGCGTTAAACTTTTTGTTTACTTACAAGAGCACCTTAAACATGGCAACTGAACGCACCCTGTCCATCATCAAGCCCGATGCCGTCGCCAAGAACGTGATCGGAAAAATCTACCAGCGTTTTGAAGACGCGGGGCTGAAAATCATCGCCGCCAAGCTGGTCCACCTGTCCGCACAGGAAGCCGGCCAGTTCTACGCCGTGCATAAAGAGCGCCCGTTCTACAAGGATCTGGTCGAGTTCATGACCTCGGGTCCGGTCATGATTCAAGTGCTCGAAGGCGAAAGTGCGATCGCCAAGAACCGCGAACTGATGGGCGCCACCAACCCGAAAGAGGCTGCGCCGGGCACGATTCGCGCCGACTTCGCCGAGTCGATCGACGCCAATGCGGTACATGGCTCCGACGCCCCTGAGACGGCGGCGGTTGAGGTGGCCTTCTTCTTCCCCGGCATGAACGTCTATAGCGGTCGCTGATCCGGGCCTGCACCTCATGGCAAGGTGGTCGGCCCGGTCTGCGGGCCGATTGCATTTTCGCCACACGGTCTCGAACCATGACTGACAAGACCAATCTGCTGGATTTCGACCTCGACGGTCTCGTCGAGTGGTTTGCCGCGCGTGGCGAAAAGCCGTTTCGCGCGCGGCAGGTCATGCGCTGGCTGCACCGTGCCGGGGTCAGTGATTTTGCGCAGATGAGCGATGTCGCCAAGGGCTTGCGCGCCACGCTCGCGGCCGAAGCCTGCGTACACGTACCCAACGCCGTGCGCGATAGCGAGTCGACCGACGGGACGCGCAAATGGCTGCTCGACGTCGGCGCCGGCAACGCGATCGAGACGGTCTTCATTCCCGAGGCCAGCCGCGGCACCCTGTGCATCTCCTCGCAGGCCGGCTGCGCGCTCGACTGCGCGTTCTGCTCCACCGGCAAGCAGGGCTTCAACCGCAACCTGTCGGCGGCCGAGATCATCGGTCAGCTGTGGCTCGCCAACCGTCTGCTGGGCGCCACCGCCGACGGCGAGCGGATCATCAGCAATGTGGTGATGATGGGCATGGGCGAGCCGCTGGCCAATCTCGACAACGTGATCACCGCGTTGCGCGTGATGCTCGACGACCACGGCTACGGCCTGTCGCGTCGCCGTGTCACGGTGTCCACCTCGGGCATCGTGCCGGCCATGGACCGCCTGCGCGAGGCCTGCCCGGTGGCGCTGGCGGTGTCGCTGCACGCGGCGAACGATGCCTTGCGCGACAAGATCGTGCCAATCAACCAGAAGTATCCGCTGCGCGCGTTGCTGGCCGCCTGCAATCGCTATCTGAGCGCTGCCCCGCGTGACTTCGTGACCTTCGAATACGTGATGCTCGACGGCGTCAATGACAGCGACAAAGACGCACGCGAGCTGATCGCCATTGCCGGGCAGGTGTCGTGCAAGTACAACCTGATCCCGTTCAATCCCTTCCCGAATTCACCGTTCCGTCGCTCGCCGGCAGAACGCATTCGGCGCTTTGCCGGTATCCTGCAGGATGCCGGCATTGTCGCCACGACCCGCAAGACGCGGGGCGACGACGTCGATGCCGCGTGTGGCCAGCTTGCCGGGCAGGTGCTTGACAAGACCCGCCGCACCCAGATTCTTCACCCCGTCCGTGAGCTTCGCCAATGAAGAAACTGAACCTCGTTGCGCTGGTTTGCGCCGCCACCCTCTTCGCCGTCGGGTGCTCCACCCATCCGGCGCGCAGCGGTGGCGCGGGCTCGGCCGAACTGCAGCGCCCGGCCTCCGAGCGGCCGGTTACCAGCGACGCCCAGGCGCGCGCCAAGAGCCATGCCGAGCTGGGCATGGCTTACGTGTCGGCGCGGCGCTACGGTGTGGCGCTCGACGAAGCGCGCCTGGCGCTGGCCTACGATGAGTCCTACGCGCCGGGGCACCACCTCAAGGCGCTGGTGCTGATGTCGCTTGACGATCCGGCCTCGGCGCGGAGCAGCTTCGAGCGTGCGTCTCAACTCGCGCCGGGCGATCCCGAAATCAACAACGCATACGGGTGGTATCTGTGCACCCAGGGCGAAACCGAAGCCGGCCTGGCGCGCCTCGCCCAAGCGACGCGCAATCCCTACTACAGCACGCCGACCCGGCCGCTGACCAACAGCGGTCTGTGCCTGGTGGCCAAGGGGCGCGACAGCGAAGCGGAGGCGTATTTCCGGCGCGCCCTGGCGGTTGATGCCAACAATATCCAGGCGCTCCTGAATCTGGCTGCCATTGCGTATCGCGGGCGCAATTACGAGGCGGCTCATGCGTACCTGAATACGGCGCACCAAAGCTCGTACATGTCTGCCGAGTCCCTGTGGCTCGGGGTGCGGGTTGAGCGTGCGCGCAATGACCGGGAGGCGGAGTCAAGCTATGCCAGCCAGCTCACCAGCCGTTTCCCGACCTCTCGCGAATATCAGTTGCTGATTGAAGGAAAGTACGAGTGAGCGAGAATCTCAGTCACATGGATGGGGGCGGCGAGCCCCAGTCGGCCGTCGTTGGCGTGGGCGAAATGCTCAGCGCAACGCGCGAGAGTCATGGGCTGTCGGTGGCCGATGCGGCGCATGCCCTGAAGCTCACCCAGCGCCAGATCGAGGCGCTGGAGTGTGAGCGCTTCGATCTGCTGCCGGGCGCCGCCTTTGCGCGCGGCTTCCTGCGCAACTACGCGCGCTATCTCGGGATCGATCCCGAGCCCCTGCTCCAGGCGCTGGCTCAGACCGATGGCGTCGGCGCACCCGAGCTGGCGCCGGTGTGCAACGCCGAAGGCACCATGCCGGCCAGCGATGGCGGGCTGCGCCCCTCGGCGCTGCCAATCGCCGTCCTCGCGGTGCTGCTGCTCAGCGCGGTGGTCGCGGGCTGGTATTTCGACTGGTTCGAGCAGCCGCGTGAAACTGCTGAGTCGGCGCAGGTCATGGAAACGCCGGTGGCCCCGGCGGCACTCACCCCCGTGCCACCCGCCGCCCATCTGGCGCCGGTCGTGATCCCGGACGATGCGCCGGCCGACGCGACGGCCCTCAACCCGGCGGCAGCGCCGGGCAGCGGTGCGCCGGCGGCAACGGGTGCGGCCGGCATGACGGGGTCAGCCGGCATGACGGGGGCGCCGATGGCGGTCGCGCCGCCGCTGGTGGCCGAGGCGCCCGAAGCCGCCGCTGCAGACGCCGCGCCGGCCGACGCCGAGCCCGCCGCTCCGCCGCCGCAACTGGTATTCCGCTTTACCAAAGAGTCGTGGGTTGAAGTGCGCGACGCGGCCGGCGAGATCATTTTTGCACGCACCAATCGTGCTGGCACGGTGCAGGAAGTGCAGGGCACGCCCCCCTTCAAGCTGGTCGTGGGCAACGCCAGGAGCGTGACGCTTGAATATGGCGGCAAGCCCGTCGACCTGGCGCCCCATACCAAGATCAGTGTCGCGCGCCTGACGCTGGAATGAGTGCGCTGATGAACGCCGAAATCACCAACGCCGCCGCCGCACGACGCGCAACGCGCATGGTCAGTGTGGGAGGGGTGCGCGTTGGCGCCGACGCGCCGGTGGTGGTGCAGTCGATGACCAACACCGACACCGCCGACCACATCGCCACCGCGATCCAGGTCGCGCAGTTGGCGCGCGCCGGTTCGGAGCTGGTGCGCCTGACGGTCAACAATGAGGCGTCGGCGCGGGCGGTGCCCAAGATTCGCGAGCAACTCGCGCGCATGAATGTCGAGGTGCCGCTGGTCGGTGACTTCCACTACAACGGCCACACGCTGCTCACCCAGGTGCCGGAGTGCGCCGAAGCGCTGGCCAAGCTGCGCATCAACCCGGGCAATGTCGGCGCCGGCGCCAAGCGCGATCCGCAGTTCGCGGCGATTGTCGAGATCGCCTGCAAGTACGACAAGCCGGTGCGCATCGGCGTCAATTGGGGCAGCCTCGACCCGTCGGTGCTGGCGCGCATCATGGACGCCAACGCCAAGCGCGCCGTTCCGCACGATGCCGGTGCGGTGATGCGCGAGGCGCTGGTCACCTCGGCGCTCGAATCCGCCGCCAAGGCCGAGGACTACGGCCTGGGCGGCGACAAGATCATTCTCTCGGCCAAGGTGTCGAGCGTGCAGGATCTGATCGCGGTGTATCGCGATCTGGCACGGCGCTGCGACTACCCGCTGCATCTCGGGCTGACCGAGGCCGGCATGG
>JAGRFQ010000102.1:23738-34493 GCA_020445945.1 Rhodocyclaceae bacterium
TCTCGCTGACCCCGGAGCCCAACGGCAGCCGGACGCAGGAAGTGGTGGTGGCGCAGGAGATTCTGCAGACCATGGGCTTGCGCGCGTTCACCCCGATGGTCACCGCGTGTCCGGGTTGCGGGCGCACCACCAGCACCTTTTTCCAGGAACTCGCCTCGCGCATCCAGGGCCACGTGCGTGAGCAGATGCCGCACTGGCGCGCGCAGTACGACGGGGTCGAGAACATGACCCTGGCGGTGATGGGCTGCGTGGTCAACGGGCCGGGCGAGAGCAAGCATGCCAACGTCGGCATTTCCCTGCCGGGCACCGGCGAGTCGCCGGCCGCGCCGGTGTTTGTCGATGGCAAGAAAACCGTTACCCTGCGCGGCGACAACATCGCCGCCGAATTCCAGGCGATCGTCGATGATTACGTCGCCACCCGATACACCCGCAAGGCGGGCTGATCCGCACCGAACCAGAACAAGACAGACGACATGAGTCAAAGCCTGCGTGCCGTTCGCGGCATGAACGACATTTTCCTCGACGATGCCGAGAACTGGGAGCAGTTCGAAGCGCTGATCCGCGACTGGCTCAAGAGCTACGGCTACCGCCCGATCCGCACCCCCATCGTCGAGCCCACGCCGCTGTTCAAGCGGGCCATCGGCGAGGTGACCGACATCGTCGAAAAGGAGATGTACTCCTTTGAAGACGCGCTCAACGGCGAGCATCTCACGCTGCGGCCCGAAAACACCGCCTCGTGCGTGCGCGCCGTGATGCAGCACAGCCTGCTCCACAGCGGGCCCAAGCGGCTGTATTACTATGGCCCGATGTTTCGCCACGAGCGCCCGCAGAAGGGCCGCTATCGTCAGTTTCACCAGATCGGCGCCGAGGCACTCGGCTTCGAAGGGCCGGACATCGACGCCGAGCTGATCCTGATGTGCGCGCGGCTGTGGGACGATCTCGGTCTGCAGGGGCTGCGGCTGGAGCTGAACTCGCTGGGTTCGGCCGACGAGCGCGCGGCCCATCGCGCCGCCTTGATCGATTACTTCGAGCAGCATCGCGACCAGCTCGACGAGGACGCCACGCGCCGTCTGCACAGCAATCCGCTGCGCATTCTGGACACCAAGAATCCGGCCATGCAGGCGCTGGTCGAGGCGGCGCCGGTGCTGATGGACTTTCTCGGCGCCGAATCGCTGGCCCATTTCGCGGGCGTGCAGGCGGTGCTCAAGGATGCCGGCGTGGCCTATCGCATCAACACCCGACTGGTGCGCGGGTTGGACTACTACAATCGCACAGTGTTTGAATGGGTCACCGATCAGCTTGGCGCGCAGGGCACGGTGTGTGCCGGCGGGCGCTACGACGGACTGGTCGAACAGCTCGGCGGCAAGAGCACGCCGGCCGCCGGTTTTGCGATGGGCGTCGAGCGCTTGCTGTCGCTGTGGCTGGCGTCGGGCGGCATGCCCGCGCAGGAAGCGCCGGACGTGTACGTGGTGCACCAGGGCGAGGCGGCCGATCGCTTCGCGTTCCCGGTTGCCGAGGGGCTGCGCGCGCACGGCTTTGCGGTGGTGCTGCATTGCGGTGGCGGCAGCTTCAAGTCGCAGATGAAAAAGGCCGATGGCTCGGGCGCGCCGTTCGCCGTGATCATCGGCGACGATGAGGCGCAAGCGGCCGAGGTGACCCTCAAGCCCTTGCGCGACGCGGGCGAGCAACGCCGGGTTGCCGCCGATCAACTGGCCGATATGTTGGCCGATCTCCTTTTGGCCGTGGATGACGACAATGGCAGTGTATGACCTAGAAGAGCAGGAACAACTCGCCGAGATGAAGGCGTGGTGGGCGCAGTACGGCCAGCTGATTACCAGCCTGGTGGTTGCTGCGGCCGTTGCCTCGCTGAGCTGGCAGGGCTGGCAGTGGTATCAGCGCAAGCAGTCCGCCGAGGCGGCGGCGCTGTACAGCACGGTTCAGCGCGCGGCGGCCGAAAACGACGCCGCGGCGGCACGTCAGGCAACCGGCCAGATTCTCGAAAAATTCGATGGCACGGCGTACGCACCCTTGGCCGCACTGACGTCGGCCAAGGTCCAGTTTGCCGCGGGGGATGCCGGCAATGCCGCGTTGCCGCTGCAGTGGGTGGCCGACAATGCGGCGGAGCAGACCTTGCGCGACATTGCGCGCCTGCGCCTGGCCGCGGTCAAGCTCGATGCCGGCGAGGTGGACGCCGCGCAGGCCTTGCTGGCCACGCCGACGGTGCCGATGCTCGGGGTACGCTACCACGACGCCCGCGGCGACGTGCTGGTCGCAGCCGGTCAGCCGGCGGCGGCGCGCGAGGCCTATCAGGCGGCGATCGACGCTGCCACCGCGATCAATGCGGGGGGCGACCGGAGTGTTGAAATCATTCGCCTCAAGCGCGATGCCCTGAGCGGAGCTGCCCAATGATGCGCCGTGTCCTTGCCCTGATCCCGGCGTTCGCTGCCGCGCTGCTGCTGCCCGCCTGCGCCTCGCTCAATCCGTTCGCGGACGACACCCCCAAGATGGCGCCGCTCCCCGCCTTCCAGGCGTCGGCCAGTCTGGCGACCCGCTGGTCGGCCAGCATCGGTGAGGCCGGGGTGTATCTGTTCGAGCCCGCCGTGGTCGGCGACGATGTGCTTGCCGCCGCTGAAGCGGGCGACGTGGCGCGCTTTGGCGGGGCAGGCCAGACGCGCTGGCGGGTGCACATCGAGGGCGGGCTGACCGCCGGCGTCGGCGCCGACGCACGCCTCGCCGTGGTGGCCAACCGCCTCGGCCAGGTAATCGCGCTCGACGCCGACAGCGGGGCCGAGCAGTGGCGCTCGGCGGTCAACGCCGAGGTGCTCTCCACGCCGGCGCTGGCGCGCGACTTCGTGATCGTGCGCAGTTCCGACAACCGTCTGTTCGGGCTCGACCGCAAGGACGGTACGCTGCGCTGGACCTACCGCCGCACCACACCGCCGCTGACGCTGCGCAACCAGTCCGGCATGCTGGTGGAAGAGAACGTGGCGGTGACCGGCTTTCCCGGCGGCAAGCTGGCCGCATTCAACCTCGCCAACGGTGGCCTGATCTGGGAGCTGACGGTGACCGTGCCGACCGGCGCGACCGAACTCGAGCGTATCGCCGATGTGGTCGGTGCGCCGGTGCTGCATCGCCAGAACCTGTGCGCGGCAACGTTCCAGGGGCGGGTGGCGTGTTTCGATGTCTCCAACGGCAAGATGATCTGGAGCCGGCCGTTGTCGTCAAGCAACGGTATCAGCCGCGATGCGCGTCAAGTGTATGTGACCGAGGATGGTGACGCGGTGTCGGCGCTCGATGCTTTCAGCGGCGCCAGCATGTGGCGCCAGAGCGCGCTTGCCCGGCGCGGGTTGAGCGCACCGCTGGCCACCGCCGCGGGGGTGGTGGTGGGCGACAGTGAAGGCTATCTGCATCTGCTGAGCCGCGACACCGGCGCCTTCATCGGACGCGCCGAGACCGACGGTTCGGCGATTGTTGTTGCGCCGCGCGCCAAGGGCGATGCGGTGCTGGTGCAGACGCGTGGCGGGCGTGTGCTGGTCCTCGAGCCGCGCTGAGTGAAAACGATCAAGTGAAACCCACCCTGGTTCTTGTTGGACGGCCCAATGTTGGCAAGTCCACGCTCTTCAACCGCCTTACCCGCAGCCGCGACGCGCTGGTGGCCGATCAGCCGGGCTTGACCCGCGACCGCCACTACGGCATCGGCCGGCAGGGCGAGCGCAGCTATCTGGTGGTCGACACCGCGGGCTTCGACCCCGTCGCCAAGGACGGCATCATGCACGAGATGGCGCGTCAGGCCGAGCAGGCGATTGCCGAGGCCGACGTGTTGTTGTTCATGGTCGACGGGCGGACCGGGCTGACCCCGCACGACGAGAACATCGCCGCGCGTCTGCGCCGCGCCGACCGGCCGGTGTTTCTGGTGGTCAATAAGGGCGAGGGCATGGATCGCGCGATGGCGGGGGCCGAGTTCCACGCGCTCGGGCTGGGCACGCCGCTGGTGATTTCGGCCGCCCACGGCGATGGCGTGCGCCCGCTGCTCGACGAAATCTTCGAGGTCTTCCCGGCGGACGAAGCCGAGGACGACGCCGAGGCGAGCGGCCCGCGGGTCGCCATCGTCGGGCGGCCGAACGTTGGCAAATCGACCCTGATCAACACCTTGCTGGGCGAGGAACGGCTGATTGCGTTCAACATGCCGGGCACTACGCGCGATGCCATTTCGGTGCCTTTCGAGCGCAACGGAAAAGCCTACACGCTGATCGATACCGCCGGGCTGCGTCGGCGCGGCAAGGTCTTCGAGGCAGTCGAGAAATTCTCGGTCATCAAGACCCTGCAAGCCATCGAGCAGGCCAACGTGGCGGTGCTGGTGCTCGATGCGAGCCAGGACGTGTCGGATCAGGACGCGCACATCGCCGGCTTTGTGCTCGAAACCGGGCGCGCGCTGGTGGTGGCGCTCAACAAGTGGGACGACGTCGACGACTACCGCCGCGAGCAACTCAAGAACGACATGGCGCGCAAGCTGCACTTTCTTGATTTTGCGCGCACCCACACCATCTCGGCGCTCAAGGCGCAGGGTATTGCCGGGCTGCTCAAATCGGTTGATAGCGCGTTTGCCGCGGCGATGGCCAAGCTGTCGACGCCGCGCCTGACGCGCACCCTGCAAGAGGCGGTGACCAAACAGGCGCCGCCCAAGAGCCGCATGTTCCGCCCCAAGCTGCGCTACGCTCACCAGGGCGGCAGCAATCCGCCGATCGTGGTGATCCACGGCTCGGGGCTCGACAATGTGCCGGCGAGCTACACGCGCTATCTGATGCGAACCTTCATGGAGGCGTTCAAGCTGCAAGGTACGCCGTTGCGGATACAATTCCGCTCAAGCAGCAATCCGTACGCCGACAAGCAATGAATCCACACCGGGAAATCGACCGCGACAGCGCATTGGTGTTGCAGTGCGAAATCCGATAAATTACGACAACATAAAGATAGAGGCTAACCATGAGCAATAAAGGCCAACTGCTGCAAGACCCCTTCCTTAACGCCCTGCGCCGGGAGCATGTGCCGGTGTCGATTTACCTCGTCAACGGCATCAAGCTGCAAGGCCAGGTCGAATCCTTCGACCAGTACGTCGTGCTGCTCAAGAACACCGTGACCCAGATGGTGTACAAGCACGCCATCTCGACCGTCGTGCCCGCGCGCCCGGTCAATTTTCAGCAGCAGGAGCCGAGTGAAAACAACGGCTGATGGCGTCATCGTAAATGCAGTGCTGAACGGAGTTTCGGCGCATGTTTGACCGCCCGGGATACGGCGAGCGGGCGGTCCTCGTGCAGGTCGATTTCGGTCAGGGCGCGATCGAAGAGCGCCTGGCCGAGCTCGGATTGCTGGCCGCCAGCGCCGGCGCGCACGTCGAGGCAGTGATGCGCGCCAAGCGTCGTGCGCCCGATCCGGCGCTCTATGTTGGCAAGGGCAAGGCGGCCGAGCTGGCCGAAACCCTGCGCGCCCACGAAGCCGATCTGGTCATCTTTAACCACGAACTGGCGCCCGGCCAGCAACGCAACCTCGAACGCCTGCTCGAATGCCGGGTGGTCGATCGCACTGCGCTGATTCTCGACATCTTCGCGCTGCGCGCCAAGAGTCACGAGGGCAAGCTGCAGGTCGAGCTGGCCCAGCTGGAGCATCTGTCGACCCGCCTGATTCGCGGCTGGACTCACCTTGAGCGGCAAAAAGGCGGGATCGGCTTGCGTGGCCCGGGCGAAACCCAGCTCGAGACCGACCGCCGGCTGCTCGGCCAGCGCGTCAAGGCGCTGCGCGGCCGCCTCGCCAAACTCGAAAGCCAGCGGCGGGTGCGGCGTCGCTCACGGCAGCGTCGCGACGTGATGTCGGTGTCGATCGTGGGTTACACCAACGCCGGCAAGTCGACACTGTTCAACGCGCTCACCAAGGCCGGCACGTATGCTGCCGACCAACTCTTCGCTACGCTCGATACGACCTCCCGGCGACTGTATCTGGGCGAGGCCGGGAACATTGTGCTGTCCGATACGGTCGGATTCATTCGCGAGCTGCCGCACTCTCTGGTGGCCGCGTTTCATGCAACCTTGGAGGAAACCGTGGCCGCCGATCTGTTGCTGCATGTGGTCGATGCGGGCAGCGAAGACCGGGACGCCCAGGTCGAGGCGGTGAATGGCGTTTTGGCCGAAATCGGTGCGGGCGATCTGCCGCAGGTGATGGTGTGGAACAAGATCGATACCACCCGGGCACCGGCGCATTTCGATCGGGATGCCTGTGATAGAATCAGGCGCGTTTTCGTAAGCGCAAAGACTGGCGAAGGACTTGATTTGCTGCGTCTTGCGCTCATTGAGGCGGTCGGCGGCTTCCATGCCGTCACGCGCGATAGCGAAGCGTCTCGTTCGAACTCCTCCAATTACGATCCACTTCATTCCTAACGGAAAGATTCATGTCGCTTAATGATCCTCGCTGGGGAAACCAGGGGAACGACCAAGAGCCGGACCGGCCCAAAGACGGGCCGCCCGATCTTGATGATTTGTGGCGCGACGTCAATCGCCGTCTCGGGGGCCTGTTCGGTCGTCGTGGCGGGGGCGGCGGCGACGGTGGCGGTCGGGGTGGCCCCGGCATGCCGAGCCTGAGCCCGGGGCAGTTCACCGGCGGCATCGGGGCGATCATCGTGCTGATGCTGATCGTGTGGGGTGCCAGCGGCTTTTATATCGTCGATGCCAACCAGCGCGGCGTGGTGCTGCGCTTTGGCGATTATGTACAAACCACGGAGCCGGGCCTGCAATGGCGCCTGCCGTTTCCGGTCGAGACTCACGAACTGGTCGACGTGACCGGGGTGCGGACGATCGAAGTCGGTTATCGCGGCGCGGAGCGCAACAAGGTGCTGCGCGAGGCGCTGATGCTGACCGATGACGAGAACATCATCAACATCCAGTTTGCAGTGCAATGGGTGCTCAAGAGCCCGGAAGACTACCTGTTCAACAACCGCCATCCGGATGACACCGTGGCGCAGGCGGCGGAGACGGCGGTGCGCGAGATTGTCGGCCGTAGCCGCATGGACTTTGTGCTGTACGAGGGGCGTGAGGAAATTGCGGTGCGGGCCAAGACGTTGATGCAGTCGATTCTCGACCGCTATCAGACCGGCATTCAGGTCAGCCAGGTGACGATGCGCAACGCGCAGCCGCCCGAGCAGGTGCAGGCCGCCTTCGACGATGCGGTCAAGGCCGGTCAGGACAAGGAGCGCCAGCGCAACGAAGGGCAGGCCTATGCCAACGACGTGATTCCGAAAGCACGCGGTACCGCTTCGCGGCTGGCGCAGGAGGCCGAGGGTTACGCCGCGCGGGTGGTGGCGAATGCCGAAGGTGAGGCGAGCCGCTTCTCCCAGGTGCTGGCCGAGTACCGCAAGGCCCCGCGGGTGACCCGTGAGCGCATGTATCTGGAAGCCATGCAGGATGTGTATACCAACACCACCAAGGTGATGGTCGACACCAAGGGCAACGGCAATCTGCTGTTCATGCCGCTCGACAAGCTGATCGAGGCGGCGGGTGGGGCGCAACCGGCGGCGGTGCAGCAAAATGCACCGACAACGCCGGCCGTCGGCGCCTCTGTGCCGCGTGAAGTGAGCATCGACGATGTGCGCGACCGCGATTTCCTTCGTAGCAGCCGTAATACGGGAGGCCGCTGATGCGCGACCGCATGCCCATCCTTCTCGGCGTCGTGCTGTTCGCACTGGCGCTGCTGTCGATGTCGATGTTCACGGTCGACAAGCGTCAGTACGCCATCGTGCGTCAGTTCGGGGAGATCAAGAATGTGATCCAGGCGCCCGGCCTCAACTTCAAGATGCCGATGATCCAGAACGTCACCTACTTCGAAAAGCGCATTCTGACCCTCGACACGCCGGAGCCGGAGCGCTTCATCACCTCCGAGAAGAAGAACGTGTTGGTGGATCTGTTCGTCAAGTGGCGCATCTCCGACCCGCGTCTGTACTTCGTTTCGGTGGGCGGCGACGAGCAGCGTGCCCGCACCCGCATCGAGCAGACCGTGAACGCCGGTCTGCGCGAAGAGTTCGGCAAGCGCACGGTGCACGAAGTGGTGTCCGGCCAGCGGGACGAGATCATGGACAAGATGCGCGACAAGGCCGACGAGGATACGCGCAAGATCGGCGTGCAGATTCTCGACGTGCGGCTCAAGCGCGTCGATTTGCCCACCGAGGTGTCGGAGTCGGTGTATCGGCGGATGGAGGCCGAGCGCAAGCGGGTGGCTAACGAGCTGCGTTCCGAAGGTGCGGCGGCGGCCGAGAAAATCCGCGCCGATGCCGATCGTCAGCGCGAGATCATCATCGCCGAAGCCTACCGCGATGCGCAGCGCGTCAAGGGTGAGGGCGACGGCAAGGCGACCGCAATCTACTCCGAGGCCTTCACCGCCGATGCCGAGTTCTACGCCTTCTACCGCAGCTTGCAGGCCTACCGCGAAACCTTCGCCGACAAGCGCGACGTGCTGGTGGTCGAGCCGAACAGCGATTTCTTCAAGTATCTGCGCAAGGGTGGAGCGTCGGGGAAGTCGCTGGCTGAATGACGTCGTCGCTGCTCACGGCGCTGGCGTTGATGCTGATTCTTGAAGGTCTCGTGCCCTTTGTTTCCCCCAGGGCGTGGCGCGAGACTTTCACCCGCATCCTGCAACTGGCGGATGGACAGATCCGTTTCATCGGGTTGGGCTCGATGCTCCTCGGGCTTCTCCTTCTTTTGATTTTTAGCTGAAAAAACACACGCCATGCGTTGGGTTCTCCCTGAATATTTCCAAGATGTGCTGCCGCCGGAGGCGGACACGCTGGAGCATCTGCGCCGGCAACTGCTCGATGCGTTCCGCCTGCACGGCTACCAGCTGGTGGTGCCGCCGCTGATCGAGTATCTCGACTCGCTGCTCACCGGCTCGGGGCAGGATCTGCGCCTGCGCACCTTCAAGTCCGTCGATCAGATCTCGGGCCGCACGCTCGGTGTGCGCGCCGACATGACGCCGCAGGTCGCGCGCATTGACGCTCATTTGCTCAACCGTCAGGGCGTCAGCCGGCTGTGTTATTGCGGCGCCGTGGCGCATACCCTGCCGGCGACGCTGACGGCCTCGCGCGAGCCGATCCAGCTCGGCGCCGAACTCTACGGACACGCCGGGATTGAGGCCGATATCGAGATGATTCGGCTGCTCGCCGATGTGCTGCGCATCGCCGATGTCCCGACCTCGCGCATCGACCTGAGCCACGTCGGCCTGTTCCGGGCGCTGGTTGGCGCTTCCGGGCTGGATGACGACGCGGTGCGCGAACTGTTCGGTCTGCTGCAGAACAAGGATGTGCCGGGGCTGACCGAGCGCCTGGCCGCGGTGGCCGAGCCAGTGCGCAGCGCAGTGCTGGCGTTGCCGCGCCTGTACGGAGGCATCGAGGTGCTGGCCGAAGCGCGGGCGATACTGCCGGCATGGCCCGAGGTGGCCGCTGCGCTCGATGCGCTCGAACAGATCGCCGATGCCCTGCCGGGCTTGCCGATCAGCGTCGACCTGGCCGACCTGCGCGGCTACCACTATCACAGCGGGGTCGTGTTCGCGGCCTACGGCAGCCATTCGCCGAGCGCGTTGGCGCTGGGCGGGCGTTACGATTCGGTAGGGCGCGCGTTTGGCCGCGGCAGGCCGGCAACCGGCTTCAGTCTCGATCTGCGCGAGCTCGTTCAGCGCTTGCCGGCGGTGGCGCTGCCGGGCGCGATTCTGGCGCCGGCGAACCCCGCGCCCGCATTGCGCGAGGCCATCGCAGCGCTGCGCGCGCAGGGCGAAATTGTGGTCGATGCGCTGCCGGGGCATGATGGACACTGGGGCGAGGCGGGATGTGATCGCCAGCTTGTTTTGCAGGGCGACCGGTGGACGGTCGTACCGCTCGAGGGAGAGAACGCAGCAAATGGGTAAGAACGTTATCGTCATCGGCACCCAGTGGGGTGATGAAGGCAAGGGCAAGATCGTCGACTGGCTCACCGATCATGCGCAGGGCGTGGTGCGCTTTCAGGGCGGCCACAACGCCGGCCACACGCTGGTCATCGGCGATCAGAAAACGGTCCTCCACCTGATCCCGTCGGGCATCTTGCGTGCCGGCGTGGCGTGCTACATCGGCAACGGTGTGGTGGTGTCGCCCGAGGCGCTGCTCAAGGAAATCGACAAGCTCGAAGCGGCCGGGGTGAGCGTGAGCGAGCGGCTGCGCATCTCCGAAGCCTGCCCGCTGATCATGCCCTATCACCAGGCGCTGGACATGGCGCGCGAGGTCGCGCGCGGCGCGCAGAAGATCGGCACCACCGGGCGCGGCATCGGCCCTGCCTACGAAGACAAGGTCGCCCGCCGTGGCCTGCGCCTGCAGGATCTGATGCACCCCAAGCGCTTTGCCGAACAGCTCGCCGAGCTGCTCGACTACCACAACTTCATGCTCACCCAGTACTACCGGGCCGAGGCGGTGGATTTCAAGAAAACGCTCGACGACGCGCTGGCCATGGCGCCGCGCCTGGCCGCGCTGGTGGCCGACGTGCCGCGGGCCTTGTACGACGCTCACCGCGAAGGCGCCAATCTGTTGTTCGAAGGGGCGCAAGGCACGCTCCTCGACATCGACCACGGAACCTATCCGTTCGTGACCTCCAGCAACTGTGTGGCCGGCGCCGCCGCGGCCGGCGCCGGGGTGGGGCCGAACATGCTGCACTACGTGCTCGGCATCACCAAGGCCTACACCACGCGCGTCGGCTC